>NZ_VXCZ01000003.1:0-353649 GCF_052850795.1 Pseudomonas sp. 910_23 | reverse complement strand
GACCTAAATAACGGATATGTACTCGGTCTGACCCAGCATCCTGATCGGCCCTGAGGCCGCCATCGGGAGCAAGCCCCCTCCCACAGTTTCGGCGTCGCACCAAAGTTGTGAAGATACCTATGCTTACCGGGCGCAAGTCCCTCCCACAGTTTGATCAGGTAAATACTCACCTGCCTTCGTTCAAACCCCCTTGGTCGAAGGCAACAGTATCGTCAAGATGCCCACCAACGGCAGGAACGAGCACAGTTTGTAGACGTATTCGATCCCGTGGTTATCGGCAAGCAACCCCAGCAACGCTGCGCCAATTCCGCTGAAACCGAACATCAGGCCGAAGAATATCCCAGCGATCATGCCCACGTTGCCCGGCACCAGTTCCTGGGCAAACACCACAATGGCCGAGAACGCCGAGGCGATGATGAAACCGATGACCACGCTGAGTACGGCGGTCCAGAACAGGTCGACGTAGGGCAGGGCGAGGGTGAACGGCGCGGCGCCGAGGATCGAGAACCAGATGACTTTCTTGCGGCCGATCTTGTCGCCGATCGGGCCCCCGGCGAAGGTGCCGACCGCCACCGCGCCAAGGAACAGGAACAGGTACATCTGCGAGCTGGCCACCGACAGCTGGAATTTTTCAATCAGGTAGAAGGTGAAGTAGCTGGTCAGGCTGGTCATGTACCAATACTTGGAGAACACCAGCACGGCCAGAACCACCAGGGCGAAAGTCACGCGGCCTTTGGACAAGCCATGGGTCGCCTGGCTGCCCTGTTTGAGCTTGAACAGATTGAGATGGTGACGGTACCAGCGGCTCAAGCCATACAGCACCAGGATCGCGAACACCGCAAACAGGCCGAACCAGGCGATATGGGTCTGGCCGTAGGGAATGATGATCGCTGCCGCCAGCAAAGGGCCGAACGCGCTGCCGGTGTTACCGCCGACCTGGAAGGTCGATTGCGCCAGGCCATAGCGCCCACCGGACGCCAGGCGTGCGACCCGCGAGGTTTCCGGGTGGAAGGTCGACGAGCCGACACCCACCAGCCCCGCCGCGAGCAGAATCGCCGGGAAGTTGCCGACAAACGCCAGCATCAAAATACCGATCAAGGTGCACACCATGCCCGCCGGCAGCAACCAGGGTTTGGGGTGGCGGTCGGTGTGATAGCCGATCCACGGTTGCAGCAGGGAGGCAGTCAACTGGAAGGTCAGGGTGATCAGGCCGACCTGAGTGAAGCTCAGGCCGTAGTTGGCCTTGAGCATCGGGTAGATCGACGGCAGCACGGCCTGGATCAGGTCATTGATCATATGCGCCAGGGCGCAGGCGCCGAGGACGCGCATGACCAGAGGGCTTACCTGGGGTGTCGTGGTGGCAGCGGCGGGTGTCGCGGTGAGGCTCGACATGCGGGCATTCCATACAAGGCAGCGAACAGGGGCAGACAGTACTTTAGCTGGCAGCCATTTCTAATTGTTTCGAAAGCTATGCTAAATTCGAAGAAAATGCCTGTCTCGCGAAATTCGGGCATAAACCATCGCAAAAAGGGCGAAACAATCAAATCCCTAGACAAATTTCTCCAAGAGATCGATGAAGGCGATTGGGCCGTCATCAGCTCGGCCACCGATTATCCGGAAAACTGGGTGATCCCGGAACACAGCCACAACAAGCATCAACTGCTCTATGCCATTGGCGGGGTTATGGTGGTGTATTCGGCGCTGAATCAATGGACGGTGCCACCCAACCGTGGCTTCTGGATGCCGTGCGGGCAAGTCCATTCGCTGCGATGCGTGGGCACGTTGAAGATGCGCAGCGTGTTCGTGCGCCCGGACAGCTTCCCGAACCTGCCAGCCGAGCCGAAGACGGTGACGGTTTCGCCGCTGTTGAGTGAACTGATCAAGGCCTCGGTCAGCCTGAAGCCGCCGTATGCCGAGGACTCACGCGATACCAGGATCATGCACCTGATCCTCGACGAACTGGCGATCCTGCCGGACTTGCCGCTGTCCCTGCCGCAGCCTGCCGACCCGCGCCTCAGCCAGATTTGCCTGGCGTTGCAGGACGAACCGGGGGATGCCTCCACCGTCGCCGATTGGAGCGCGCGCCTGGGGCTGGATCAAACCACCATTCAGCGCCTGTTTCGCAAGGAAACCGGCATGACCTTCGGCCAATGGCGCCAGCAGGCGCGGCTGCTGCTGGCGCTGGAGCGCATTGCGGTAGGGCAGAAGATTATCGATGTGGCATTTGAACTGGGTTACGAAAGCCCCAGCGCCTTTACCAGCATGTTCAAGAAACAGTTTGGCAAGACGCCGAGTCATTTTTTCAGGTAGCACCGCTGATAACACGAGCTTGCACAGCACGGCGTGACGTCAGGCAGGCGAGCAGGGTGGCGACTACCAGCAAGCCGGCACTGAGTTCAAAGGTGGCCTGGTAGCCGCTCAGGTCGAACGCCACGCCGCCGACGGTGGCGCCGGCAGCAATCGCCAATTGGATGATAGCCACCATCAATCCGCCGCCGGCTTCGGCGTCATCGGGCAGGGTTTGCGCCAGCCACGTCCACCAGCCTACAGGTGCGGCGGTTGCCACCAGGCCCCAACTGCCGAGCAATAGCGTGGTTATGATCGTTGAATGGCCCCATTCCACCAGCGCAAGTGCGAGGCCTGCCATGATCAGCGGGATGGCAATCAGTGTCGGGTACAGGTTGTGCTTGAGGAAACGTTCAATCAAAAACGTACCGGCCAGGCCTGCCAGGCCAAGCACCAACAGCATCAACGACAGCGTAGACACCTCAACCCGCGTGACGCTTTCCAGAAACGGGCGCAGGTAGGTGAACAACATGAACTGGCCCATGAAGAACACGCTGACGGCGAACATGCCCAAGGCCACCTTGGGGTTTTTCATCAGGCGCAAGGCATTGGCGGTTTTCGCCTCACCCTGGTTTTTCAGCGCGGGCAGGCTGGCGAGCAGCCATACCAGTGCAACCACCGCGACCGGCACCACGCAGAAGAACGCACCGCGCCAGCCGATGATCCCGCCCAGAAAGCTGCCCAGCGGCGCGGCGATCACCGTTGCCAGCGCGTTGCCGCCGTTGACGATGGCAAGGGCCCGCGGTATCTGCGCTTGCGGCACCAGGCGCATCGCCGTGGCCGCCGACAATGACCAGAAGCCACCAATCGCCACGCCAATCAAGGCTCGGCCGAGCATGAACACCAGGTAATTGGGCGCGAACGCTACCACGGTGCCGGAGATAATCATCAGCAGCGTCAACGCCATCAACAGGCGCTTGCGGTCCACCCGCGTAGCGATCGAGGCGATCACCAGGCTGGTGAGCAGGGCAAACACCCCGGATACGGAAATGCCCTGGCCAGCCTGGCCTTCGGTGATGTGCAGGTCGGCGGCCAACGGTGTCAGCAGACTGACGGGCATGAATTCGGAGGCGACCAGGGCGAACGCGGCGAGCGACATCGCCAGCACCGCGCCCCAACTGCTTTTGGTAGGTGTATCAGACATGGCGTAAACCCGTTAATGCGTAATGGCCTGCGCATTTTCCGGATCAAACCCCATGCTCCATAGTTCGATTCGCCAGATTACTTGCCTGATCCTCTGAGTCTCGCGGTATACCTGGGACTCGCGAGGCGTGCGGGAGTAAAGTTGCGCAAAGAGGCAAAAGAGTCCGTTATGAGCATCCACCCTGCGTCCCTGCAAACCCTCGCGCACTCCATCGAGTCGCGCACCCCGTCGCCCGGAGATTACCCCATGCCGATTCCCGGGCTGGCGTTCTATCGGCGTGAACAACCGGCCGCGCCTGTGGTGTGCATGGTCGAACCGTGCATCGTGCTGGTGGTGCAGGGCCAGAAGCAATTGTGGGCCGGTGGTGAGGGTTACCCCTACGACAGCTCGCGCTTTCTGGTGACGTCGCTGGACATTCCGGCCAACTCGGAGGTGCTGGTCGCCAGCCCCGAGCAACCTTGCCTGGGGCTGACGTTCAAACTGGACTTGCGCATGTTGGCCGAGCTGATTGCCCAAGGTGATCTGCCGCCAACCCGAGAGCGTGCGGTGCTCAAAGGCGTGGGTATCGGTACGGTCACCGACGGTATGCTCAGCGCATTCGCTCGTCTGGTCGCATTGCTTGAGGAGCCTGAAGCCATTCCGGTGCTCGCCCCGTTGATCCAGCGTGAGATTCATTACCGCCTATTGAAAAGCGACCAGGCCGGCCGCCTGCGCCAGATCTGTTCGGTGGACGGGCAGGGTTATCGGATTGCCAAGGCTATCGATTGGTTGAAATTGAATTTCGATGCGGCGCTACGCGTGGAAGAATTGGCAGCGCGGGTGCAGATGAGCGCAGCGACCTTTCACCATCATTTCCGCCAACTGACGGCGATGAGCCCGTTGCAGTATCAGAAATGGCTGCGCTTGAATGAGGCGCGGCGCTTGATGTTGAACGAGCACCAGGACGTGTCCAGCGCAGCGTTCAAAGTGGGCTATGAGAGCCCGTCGCAGTTCAGTCGGGAGTACAGTCGCTTGTTTGGCGTGCCACCCAAGCGCGACATGGTCGCGCTGCGGGGCAGGGCGGGGGTTACTGATCCGGGGCCAGGTTAGCGTAGAAAATGCAGCCGATCAGCCGCGCAAACAGGCTCAGAGTTTCAGGCAGGTTGGGGTCATCGAACAGCATTGCCCGTGAGTCCAGCGCACACAGCGCGCCGAACAGGCGCCCATCGGGCAGAAAGATCGGTGCACCGGCATAGCTTTCGATGGCGTATTGCTTGACCACCGGGCGCGAGGCAAAGCGGCCGTTATGGCTGATCTGCGGGATGAACAGGGCTTGAGGGTCGATGCAGAACTCACTGCACAGGGTGGTTTCCAGGTCGAGTACGTCGTCGACATTGATGCCCATTTGCAGAGGGTCGTAGGTCGAACACACCACCCATTCCAGATCGGTGAATTTGGCAATGCCGGCAAATCTCATCCCGGTCAGGCGCGTGACCAGCTTGAGGATATTGGTAGTCGCTTCGATTTCTGCAATAGCGGCGCGTTCGTCTGCGCTGAGTAACGATTGTGCGGTGACGCTTGAAACCATGCTGGGCACTCCAGTGGCGTGGTCGCTTGGCGCGACCACGCACAGTCAGGTCTTAGTTAATCCGTGGATGCTGCTGCACCAGGTTTTCACGCTTGGCTTGCAGCGCGGCAATCTCGGCGTCGATGTCTTCGATCTTCTGCTCGATGTTGTCGTGATGCTCCTGCAGCAGTTCTTTGGCTTCTTCCATGTCGGAAGCCGCCGGGGCCGCGCCGCGCAGTGGCTTGTTGGCGGTTTCTTTCATGGTCAGGCCGGTGACCAGGCCAACCACGGCAAACACCATCAGGTAATAGGCGGGCATGTACAGGTCGTTGGTGCTTTCCACCAGCCAGGCGACGACGGTTGGCGTGACGCCGGCGATCAGCACCGAGACGTTGAATGCACTGGCCAGGGCGCTGTAGCGCAAGTGCGTTGGAAACATTGCTGGCAAGGTCGAGGCCATCACGCCGATAAAGAAGTTCAGCACGATCGCCAGGATCAGCAGGCCGCTGAAGATCAAGCCGGTCTTGCCGCTGGTGATCAGCATGAACGCCGGGATCGACAGAAACAGCAGGCCGATGCTGCCGGCGATGATGAACGGCTTGCGGCCGATCTTGTCGCTGACAAAGCCAATGAATGGCTGCACGAACAACATGCCGACCATGATCGCGATGATGATCAACACGCCGCTGTTTTCGGCGTAGTGCAGGTTATGCGACAGGTAGCTGGGCATGTACGTGAGCAACATGTAGTAGGTCACGTTGGTGGCCGCGACAATACCGATGCAGGTCAACAGGCTGCGCCAGTGTTTGGTGGCGATTTCCTTGAACGAGACTTTAGGGCCATGGCTCAGGCCTTCGCGGTCGCCCTGTTCAAGCTTGTCGACGTGCTGCTGGAACGCTGGAGTCTCTTCCAGTGCGTGGCGCAGGTACAGGCCGATGATGCCCAGGGGCAGGGCAAGGAAGAACGGCAGGCGCCAGCCCCAGGATTCGAATTCCGCTTCGCCGAGCACGGTGGAGATCAGTACCACCACACCCGCGCCGAGGACGAAACCGGCAATGGAGCCAAAGTCCAGCCAACTGCCGAGGAAGCCGCGCTTGCGGTCCGGGGCGTATTCGGCCACGAAGATTGACGCACCGGTGTATTCGCCGCCTACTGAGAAGCCCTGGGCCATTTTGCACAGCAGCAGCAGGATTGGCGCCCAAATGCCAATGGAGGCATAGCCGGGGATCAAGCCGATGGCGAAGGTGCTCAGGGACATGATCACGATGGTGGCAGCGAGGACTTTTTGCCGTCCGTACTTATCTCCCAAGGCACCGAAGAACAGACCGCCCAGTGGGCGAATCAGGAAGGGCACCGAGAAGGTACCCAATGCGGCGATCATTTGTACGCTGGGGGACGCATCGGGGAAGAACACCTTGCCCAGCACATAGGCGACAAAGCCATACACGCCGAAGTCGAACCATTCCATGGCATTGCCAAGGGCGGCGGCGGTGATCGCCTTGCGCATCTTGTTGTCGTCGACAATGGTGATGTCTTTCAAGCCGATGGGTTTGACGCGTTTTTTCCGTAGTTTCATGCGGGCCACTCTAAAGCTGAACGGGGAGGTGCCATCGCTACGATGGCACCGCTCTGTCAGTTCAGATACAAGTGGACACGAAAAAATTCACCGCATCGGGTGTTTTTTCTCGCATTAGCGAAAATATCGTGTGAGTGCCCTCGCGGCGACGTGCAAATCGACGTCTCAACCAAATTTAAATGTGGGAGGGGGCTTGCCCCCGATAGCAGTGCTGCCAGACGCTTATTTATTAACTGACTCACCGCCATCGGGGGCAGGCCCTCTCCCACATTGGGTCGTCGCTGCTTTGAGCATTTCGTTCGCTTAACTGACTGCGGCGACGATAGCGATATTGGCTAAACTCCGCTCGCAGCCTCATGCCGCAAATAGAGACGTCATTTGTATGCCAAACCGCCATTCACGCCTCATCTACCGCCAACCACGACTGGCCGATGTCCAGCGGTTGTTTGCGATCTTCGGTGATCCGCAGACCAATCTGTTCAACCCGGCCGGGCCCATGCCCGATCTTGCGACGGCTCAACGCTTGTTGGCTCACTGGATGGAGCAATGGGCCACTCACGGCTACGGCTGGTGGGCGATTGCCCGTAAAGAAGCGCCCGAACACATCATCGGGTTTGGTGGCATTGCACCGCTTAACTATCTGACCCAACGACGCATCAACCTCGGTTACCGCTTTGCCGTCGAAGCCTGGGGGCAGGGCTACGCCACCGAGGTGGGCCGTGATGCGTTGGAGCTGGCTTTTGTGACCTTGGGTTTGCCCGAGGTTTTCGGCCTGGTACGACCCGATCATGCCGCGTCGATCCGCGTACTGGAGAAGATTGGGATGCAGCCCTACGGCCTGCTGGACGACGTACCTGGCCAGGCTCCCAGCTTGGTGTTGCGGGTTTGTCATCCTACAACTGCTGGCACCTGACGTTTTTCGTACTGACGTAATTCCTCGATAAACGGCGCTTGTTCCGATTGACACTGCGCAGGCGTCCCGATATAAAAGTCACAGTTGTACGATGACATATGACGTTACATGTGTCCTACCTAACAAAAATAAAAAAGTGATGCCATGAATCTGAACGAGCCCATCAGTGCCTATCGTGTCGGCCAGGCGGTCGGCAGCTATCGCTGGACGATCTGCGCGATGCTGTTTTTCGCGACCACGGTCAACTACCTCGACCGTCAGGTGCTGAGCCTTTTGGCGCCGCAACTCTCGACACAATTTGGCTGGAGCAACACCGATTACGCCAACATCGCCGCGGTGTTCCAGTTCGTCTACGCGATTTCCATGCTGTTTGCCGGGCGGTTTGTCGACAAGATCGGTACCAAGGCCGCGTATGTGGTGGCGATCGGCATCTGGTCCACTGGGGCGATCATGCATGCGTTTTCGGTGCCGATGGGCGAGGGCATTGCGGCGGTCAGCAGCGCTGTCGGCCTGGTGGTGATTCCGGTGTCGATTGCCGGGTTCATGCTGTCGCGTGCCGTGTTGGCGATCGGCGAAGCGGGTAATTTCCCTATCGCGATCAAGGCCACCGCTGAATATTTTCCCAAGAAGGAACGCTCACTGGCTACCGGCATCTTCAACTCCGGTGCCAACGTCGGCGCGATCCTGGCGCCGATCTGCGTGCCGTTGATCGCAGGCTGGTGGGGTTGGGAAGCGGCATTTATAGTCATTGGCATGTTGGGCTTTGTGTGGGTGGCAGTCTGGGCCGCCGTGTACGAAAAACCGGAACAGCAAAAACGACTGTCCGCTGAAGAACTGGCCTATATCCGCAGCGATCAGACCGTACAGCCTTTCACTCCTGAGCCTACGGGCGCCAACGCAAAGAAAGTCTCCTGGTTCAAACTGCTGACTTACCGCCAGACGTGGGCGTTCGCCTTTGGCAAGTTCATGACTGACGGTGTGTGGTGGTTTTTCCTGTTCTGGTTGCCCACCTACCTGTCGGCGCAGTACGGCATGAAAGGCGCCGATATCGTCATGCCGCTGTCGGTGCTGTACAGCATGACCATGGTCGGCAGCATCGGTGGCGGCTGGTTCCCGAGCTACTTCATGGCGCGCGGCGATGCACCCTATGACGGGCGTATGAAAGCCATGCTGGTGATTGCGCTGTTCCCGTTGGTGGTGTTGCTGGCACAGCCTCTGGGTTACCTGAGCTTCTGGGTACCGGTGCTGCTGATTGGCGTGGGCGCCTCGGCGCACCAGGCGTGGTCGTGCAATATCTTCACCACCGTGTCCGATATGTTCCCGCAGAAAACCGTGGCCTCGGTGGTCGGCATTGGTGGCATGGCCGGGGGCCTGGGCGGTGTGGTCATGACCAAGATCGGCGGTTGGGTGTTCGACTACTACAAGTCTGTCAACGACATCCACACCGGCTACATGATCATGTTTGCCATCTGCGCCCTGGCTTACCTGGTGGCCTGGAGCGTGATGAAGGCATTGGTGCCCCGTCACAAGGAAATTACTGATCTTTAGGGGCCGCTTCAGGCAACCGTAGAAACGCCATCAGCGCGGCAACGATGGCTTCTGGTGCATCTTCTTGCACCAGATGCCCGGCATGGGGGATACGCAGGTAGCGTGCCCCGTCCAATCTGCCAGCGAGTGCATCGCCTTGCGCCAGCGGGATCCACCGATCTTCCTCACCCCACAGCAACAGCACCGGGCAACGGACGCTGGCGAGTTGATCTTCTATCGCATCGGTATAACGCTGATCCATTTGCACGATCTGTCGGTAAAAAGCGGCCTGGCCAATCTCGCCCATCCAGGGCGTGACATAAGCTTGCAATACCTCGGCAGGCAGCGGCTTGAAAGCGGCGCCCTGAAGATAGGCGCGCACGATCGCCTCGTGGATGTATGCCGGCGCATCGCTGAAGGCCCGTTCGTGCTGACGCACATGCTGAATCAGCGGCGAACCCCAGGGCGCCAGGGCAACGGGATCGATCAGGGTGAGGCTGGCGTAGTTGCAGCCATCCAGCAGATGCGCGCGCAGTGCCGTGGCACCGCCGAAATCATGGGCGAGTAGATGAGGACGTTCCAGGCCCCAATGTTCAAGCAGTGCGGCCAGCAAGGTGTTTTGCACGCCGAGGGAGATGTCCTGCCCCGGCGCCTTTTGCGACTGGCCGTAGCCGAGCAGGTCGTAATAGAACACTCGACAGTGCTGGGCGAACAATGGCGCGATGCGTCGCCACACATGAGCAGAGAAAGGCGTGCCATGCACCATCACCAAGGCCGGGCCCTGAGTACCGAGTTGGCCCCAGCGCACCGCCTGCCCGTGAAAGTCGAAAGTTTCGCGCAGTGCCAAGGCATCACTCGCGTGGGTCATGATTGAATCTCCCCTAAAGCATCGTGGGTTGTGACGGTCTTTACGTCCGCCAAGATGATACGAACTGCCATTACTACGCCGATCAATACCGCGGCCAGGCCCGCTGTTTCCATGGGCGTTGGCCAGCGCTGGTGAAACCACAAGCCCAGCAGGCTGGCGAACAGTGATTCCAGGGCAATCAACTGGCCGCTCAATACCATGGGCAGGCGCCGCGTCGCGGCGTTCCAGGCCCAGGCGCCGACGACGGTGGACATCATGGCGATCACCAGGCTCCAGGCATACAGCGGCCATGCCTGGCTCCAGCCAGCGCCAAGGGTGGGCAACCGCAACACGCCCAACACGTATAGCCACGGGAGGATGATCAGCGCAGCGGCACCGGCCCCCACTAGCATCAGGGCGGTCCACACACCTGTCACCTTGGCCGGCAGGTGCGCCAGTTGCTGTTGGTTGATCACGCTGAACGCCATCCATAAGGCGACGGCGCCCAAAGAAAAAAACAGACCGGCCAACCAGGAGCCGCTGCCCGAAGAGGGCTGGTGCAGACTGCTGATATTGACCAGCAACAGCCCCACCGAGAGACAGAGCAACGGCATAACCAGTTGACGCCACTGCAGGGTTTTATCGCTGGCGTTGCCTATCAGCGCCAGCAGCACCGGGACCATCCCGACAAACGCTGGCGTCAGCACCGGGCCACCGACGATCACGCCGCCTGCAATGCAAACGCCGTAGCCCAGGCAACCCAGTGCGCCCAGCAGTGCCGCGAGCAGGCACTGGCCATGGCTGAGCATCCGCAGTTGCGCTCGACACACAATCATCCAGACGATGCCCAGCCCGCCGGCTATCAGAAAGCGCACTGCCATCAGATCGTAGAGGCTGTAGGCCCCGGTGACGTAGGGCGCAATGAAGTTCAGTGCCCAGCCAAGGGTGGCGACCACCGCGCATATCACGCCGGTAAAGACTGAAGCTTGGGAAGTGCTCATCAGGCTGATCCATGAAGTAATGGATCCATGGTGCCCAGCCGCACGGCTGTGCTACAAACGAGTTCTCGGCCCTTGATGCATTACCTCAGATTATGAATCTACTTGGCAAAACCTTACCGCCCCTCGCCAGCCTGTTGCCGTTTGAAGCCGCTGCGCGCCTGGAAAGTTTTTCCAAGGCGGCCGATGAGCTGCACATCACCCAGGCGGCTGTCAGCCGGCAGATTCGCGGACTGGAAGATAACCTGGGGGTGAAACTCTTTAGTCGGCGCAACCGTGCGGTGTTCCTGACGCAAGAGGGGCGTGAATTGGGGCGGGTGGTCAGTGCCGCGTTGCAAAGCATCAGTGATGGCGCGGCTCAGCTGCGCACGGCGCCGCAACGCAATCGGGTGGTGCTGTTGTGCCAGTTGTGCGAGGCGTTTTATTGGTTGATGCCGCGCCTGTCGACCTTCCACCAGCAATACCCGCAGGTCGAGATCCAGGTGGTGACCTGTACGCGGCCCATCACGCAATTCGAGGGCCACTTCGATGTAGCCCTGCAAAGTACCCGGCGCGCCAGTGGTGCCCATACGCTGATGTTTACCGCTTCTGATGAAGTGTTTCCGGTGTGCAGTCCCGCCTACCTGTGCCCGCAGCAGCCGTTACCGCTCGGTGAGTTACAGCCTTGCACCTTTTTGCACCATAGCTCTGAGCCTCCGCACTTGATGGAGTGGGATGAGTGGCTGCAGGTGTTCGGGCGGGTGTTGGCCAAAGATGCGCGCAGTGCCACCTTCGACAGCTACCCGCTGATGTTGCAGGCGGCGGTGGAAGGGCACGGTGTTGCGATGGGCTGGCGTCGCACCGCCAGCAGGCTGATTGACAGTGGGGCACTGGTGCGCCCCTGTGCTGAAAGCGTGTTTCTGCCGGAGGCTATTTCGGTGTACAGGCAGCATGGGGCAAGCAGTCGGGGGGAGGTGGCTGCGTTGCTGGCCTGGCTTGAAGCGCAATTGCAGAAGGACGACTGACAGGGGCGTCACCGCCCCTGTCACACCCGGTTATTTATTACGGGTGACGCGCCAAAGGGTATTGGCCAGGTCGTCGGCAATGATCAACGCACCTTTGGGGTCCACCGTCACGCCCACCGGGCGCCCACGGGTCTTGCCGTCGTCACCACGAAAGCCGGTGGCGAAGTCGATAGGCTCGCCCGCCGGCTTGCCATTGCTGAACGGCACAAAGATCACCTTGTAGCCCACCGGCGCGTCGCGGTTCCAACTGCCGTGCTCGCCGACGAACACACCCTCGGCGAATTTTTCACCCATGGCCGGGATGGAAAAGTCCACCCCCAGCGCGGCCACATGGGAACCCAGGCTGTAATCGGGCTTGATCGCCGAGGCTACTTTGGCTGGGTTCTGCGGTTGTGCGCGTGGGTCGACGTTCTGGCCCCAGTAGCTGTAGGGCCAACCGTAGAAGGCACCTTCGCGCACTGACGTCAGGTAGTCCGGCACCAGGTCGGGGCCGAGTTCATCGCGTTCGTTGACCACCGTCCACAGTTGCCCGGAGCCCGGTTGGATGGTCAGTGCCGTGGGGTTGCGTAGCCCGGTAGCGTAGGGTTTGTGCGCGCCAGTGGCCGCGTCGATCTGCCAGACCATGGCGCGGTCAATCTCCACTTCCATGCCGCGTTCGGTGATGTTGCTGTTGGAGCCGATGCCCACATACAGCTGGCGCCCGTCATCACTGACCGCCAAGGACTTGGTCCAGTGGTGATTGATCTGCGCCGGCAGGTCGGTGACTTTGACCGGTGGCGCACTGGCCTTGGTCTGGCCGTCGGCGTAATCGAAACGCACCAGCGCGTCCTGGTTGGCCACATAGAGTTTGCCGTCGGCGTATGCCAGGCCATAGGGGGCGTTGAGGTTGTCGGCGAACACGGTCTTGAGTTCATAGGTGCCGTCGCCGTCGGCATCGCGCAGCAGGGTAATGCGGTTGCCGCCTTTGACCTTGGTGTTGCCCTGAGCCTTGATCACGCTGGCAATCACGTCCTTGGGCTTGAGCTTGGCCGCACTGCCGCCACGGCCTTCGGCTACGAGGATGTCGCCGTTGGGCAACACCAGAGTTTGGCGGGGGATTGCCAGGTCGGTGGCGATGGCGGTCACGCTGTAGCCTTCGGGCACCTTGGGCTTTTGTTCGCCCCAAGGCGTGGGCTCGGCGATCTTCATGCTCGGCAGCAGGCTGCTTTGTTGTTCGGGCAGCTTGGGATCGGGGCCGCGGGCCTGGGTCTTGTCACCTTCGCCGCCACAGGCACTCAGCAACAGGGCAGCGCTGAGCACGGTCAATGTGTTGAGTGGTTTCATCGGGCAGCTCCTGAGCGCAGGTTGGTCAAGCCGATCCAGGTGGCGATGATCGCCAGGGCGGTGACAATCGCCGACAGCACCAGGCCGGTGGGCATCATGGCGTACGCGTCCTTGGCGTGTTGGAAGGCATTGATCAGCCCGAGTACCCAAGTAGCCAGCAACAGCAGGAAATACGCCACGGGGCGCCCGCCCTTGTGTTCGGCACGCACCAGGTTGACCAGCGCAAACAACAGGGCAAAACCACAGAACACCAGCGCCCCGGCTATCAGCCAGGAGGCGAAGTTGGCCCATTGGATCTGGTAACTCTGGCCGTAGGCGATATCACTGAGCAAGGCGCCGAGAAACAACGGCACGGTGCCGGCCAGTAAGGTCCCATGCAGCGGGCCAGGTCTGACGACGGGGTAGGTGGGTAGGGTAGTCATGTCGGTGGCGGCTCCTTATCGTTCTGCACCCTGGACTCAGGGCGCGCTGACTTCGCATAGGAAAGGAGCCTGTCATTTGTCAGAAAGTTCATTGAGAGGTGGAGATGTTTCCTGGCAGATGTACCTGGATGTGTTTACGACGCCAGCGCCATGACTCATCCTGCTTGGCCCCAACAAGGAATCGTTTTATGCCAACCCTGCATCTGTTGTGCGGCAAGATCGCCTCCGGCAAGTCCACGCTCGCCAAAACCCTGGCTGCCGAGCACGCGGCCATTGTGCTCAGCGAAGACCACTGCTGCCGCGCCCGCCTGCATGAGCGTAACGCCCGGGGTGAGCATGACTTTGCCGCGACCGACGCCGAGTTCGACCTGATCACTCGCCACTTCTGCGTGCCGAGTGAAGAAGAAGGGCTGGTGATCAAGGTGCATCGGCCATGAGCACCCAACAACCTGCGGGTATCGATGCCGACGGCTTTATCCTCACCGTCGCCGATGCGCCTATACAACCCGAATTCAAGCCCGTGCTGGTGGATATCTGCGCCACCCTGTCCCAGCCCGCGTTGGGGCTGCACGGGATTTACCTGTATGGCAGCGTCGCACGGGGCCAGGCCGAGGTCGGGATTTGCGACTTGGATCTCACGCTGATACTGATCGAACCACCGGATGCGCCCGTGCTTGAGCAATTGGAGGCGGCTCGAATCGCCTTGGAGCAACGGCATCGGCAAGTCACCAAGATCGATTTCGACATCGGTCATCGTGCTCAAGTCTTGGCACATGAAAACCGAAACAGTTGGGGCTTCTGGCTCAAACATCATTGCCGTTGTGTCTGGGGCGAAGACCTGTCACAGCACTTCGAAGCGTTTCGCCCGTCCCGGGCTATCGCCTTGGCGGTCAATGGTGATTTCGAGCAGGCGCTCACCGGCTATCTGGTGCGCATCGAACAGGCCAGCACTGAACACATACGCCATCGCTTGCAGCGGGAAGCTTCGCGGGCCTTGATCCGCGCCACCCATACCCTGCGCCCGAAAGAAGCACGGATGTGGCCGCATACGCTGGAAGAATACGTCGCGCTATTCGTTGAGCATTACCCCTCGATGCGCGTACACATTGCCTATTTCCTGTTTGAAGCACGCAACCCAAGCGCCGAGTGCGAGACGTTCAGCACGCGATTGCGCGCATTTTTAAGTTGGATGGTTTCAGCGGCTGGAGACAGGAATCAATCGAATGCGTGAGCGCCCGGAATCGTCTAACTCTTTTCAGGATTGAAAAAGCGCTCGGGTCGGCAAGGCGCCAGGGCAGGGGACGTTATGCTCTCCATGATCTCTTCACTGACCAACTGCCCCACGATGGCCGCAAGTGTCACGCCTGGATGCATCACGCAGACATACACACCGTTGGCACTCGGCAACTCGCCAATGATCGGCAGGCCATCGACGGGTATGGGCCTGAGCCCGACGCACGCCAGTTGTGGCTGGATGGAAGTGACGCCCTCAAGCTCACCGGCAATGGCCAGGGCGGTGCGGCGGGCGATGGCGGCGGGCTGATGTTCCGGGGCGTTGCCAAGGTAGTCTTCGGCTGCCAGCCAAATACCCTCTGCACTTTCGCGTACTTCCATTTCAGGGTTGGAAATGAGCGTGTGCACAATCCCGGGCGGGGCGCTGTAGCGGATGAAAATCGCTGGCGAGGCGTCTATCGGCAAGGGCAAACCCAGCAGGCTTGTCAGTGCTGCCGTGCCCGTTCCGGCTGCGAGCACCACCCTGTCGGCATGGATGACGCCCCGGCTGATTTCAACGCCGGTGACCTGCGAACCCTGCCTGCTGAAGCCCAGCACTGGGTTGTGTGTCAGCAGCCTGGCACCGAGGGCCTGGGCGGCGGCTATTAACGCATGGGTGGTTTGTACAGCGTCCAGTGCGCCTTCTTCGGCTTTGAACTGAGCGTATTCAGGCGGGTTTTTCAACTGCGGCTCAAGTGCCTGGATACGCTCACGAGTGATCCGTGAGTTCGCCCTGGGTTGAATGTTTGGGCCGTAACACAGGGCGCCCGTCCAGCGTATCTTCACGTCGGGCAACTCATGTTCCAGGCGGTGATACGCGTCAATCGCAGCACTGCGCAATGAGGCGATGGGGTCGGGTGCGTCGCAGGTAGTGTTTATCCAGGCAAACGAAGTAGCCGTGACCCCGCAAGCAACGTCACCGGCATCGACCACCGTCACCTTCGCACCCTTGCCGGCCAGGTGATAGGCCAGTGAAGCCCCGACGATACCGGCGCCAATGACCACAATGCGCTTGCCCTGATTCATGTCCGCTCTCTCTGTTAACAATGGGTGAGGATTTCACCGCTTTGGAGCACCCTGGCATAGTCCATCGCGAGGTTACTGAGCGATAACGCGTGCACATCTTCGGCGAGCCACAGGCGTCCCGACAAGTCGGTTTGATCAAAAGTAAAACAGGCATCCGCCGCCAAGATTACGTCGAACCCCAAGTTGCCCCCAGAGCGTGCGGTGGCCTCCACTGAGTTATTAGTGATGACGCCTACGATCACCAGTTGTTTGATCGAGCGCATGTGCAGCCAGCGTTCCAGGCCCGTGGCGATGAAGGCATCCGGTACATTTTTTTCCACCACATGCTCGTGGCCCAGGGGTTGCAGCGTGTCCTGGAATTCACAGCCTGGTTGGCCTGGCCAGAACACCGAGCCGGGAGAGCGGGAGATATGCCGCACATGGACGATCGGGCGTTGCGCCTGTCGCCAGGCATTGAGCAACTGTTGTATGCGCAGTTCGGCGTCTGGGTTGTTGCGGCGGCCCAGGGCGGGATCGGCCATGCCTCTCTGCATATCAATGATCACCAGTGCAGCGTTCGTCGTTATCGGTTCCATGGCCTGTCCTTGTAGGGATGAGTATCGCGATTCAAGTGTGGGAGCGGGCTTGCTCGCTCCTACAGGTCGGTTGGACGTTACCACCGATCGGCAACCCACACGCAAAACCCTGAGACTTCCCGGCGAAACGCTTCATAATGGCGGCCATTTTGTTTAGCTCGTTATTCTGGTGTGCCCGCATGGAAATTAAGGTCAACTTTCTCGACAACCTTCGGCTTGAAGCCAAGTTCGATGACTTCACGGTCATTGCCGACCAGCCCATCCGCTACAAGGGCGACGGGTCGGCACCGGGGCCATTCGATTACTTCCTGGCTTCGTCGGCGTTGTGTGCGGCGTACTTTGTGAAGTTGTACTGCCAGACGCGCAATATTCCCACGGAGAATATTCGCCTGTCGCAGAACAACATCGTCGACCCGGAAAACCGCTACAACCAGATTTTCAAGATCCAGGTCGAGCTGCCGGCGGACATCTCGGACAAGGACCGCCAGGGCATCCTGCGTTCCATCGACCGTTGCACCGTGAAGAAAGTGGTGCAGGCCGGGCCGGAGTTCGTGATTGAGCAGGTGGAAAATCTCGACGCCGACGCCCAGGCGTTGTTGATGCCCAATTCCACGTCCGAGGCGGGCACCTACATTGCTGGCAAGGACCTGCCGCTGGAGCAGACCATCGCCAACATGTCCGGCATCCTCGCCGGGCTGGGCATGAAGATCGAGATCGCCTCGTGGCGCAATATCGTGCCCAATGTCTGGTCGCTGCATGTGCGCGATGCGCATTCGCCGATGTGCTTTACCAACGGCAAGGGCGCGACGAAGGAGGGCGCACTGGCGTCGGCGCTGGGCGAGTTTATCGAGCGGCTCAACTGCAATTTCTTCTACAACGACCAGTTCTGGGGCGAAGAGCTGGCCAATGCGCCGTTCGTGCATTATCCGGATGAGCGCTGGTTTCAGCCGGGCCCGGACGATGAGTTGCCGAGTGAAATCCTCGATGCCTACTGCCTGAAGATCTACAACCGCGAGGGCGAGTTGCGCGGTTCGCACCTGTTCGACACCAACTCGGGCAATGAAGCCCGAGGCATTGTCTCGCTGCCGTTCGTGCGCCAGTCCGATGGTGAAGTGGTGTATTTCCCGTCCAACCTGATCGAAAACCTCTACCTGAGCAACGGCATGAGTGCCGGCAACACCCTGGCCGAAGCTCAGGTGCAGTGCCTGTCGGAGATTTTCGAGCGGGCGGTGAAGCGCGAAATCATCGAAGGCGAATTCGCCCTGCCGGATGTACCTGCCGAGGTGTTGGCCAAATACCCTGGCATCCTCGCCGGTATTGAGGGGCTGGAGGCCCAGGGTTTCCCGGTGCTGGTCAAGGATGCATCCCTGGGCGGTGAATTTCCGGTGATGTGCGTGACCTTGATGAACCCGCGCACCGGTGGCGTGTTTGCCTCCTTTGGCGCGCACCCGAGCCTGGAAGTGGCACTGGAGCGCAGCCTCACCGAGCTGCTGCAAGGCCGCAGCTTCGAAGGTTTGAACGACCTGCCGCAGCCGACCTTCGAAGGCCAGGCGGTGACCGAGCCGAACAATTTCGTCGAGCACTTTATCGACTCCAGCGGCGTAGTATCGTGGCGCTTCTTCAGCGCCCAGTCGGATTACGAGTTCGTCGAGTGGGACTTCTCGGGCCATGGCGAAGACTCCAACGCCCAGGAAGCCGCGACGCTGTTCGGCATTCTTGAAGGCATGGGCAAGGAGTGCTACATGGCGGTGTACGAACACCTGGGCGCCACCGCCTGCCGCATCCTGGTGCCGGACTATTCGGAAATCTACCCGGTGGACGACCTGATCTGGGATAACACCAACAAGGCGCTGTTCTTCCGCGAAGACATCCTCAACCTGCATCGCCTCAACGAGGACGAGCTGCAAGCGTTGGTCGAGCGCCTGATTGAAAGCGAGCTGGACGACTACACCGACATCACCACCCTGATCGGCATCGAGTTCGACGACAACACCGCGTGGGGCCAGTTGACCATCCTTGAGCTGAAACTGCTGATATTCCTGGCCCTCAAGCAGTATGAAGAAGCCAAGGAATGCGTGGAGATGTTCCTGCAGTACAACGACAACACTGTCGAGCGCGGCCTGTTTTACCAGGCGATGAATGCGGTGCTGGAGATGGAGCTGGATGACGACCTGGAGCTGGCCGACTACGAGGCCAACTTCCGGCGCATGTTCGGCAATGAGCGCATGGACGCGGTGATCGGTTCGGTGGACGGCAGTGTGCGGTTCTACGGGTTGACGCCGACCAGCATGAAGCTCGAAGGGCTGGACCGGCATCTGCGCTTGATCGACAGCTACAAGAAGCTGCACAGTGCACGAGCCAACATCACCCAAGGCTGATTACGCAGTTGATTTAATGTGGGAGGGGGCTTGCTCCCGATAGCGGTGTATCAGTCAACAAATACAGTGACTGACACCCTGCTATCGGGAGCAAACCCCCTCCCACATTTTGCTCGATATTTGACGTTAGATGTGTGCCAAGGCTTGGGCTAAATCCGCTCGCAAATCCTCCACATCCTCAACCCCCACCGACAACCGCACCAGCCCATCACCAATCCCCAACTGCGCCCGCGTGGCCGCCGGGATGCTCGCGTGCGTCATGATCGCGGGGTGTTCGATCAGGCTTTCCACGCCACCCAGGCTCTCGGCCAGGGCGAAGATCCTGACGTTCTCCAGAAAGCGCCTGGCACCGGCCAGGTCACTGTTCAAATCCACCGAAATCATCCCGCCAAAACCGCGCATTTGCTGCTTGGCCAGCTCGTGCTGTGGGTGGGATTTCAGGCCGGGGTAGTACACCCGCGCCACTTGCGGTTGCTGTTCCAGCCAGGTGGCCAGCTCCAGGGCATTGCTGCAATGGCGCTCCATGCGCAGCGCCAGGGTTTTCACGCCGCGCAGGGTCAGGAACGCATCGAACGGCCCGGCAATCGCACCGACCGAGTTTTGCAGGAAGCCCAGGCGTTCGGCCAGGTCCGGATTGTCACCGACAATGGCGATACCGCCGATCACATCGGAATGCCCGTTCAGATACTTGGTAGTGGAGTGCACCACGATATCGAAACCCAGTTCCAGCGGCCGCTGGATCCACGGGCTGGCGAAGGTGTTGTCGGCCACGCAGATAATTCCGCGGGCACGGCAGATGCGTGCGACGGCGCGCAGGTCGGTGAGGCTCAGCAGTGGGTTGCTCGGGGTCTCGACCCAGACCATGCGCGTGTCGTCCTGCAACGACGCTTCAAAGGCCGACAAGTCGCTCAGGTCGATATAGCTGAAACGGTGCCCAGCGCTGCGCTGGCGCACCTTGTCGAACAGCCGGAAGGTGCCGCCATACAGGTCATTGCCCGAAACGATATGCGCACCGGCATCGAGCAATTCGAGCACGGTGGAAATCGCCGCCAGCCCCGAGGCAAATGCAAACGCCTGGCTGCCGCCTTCAAGGTCGGCCACGCAGCGCTCCAGGGCAAAACGCGTAGGGTTGTGGGAGCGGCCGTAGTCGAAGCCCTTGTGCACACCGGGACTGTCTTGCAGGTAGGTGGAGTTGGCGTAAATCGGCGGCATCAGCGCGCCCGTGGTCGGGTCGGGTGCCTGCCCGGCGTGGATCACACGGGTGGCAAACGCGCTTTTATTGGGCTGACTCATGCAAGGGTTCTCCGTAGGTGGTTAAGAAGGTCGACGCGGGTGATCAGGCCATGGAAGCCCGAGGCGTCGGCAATAATGGCGACCAGGCCGCGATCCAGCTCCGCCTGCAACTCGGCCAGGCTGGCGCTGGGGGGCAGGGTGTGCAAGGTGTCGGTCATGGCGCTGGCGACGGTCATGGAAAAGTCCGCCGCGTCATGGTGCAGGCCCAGCAGAATGTCCGATTCGTCGATCACGCCCGCCAATTGTTGGCCGTCTACCAGCACCGGCAGTTGCGACACATCCGCCAGGCGCATGCGTTGGAACGCAGTGAGCAGGGTGTCGTCGGGGCTCACGCTGATCACGCGGCCGTCTTCGAAGCGGCGGGCGATCAGGTCGCGCAGGTCGCCGTAATGCTTGTACTGCAACAGGCCGGCGTCGTTCATCCATTGGTCGTTGTAGACCTTCGACAAGTACCGCGTGCCGGTGTCGCAGACGAAGGTCACCACACGCTTGGGCGTGGTTTGCTCACGGCAGTAACGCAGGGCGGCGGCTAGCAGGGTGCCGGTGGATGAGCCCCCGAGAATGCCTTCGGCCTTGAGCAACTGGCGGGCGTGGTCGAAGCTTTCTTCATCGCTGATGGAGTAGGCGTGGCGCACGCTGGAGAGGTCGGCAATCGAGGGGATGAAATCCTCGCCGATGCCTTCCACGGCCCAGGAGCCGGGCGTTTCCAGCTGGCCGCTGCGGCTGTATTCGGCCATTACCGAACCCACCGGGTCGGCCAGTACCATGGCCAGATCTGGCTGCACGCGCTTGAAGAAACGGGTCAGCCCGGTGAGGGTGCCGGCCGAGCCGACGCCCACCACAATTGCGTCGACATCATGCTGGGTCTGCGCCCAGATCTCCGGCGCGGTGCTGGTCTCGTGGGCCAACGGGTTGGCCGGGTTGTTGAACTGATCAGCAAAGAACGAGTCCGGAATATCCTTGGCCAGCCGTGCCGCCACGTCCTGGTAATACTCCGGGTGGCCCTTGCCCACATCGGAGCGGGTGATATGTACTTCGGCGCCCATGGCCTTCAGGTGCAGCACTTTCTCCGTGGACATCTTGTCGGGCACTACCAGCACCACCCGATACCCCTTGGCCCGGCCTACCAGCGCCAAGCCCAGGCCGGTATTGCCTGCGGTGGCTTCGATGATGGTACCCCCAGGACGCAAGCGCCCATCACGCTCGGCGGCGTCGATCATGGCCAAGCCGATGCGATCCTTGATGGAACCGCCAGGGTTTTGCGATTCAAGCTTTAGAAACAGCGTGCAAGGGCCGGTATCGAAGCGGCTGACCTTGACCAGCGGCGTGTTACCGATCAGTTCAAGTACGGCAGGGCGGGAAAGGGTAGGCATGTCGTCACCTGGTTACGGGATGGGCACAGGGTGGGGGACAGCAAATCACAGCATGGCTTGAAACATAGGCCGGTATCGCCCGGGTCGCAACCGGGCGGTCCGATGCATGACTTTTTTTGGCGCATGGGGGAGGGCGCGCAATTCAGGATTGCACTGAAGATCAAAGGTGGGAGTTGGCTTGTCGGATTGCCGACCCATACCTACCTGACGCCACGCGATCCAAATGTGGGAGCTGGCTTGCCTGCGATGGCGGCGGTGCTGTCGGTATTCATTGCCTGACCCACCGCCATCGCGGCCTCGCTAAGGCTCGAGCGCTCCCACAGTTCAGTTCCCGGCAATGGCGGCGTTGATGGTAGCGATGTCGATTTTGGTCATTTTCATCATCGCCTCAAATGCACGCTTGGCCACGGCCGGATCTTTACTGGTGACCGCATCGACCAACACCCGTGGCGAGATCTGCCACGACAACCCCCATTTGTCCTTGCACCAGCCGCAGGCGCTTGCCTGCCCACCATTGTTGACGATGGCATTCCACAAGCGATCGGTTTCTTCCTGGTCATCCGTAGACACCTGAAAGGAAAACGCCTCACTGTGCTTGAACATCTGGCCGCCATTCAGGCCGACGCAGGGGATACCCAGCACGGTGAATTCCACGGTCAACACTTCGCCCTGCTTGCCGGCCGGGTAGTCGCCAGGCGCATGGTGAACGTTCCCCACTTTACTCTCGGGAAAGGTGTTGGCGTAGAAGGTCGCCGCCTCCAGGGCATCGTTGTTGTACCAGAGGCAGATCGTATTTTTGTTGTTCATCGCAAGGCTCCTCGGGTTGGAAGGTGCGTGAAGTCTAGACGATAACCGCGGGCGTTCCGCCCCGTTCAGAACCGCTCATCCAGGATCGCCGGCAAGGTAATGTCCTTGACGAAACTGGCCGGGGACAAGTTCAGCGTCATGCGCACCACTTGCACCACGTCATGCACCGGAATCGACTGGCCTTCACCGCGTTGCGCCGCCACTGCGAGCGGTGTGCTCAACGGGTCTTCGGTGTTCAGGTAGCCCAGGTTCAGGCAGGTCACGCCCAGGCGCTGATGCCGATAGCCTTCACGCAAGGCATCGGCAATCCCGCGCAACGCAAACTTGGAGGCACCGAAGGCCACCTCCGGGCGGCCACTTTGCGGCAGGCCGGAGGTCGAGCCAGTCAGGATGATCCGTGGGTTGGCGCTGTCGAGCAGCACCGGCAGCAGGCGTTTGATCAGCAGCAAGGTAGCGGTGATGTTGCGCGTGACAATGGCTTCGAGCTGCTCATCACTGTCGGCCAAAAAGTTGTACGCCGGGTCGAAGGCAAATTCTTCCCAGATACCCAGGTTGTAGATCAAGGTATCCAGCCCACTCTCGGCCACCGAGGCTTCAATGGCCTGGGCAGCTTTGGCGGGTTCGGCCAGGTTGGCTTCGATCCAATGCACCTGCACATCAGCCTTGTGGTTGAGCTGTTCTGGACGGCTGCGGGATACACCGATCAGCGTATCCCCGGGTTCGCCCAACCCCTCGATCAGCGCCTTGCCCAGGCCTTTGCTGGCGCCCACTACCATGGTTTTCATTACGCGTCTCCTTGACTGAAGGGCGTAGTTATAAGGCAGTTGGGTGAGGCTTTCCAGCCTGCTGTTCAGGCTTGCACAGCTTCCCGGCAAGTGCGCAAACCCGCACGCCGCGAGCGCCAGGCCAAACCCAGCACCATCAGCAAGCCCAGGCCCGCCATGATTGCACCGGCCAGGGAAATGGCCGGGTAGCCCAGACCGGCGTTGATCACCGCGCCACCCAACGCCGCACCAATCGCATTGCCAAAATTGAACGCGCCGATGTTCATCGCCGACGCCAGGTTAGGCGCATCCTTGGCGGCCTCCATCACACGCATCTGCAACGGCGGTACCAGCGCAAAACTGGCGGCACCCCATAGCAGGATCGACACGGCGGCAGGTAGCGGCCATTGCATCAGCACCGAGAAGGCCAGCAGCACGGCAATCAACACCACCAGCGAGGTGATCAAGGTACGGTCCACCGAGCGGTCGGCCGACTTGCCGCCCCACACGTTGCCCAGGGTCAGCCCGATACCGAACAGCACAAGCATCCCGGTGACGAAGTTGGTCGAGGCGTGGGTGACGTTGCGCAGAATCGGCGCGATGTAAGTGAACACCGTGAACATCGCACTGGAGCCCACCACCGTCAGCGCCAACGCGGCCAGCACCGGCCCGCGGCCCAATACGCGGATTTCCGCCATCAGGCTGCCGCCTTTAGGCGCGGGTGCATTCGGCAACGCCCACCACAGCGCCGCCATTACCACCGCACCGAGGCCGCTGATACCCCAGAACGCCGTGCGCCAACCAAAGTTCTCGCCAAACCAGGTCGCCAGCGGCACGCCGCCAATGGTCGCCAAGGTCAGCCCGAGAAACATCGCCGCGACCGCTCCCGCGCGTTTCTCCGGCGCTACCACGCTGGCTGCCACAATCGAACCAATGCCGAAAAACGCCCCGTGGTTCAGCGACGTCACCAGCCTTGCGATCATCAAGGTCTGGTAGTTGGTGGCCAGCGCCGACAATAAATTGCCCAGGGTAAAAATCGCCATCAGCCCGATCAGCAAATAACGACGCGGCACTCTCGCCGTGGCGAGGGTCATGATCGGCGCGCCGATCAGCACGCCCATGGCATAGGCACTCACCAGCAGTCCGGCGGCTGGAATGGATACGCCAAGATCGGCGGCAATACCGGGCAACATGCCCATGGGCGCAAACTCCGTGACGCCGATGCCGAAGGCACCGATGGACAAGGCTACAAGGGGTGGATTGATACGCATGGTTGACTCCTCATCTGTGTGCCGAATGCTACAATCCAGCCTTTTTAAGCAGTAGCCCTTGCTCGGGAACTACAGCTTTGCGCAGGAGGCACAAATGGACATCGGCGGTCGGTCAGGAGAGATGGAAGTGTTCGCCATGGTTGCCGAGCACGGCAGCCTGTCGGGCGCGGCGCGAGCCCTGGGGCTGACGCCATCGTCCATCAGCCGCATCATTACCCGCACCGAAAAGCGCATCGGCACCCGACTGCTGCTGCGCACCACCCGAGCCATCACCTTCACCGCCGAAGGCGAAGCCTACCTGCGCGGCGCCCGGCGCATCCTCGCAGACATGGCCGAAGTCGAAGACGCCATCACCGACCAGGGCACCCCACGCGGCCGCCTGCGAGTCAGCGCCGCACTGGCCCATGGCCGCATGACCATCGTCCCGCTGATCGCCGCCTTCAGCGCCCGCTATCCGGCGATCGTCGTGGACCTGATGCTCGGCGATGAGGTGGTGGACATACTCGGCGGCCAGGCCGACGTCGCCATCCGCTTCGGACCCCTCGCCGACAGCCCGCTGACTGCCCGCCATATCGGCTCCACCGGACAGGTGATCGTCGCCTCACCGGACTACCTGGCAAAACATGGCACCCCGGTAACGCCGCAGGATCTACTCCAGCACAACTGCCTGCGCTTCAACTTCCGCCGCGCGGCGCCGGATTGGCCGTTCAGGGCGGATGGGCGGGAGTTTTCGTTGAAGGTGGCGGGGACGATTGAGGGCAACAGTGGCGAGGTATTGGCACAGTTGGCAAAGCTGGGGGCGGGGATTGCGCGTATTGGGGCGTTTAGTGTGGTGGAGGAGGTGAAGCGGGGGGAGTTGGTGGTGTTGCTGGAGGACTTTAACCCGGGGGATGTGGAGCCGATTCATGCGGTGTTTGTGGGGGGAGGGGCGATGCCGGCGCGGGTTAGGGCGTTTGTGGATTTTTTGGTGGAGAGGCATGGAGATTGACTCGGTGGGTTTTAATCTTTTGGAAGGGGGGCACAGGCGGATTTCGGCGCAAAGCTGCCATTTGCTGAAGCGGGGTTGAGGGACGCGCGTTGCAAGAGAGATTTAGTTACGGCCAAGTTGCAAAAATGATAGTTGTCGTCAAGTTTGGCGAGTGTGTGGGCCAGTTATTTTGCCTCTGGCATCGATATATGCAGTTGCCTGGCAGTCGAAAAAAGCATCCCGAGGAGTATCTGCTTTCTAGGTCTTGATCTCATCTATGTAAATCACTATATAGGCAGGTTTTGTCTTGATTTCCATAACGGTAAGGCTGTACGTTTTATTGTTGTGCGTGAACGCTATTGCAGATCCTGCAACGGCCTCATAGTTTGGCATTATGTAGGAGGATGTTTTTATTTCCATGTGTGCCTTTATTATAGGCGTGCAAGGTGACAAACAGGCGCCGCCGATTCCACCGACTTTTACCGCCAGACCCAAAGACTCCTCAATCCATGTACCCCCCGGGGCAATTGGGCTTTTTTGGGGTAAATCGATATTAGGTGCGGTGGAGCTACTGCTTGGAGGTGGGATTTTGGAACCGAGGTTGTACACGGGAAGCCCTCGTATAATTTCTTTGTATTCCTCTTTAGTGAACGTTCCGTTTGCATATTCCACGCAAAACCTATAATGCACCGTCTCGACAGTTTGAAGTTGAGGGTCGATATCTCTTATTTTTTCGAACTTTTTTTCAAGGCCAATATTTGAGTTGAGTGCTATTTTTTGAATTTCCTTAAGTTTAAGGCTGAGGTCTAAATTACCCTTGTTAAGCGTTTCTACTATGTCCGCGGGTGGCGCAATGCATCTTATTTCTTCGCCTATGCCCTTCACAGTATAATCCGCTCTGTCATTTTGCGTGTTACTGCAGCCAGTCAGAGAAAAAACAAGTAGTGCTGCTAGGGTCTTTATGTATAGCTTATTCGTCATTGCTTACTCTTTAAGTCACACGTCAGGAGGGCATTTTAAAAAAATTGAAACACAAGCATCTAATTTATCGCATCGAGAGTCGTAGCTTTTGGCTCAATAAGAGTACGGCGTGAATTCCTGCTTCCGGGCGCCAAGGGCCTCCTGATCATATCTGAAAACGATGTCGATACGCCATCATCGTTCCTGACCCTACGCATCAGCCTGAGAATAAAGACGGCTTGCTGTCCAAGCTAAAGAAAGCCGCTCACCCCACTTTTTCGCTCCAGTCTATTCCTGACTAGCCTCATTCTCTTCTTGGCATTTCCCCGCTCCATCTCGCTTGTTAAGCTTGCTGAAACGTTTCATCGAGTTTATAAATCGCACACAACTCCAAGAAAGGCGACCGCTATGACCCCGCTAAAACTCCTCGTTGCCCTCAGCGCACTGTCCGCTGCCTCCCACGCCATGGCCTGGGATTACGTGCTGCTCGACACCGACAAAGCCGCCCAGAACTGGCAGATCACCAGCCAGCAGCTCGGCGTACAAACCGACAAGCCCTTCAGCGTTACCCTGCGCACCTTGCACGGTGGTCGGCAGGAGGGGGTGAGCATCGTTGATATCGATAACGGCACGATGAAGCTTTCGGTGGTGCCGACTCGCGGTATGAACGTGTTGCAGGCTTCGGTCGGCGATGTGCGGATGGGTTGGGATTCGCCGGTCAAGGAAGTGGTCAATCCGTCGTTCATCGAGCTCAATGGCCGCGGTGGGTTGGGCTGGCTGGAAGGTTTCAACGAGCTGGTCACCCGCTGCGGCTACGAGTGGGTCGGCCACCCCGGCATCGACAACGGCGAACTGCTGACCCTGCACGGGCGGGCCGCCAATATTCCTGCGAATAAAGTCACGCTGCATATCGATGAAAAACCACCGTATGCCATCACCCTGCGCGGCGAGCTGAAAGAGCAGGCGTTCAAGAAGGTCGACTTCTCTGTCGCGACCGAACTGGTCACTCAACCCGGCAGTGTGGTGTTTGCCCTCAATGACACCCTGACCAACAACGGCGACTATCCGAAGGAATACCAGGCGCTGTATCACAGTAACTTCAGCACCCCGTTCCTGGAGCAGGGCGCGCAGTTCGTCGCGCCGGTGAAGCAGGTGTCGCCGTTCAACGACAAGGCCAAGGGCGAATTGGCCGACTGGCAAACCTATCGCGCACCGACCAAGGACTATGACGAAACGGTCTACAACGTGGTGCCATATGCCGATGCCAAGGGCGATACCTTGACCGTGCTGCATAACAAGGCCGGCAGCCTGGGCGTTTCGGTTGGCTTCAATACGCAGACACTGCCGGTATTTTCCCTCTGGAAAAACACCGACACCCAAGGCCAGGGCTATGTCACGGGGCTGGAGCCGGGGACGAGTTTTTCCTACAACCGTCGTTATCAGCGGCCACTGAATCTGGTGCCGACAATCGGGCCGAAGGAACACAAGCAGTTCCGCATCAGCTACAGCCTGTTGGCGGACAAGGCCGCTGTGGATAAGGCTTTGAAGCAGGTCAGCGAAATTCAGGATGGGCGTGAGACTGAGGTGCGGCAGACGCCGTTGGTTGATTTGACCAAGGAATGACGCCGCCTGGTGCATCATTGCGATGTTATTGATGTTGAGCACCCACGCTTATGCGGGGTGCGGCAACATTAACGACGGAGTGAAGCCGTCAGCCGTCGATCAATCTGGCGTTGTCCGGCCAGTCGAACGTCCAATGCTCGCAAGAAATATCCGGGTGTCCCGATTGGACCGCAGATGAACCACACGGCAGGCGGGTGGGGCAGCCTCCACGAGTTGTTGCATCTTTACTCGTGCTGACTCTTTGGTCTGCCACATGAATCTAAAAAACTCCGGCAGGTTCGCCAGTCGTTCGGGGCAGTCCTCCGGCAAGTCAGGCCGAGTCTGACCGCGTTTGAGCAGCGTCCTGAGCAATACGCGCCAGAATCGGAGCGTCGCCGAACGGTCAATCCATATCACCAGATCTGCGCGGGCCAGCCGGTTGTCCCAAGTGGTTGAATGCCCACCTTCGAATATCCAGCGTTCACGGGCCTCGACCTCAAGGCAAAGCTGAGTCTTCGCGTCGCGGCTGCGTTCGATCCATCCTGGCTGCCAGTGGATAGTGTCGATATGAACGACCGGCAAACCCGTGCACTGACCAAGTTTGCGCGCCAAGGTGCTTTTGCCTGACCCAGGTTGACCCACAATCATCACCCGTCGCATCGAAGCTCCTTCTCGCTGTGCGCGCTGAATTTTTGGGGTGGCGATTTTACGTCAATGCCTGTCTGCGTCAACGTGCACACGCAAACCCAAGAGCGCCACCTTTTATCCAGGCACCCCGTGCCAACGTTGGCGGTCTTCGACAGTGGTTGGGTTACGCCCTGCGCGCCGTTAACAACACTGCCGCCGCCGCTGACAGCAACCCCGCGCAGCAACGATTGAAGATGCGCTTGCCCCTTGGCTCGGCAAACCAGCGGCGCATATGCAGGCCCATGTAGGCGTAGGCGCTGATGGCGATCCATTCCAGGGCCAGGAACATCGCGCCCAGCAGGGCGAACTGTGCGGTGATGGGTTGGCCAGGTACCACGAACTGCGGCAGGAAAGCGGTGAAGATCAGGATGGCTTTCGGGTTGCCCGCCGCCACCAGAAACTCCTGCCGTGCCAGGGCCCATAAGCCGACCTGGTGAGCGGCTGTTTGTGACTCTGCCTGTGGTTGCGCACGCCATAGCTGATACGCCAGATAAAACAGATACGCCGCGCCAAGTATCTTGATCCCGTAAAACAACAACTCCGACGTTTGCAGCACCACCGCCAACCCGGCGGAGGCGAGGGCGATCATGCAGGCAAAGGCCAGCAACCGACCGAGACCTGCGAGGCAGGAGGTGCGGTAGCCGTAACGGGTGGCGTTGCTTACCGACAGCAGGTTGTTGGGGCCAGGCGCCATGTTCAGGGCGAAGCAGGCAGGCAAGAAGAGGGCGAGGGTGGCGAGGTCCATGGCGGCTCCGGGTTTGGTCGGATGAGAGCGTTGAGGATAGGGGCAGTCGGCAGGGACAGCAATGAGGCTGGCAGTGCATCTGCGTGCCGGAGCGCAAGATCTTTATTTCATCCCCGGCGTAACTGATTTTGTCATAGGCCCGTAGGCACACTGCGAAGACAAGATTCAGTGCACGAGGGAAGGAGCCCGCATGATTCGCAGAGCATTACCCACCGACGCAAACGCCATTGCCCAAGTGCATATCAGCAGCTGGCAAGAGGCGTATCGCGACCTGATGCCCACCGACTACTTGAACGGGTTGCAAGCCACCCTGGCTCAGCGCGAAGCCTATTGGTGTCGCTCGATAACAGCGGGCGAACCGGAAGTATGGGTCGCAGAGGTGGACCAGCAGATTGTCGGGTGGATAGCCGTTGGCGCCAGCCGTGACGAAGAGGTCGCCGGGGCAAATGCAGGGGAGGTTATGGCCATCTATGTTCTGGCCAGGTATTGGCAAACGGGCGTCGGGCTGGCGCTGTGGAACGCGGGTTTGCAGGCGTTGGTTCAGCAGGGGTATGACTGCCTGACGCTTTGGGTTCTGGCCCGCAATGAGCGGGCCATGCGCTTTTATCGCAGGGTCGGTTGTGTCGAGGACGCAGGCAGCGAACTCAAGATTGAGAGGGGCGGCGTCACGCTGGTGGAGGTGCGCTACAGGTTGTCCTTTACCTGAGCTTTTGTTCCAAACAACCGATCAGCCAGTTGCCGGCCTCGCTCCAGCCCTTGCGTCGTCAACCAAATCGACTTGTTCTTGTTGACCGGGTTCAGAATATAACCATGCCGGTCAGTTAAACGTAGATCTCCTGTGGGAGGGGGCTTGCTCGCGAAAGCGGTGGGGGCCGACGTCTTCGCGGGCAAGCCCGCTCCCACATTTGATCTGCGCTGCTTTGAGCATTTCGTTCGCTTAACTGACTGGCATTAGGGCTTGCCCCTTCCCATCGGTTCAGGGTCGCGCCGAAGCTGTGTTGATACCTAGGCTATCGAATTGAGGGGAAGCCGCACATGAAACACCGTGCCGTGTTCGGTATCAGAGCTGACCTCAATCGATCCGCCATGGGACGCGACGATTTCCGAGGCGATGAACAGGCCCAGGCCCAAGCCCTCTGTGGGGCCGTGATTGACGGCAGTACGCTGAGAGAAGCGGCCCATCGGGTTGAAGATGAACGGCAGCACATCCTCAGGTATCGCCTCTCCACTGTTGTGCACGGAAAATACCGCGAAATCTTCCTGTAACCCCAACTCGACCTGGATAGGCCGCGTGGTGTCGCCATGCTGCACGGCGTTGCTGACGATGTTCGAGAACACCTGCTCCATTCGGGCGCCGTCGAACTGGCCCGACGCCTGGGTCTTCGAATCGAACAGGATGATCGCTTCAGGATGAAACGTGCGGATTTCTTCTACGACACGCTGGCAAAGCGGTGAGAGATCTATATCGGCCGTTCTGACCGGAATGCCCGGCCCCATCTGGCAGCGGGTCAGGTCGAGCAAGTCGCCGACGATCTTGCTCGCTCGGCGCACACTGGTGTAGATCTGATTGGCCACTTTGTTCGCCTTGGGGCCCGCATCCTGTGAGCGCCGCAGCATGTCGGCACCCAGCAGGATCGCGCCGAGCGGCGTGCGCAGGTCGTGGCCGAGGATGCCCAGAAACACGTTGCGCGATGCCTCGACCGCGCGCGAATAGCTGGCGATGGACTCGGCGAGCGCCTGGTCAATGGCCTCGTGGAAACGGGTCATGTCGTCAACGTTGATCGGCGTGCCGTCCTTGATCTGGCGCATCCACTGGCTGACCACACTGGTGCGCAGGGCGCGGTATTCCGACACCATCTGATCGATGGTGAAGCCGGCCATCAACCGCGTGATGGCGTGGATTTCTGCCGCGGTCTCCTGCTCCTCCGCGGGGGCCAGGCCCTGGGCCTTGGCGATTTGCTCTTGGCGGGTCTGTTTGGTTCGCAGGTCGCTGACGATGGCTCGCAACATCTGCTCGGCATGGTCGCGCAGCGCCACGCTGTCGAGATCCTCGCCCGGGGTGTCGAGGGTTCTGGCGAAATCTTCCCAGGCTTGCAGAATCGGTTCGAGGTGCTCAAGGATGAAATCGGCCAGGCGCATGTCTGTAATCCTGAAGGGTAGGGCACAAGAGCGAGGCTGCGCAGATGCAGGGAAATTCCCGGCAGTGTAGGAGGTTGTTCGCAGCTTTAAAAGCGCGGCCGGGGGTAGCGATAGCATTGATCCACTCTGCGTGCCGACAGAGTTCATCCCGCTGACGCTAAAACCCGAGTGTCAGCGACCTCAGCTTGCGCTCTACAATGCTGTCAAAATGGCTTGCCAGTTGCTCACAGCGCTCGGATGTCAGCCCCTTGCAGCAGGTTATTCCCAGAACAAACCCCTGGGCTTTGGCCCCCCCTTTTACTGCAAGAATCATCGACCCCGCGAGTTCGATCTCGCGAAGGAGTCTGTCAGCCTGTCGCTTTATGGGGCCGGGCAAATCGTTGAAGGCTTCTTTCATGGCTGTCTCCGCAACGTTCATTACACACACAAGACATCTGAGGCACTGTCGGCCTCTTGTAGCATCGACCGAAGGAAGGTTGCGGAGTTTCGCAGTGGGCCGGTAGGAAGCGATGACGTGCAGCCTGTTACAGTTTTCAGTGGCGCTACGGCTTACTTGTGCAGCCACTCGGCCTGTAGCTGCACGAAGTTCTCCTGCAACCATTCAATGAATACCTGCACCTGCGGCGCCAAGTGAGTGCGGCTCGGGTACAGCAGCGACACCGGGCGTGGGGCAGGCCGATAGGCGTGCAGGATTTCCACCAGCGCGCCGCTGTGCAGATGTTCTGCCACGGTGATGCCGGGCGCCTGGATAATGCCGAAGCCCGACACGCCGCACTGCACGTAGGCGTTTGACTCGGTGACGGTAATGCCCGCTTGACTGACCAGGGTTCGATTATGACCCTTGACCGAGAAATGCCACGGCAATATACGGTTGCTTTGGCCGGACAGGAAGTTGACGCCTCGATGGCCGGCCAGCGCTTCAAGGGTGTCTGGGTGGCCATGGGCACGCAGGTAGTCGGGGGCCGCGCAGGTCACCATGGTTGCCCGGGCGATGGGACGAGCGATGAGGCTGGAGTCAGGCAAGTTACCTATGCGCAACGCACAATCGATACCTTCGCCAACCAAATCCACGGCCCGATCAGTCACGCCCAGCACCAGGTTGATGCCGGGGAAACGGTCGGTGAAGCCCTTGAGACTATCAATGAATTTCATTTGTGCGAAGGCGGTCGGGATATCGATCCTCAGACGTCCCGCGAGCGTCGCCCCGGTGCGGTCGAACATGCTGGTGGCGGCGCTGATATCCGCGAGAATGTCCTGCACGCGTGCGTAAAAGCGTTCGCCCTCGGCAGTGAGGGCGACTTTGCGGGTGGTGCGCTGGAACAGGCGTACGCCCAATGATGCCTCCAGCTCCTGGATATACCGGGTGACTTGGGGGCGACCGATGTTCAGTGATTGCGCGGCCTTGGTAAAACTGCCGAGCTCCGCCAGCCTGGCGAATAGGCGCATTGATTCGAGTAATTGCATGAAAGCCCTGAATGTGATTGTTGTCTCAGGATAGAACAAAGCTGTCTTTTTCTGCGTATTTATTGCGCGCCGCCGCTGGCCAATGATGAGCCCCTGGCAAACCGATTGCGGTTTGCGGGTATTACCTGCATTTGGAGACTCATCATGAAAGCGTGGTTATTGAAAGACTTCGGCCTCGACAACCTGCAACTGGGCGAAGTAGCCACCCCACAACCGCAGGCTGGCGAGTTGTTGGTCAAGGTCGGGGCCGTCTCGCTGAACTATCGCGACAAGGCCATCGTCGACGGCATTTATGAACCGCATAAAGTCCCCAAACCATTGATTCCAGTGAGTGATGCGGCCGGCACCGTGGTAGCGCTGGGGGATGGGGTGACTCGCTTCAAAGTCGGCGACCGGGTCAACTCCCATCTTTATTCACGCTGGCTGGATGGCGCGCCTGGGCCGCACGAACCGGATTACTGCTTTGGCTCGCCGCTACCGGGCGGATTGGCTGAGTACATGATCATCCACCAAGACAGCGCTGTGGCTGCACCTGCCAACATGAGCGATGAAGAGGCCGCGACATTGCCTATCGCGGCGCTCACTGCCTGGTATTCGCTGGTCGACTTCGGACAGATCCAACCGGGGCAAACCGTGCTGGTGCAAGGTACGGGCGGGGTGTCGATATTCGCCGTGCAAATCGCCACCGCGTTGGGTGCGAAAGTGATTGCAACCTCAAGCCGCGATGACAATCTACAGGCCGTGAAACGCCGGGGCGCGGTCGCTGGCATCAACTATCGAACCACTCCGGACTGGGCTGGCGAGGTACTGAAACTCACCGACGGCAAGGGTGTCGACCTGTTGCTCGACGTGGCTGGCGGCAGCGGCGTCAACCAGTCAGTGGCAGCCACCAAGGCATCCGGGCGGATTGCGCAGATCGGCTTTTTGACCGGTCAGACGGCGGCGCTTGATTTGATGCCGCTGATCTTTCGGCAGACAACCCTTCGCGGTATTGCGGTAGCACCTCGGTCATCGTTCGACCGGATGAATGAATTCCTCAACCAACACGATATTCGCCCTGTTATCGACCAGGTGTATCCGTTTGAGCAGGCACGTGAGGCTTACGCGCATTTGGCGAAGGGTGCGTTTGGGAAGGTAGTGATCAAGGTGGGTTAACCGACCTTGATCACTGCAATGAGCACGTCTGTCGCCAATGCGTGAGCGGCATTTACGCTGATATTCGGGTTGACGGATCAAGGATGAAACCTGCGCCCCAACGCATCCAGGCGCACTGCAATCGGCGGCAGGCGTTCGCTGCTGCGCGCCAGGGTTTCGACATCGTCGGCGGTGCTTTGGGCGATGCTCTGCACCGACTGCAAGCGCCCGACGATCTCCAGGTTCGCCGAGGTTTGCTCGCGGGTGGTCGCGACGATGCGGCCGTTAAGTTGATCGATATGCGCGATGTCCTCGCCGACCGCCCGGAGCATCTGCACCGCCAATTGGCTGTCTTGCACGCAACGCTCCACGCCTTCGCGGCTGGCGTGCATGGCTTCGACGGCCTCGCGGCTGCCATGCTGCAGGCCCTCGATGATGGTTTTGATTTCCTGGGTGGAGAGGGCGGTGCGCTGTGCCAGGCTGCGCACTTCGTCGGCGACCACGGCAAACCCGCGGCCTTGCTCGCCGGCGCGGGCGGCTTCGATGGCGGCGTTGAGGGCCAGCAGATTGGTCTGGTTGGCGATGCTGCTGATCACTTCCAGCACCGAGCCGATTTGCTCGGCCTGCACGGCCAACGATTGCACGGTGGATTCAGTGCCGTTGATGCGTGAGGCCAGTTGGCTGATTTCAAGCTGGGCGCGGCCGACGCTCTCCTGGCCGCGAACAATTTGCTGACTGGCTTGGCCGGCGTGTTCGACGGCTTGTTCGACTTGCACCGTAATGTGGCCCATGGCGTCCTCCATGCGCTGCATCGAACCGTTCATTTCGCAGATCTGCACCAGTTGATGCCGCGCACCTTTTTCCAGGGTGCCACTAGCGGTGGCCAGTTCCTGGCCGAGTTGCCCCAGCCCGTGGGAGTCGCGGGCGACACCGTCGATCAGGTGGGTCAGTTGTTGCAGGAAGTGGTCGAAGCGCTTGGCCAGGGACACGCGTACCTTGTCTTCACCCTGCGCGCTTTGCTCGGTGAACTGTGAAGTTACAGCGAGCATCTTCTCAAGCATTTCCTGGCTTTCGACAGCTTCCGCCTGGCTGTGGACCGCCAGGTACAGCAGGGCGACGGTTTCCATCACCACATAAAACGCATGGACGAAGACCATCGTCCAGCCGCCGTGATGCTCCATCACAAACACCGGAAAACCCTGGTGCTGCAGCGCATGGAACACCAAGTGGTGCACGGCGATGGTCAGCGCCGCCACCAGGATCGGCAGCCAGTCACGGTAGAAGGTCAACACCGCCAACAGCGCGAAAATACCGAAGTGGGATTCGATCACCCCGTGCGCCTGATTGATGTGCAACGCCGCCATCACCATCAAGCCGGCGCCCAGTGCGCAACGCATCAAGCGGGTGCCTCCGATGACACGGTAGAGCGCCGTCAGCACGATGCCGGTGCCGCCACCGACGATCAGCGCCTGGAGCAAGGTGCCATGCCAGAACGCCAAGCCCAGGGAGAACAGGAACATCAGCCAGATCAATGCCAGCATGATGCGGTCGGCTTTGCGATAGTGCTCCTGAAAGCGTGTGCGAAGGGGCATTCACGGTTACTCCATGTAGTTATGTCAGCAACCAAGCAGGTGGCGTGCCACGATGGCCGCTGGTCGATAGCAAGTCAGGTGCAGCGTTTTTTACCGGATCAGATCCGGCAATCGGTTATCGGCAGGAGGGAAGGGGACTTGAGTGGAAGGGCGCAGGCCCTCCCACGGTACAGGCTGGAATCAGAAGCTGTACTTGGCGGTCAGCATCATGTTGCGTGGGCTGCCATAGGAGTCGCCGCCATAGTCCACATCGTTGGAAATGGACTGGTAGTACCGGCGATCGAAGATGTTGTTGGCATTGACTTGCAGGTCCAGGTGTTGGTTGACCCGGTAGCCGGCCATCAGGTCGGTGACGGCGTAACCGCCTTGCTTGAGCCGGTAGGTGCTGCCATCGGCCAGCTTGATGTCGTTGTACATGCGGCTCTGCCAGGAGATGTTGCCGCCGACCCGGAGTTTTTCCAGTGGGCCCTGGAAGTTATAGCGAGTGGTGACTTTGAACAGGTGTTCGGGGGTGTCGGTGTCGAACTGCTTGTTGACCTTCTGCGGGTTGGCATCGTCCTTGATGGTGTGGGTTCGCGCGTAGGTGTAGCCACCGCCGACTTGCCAGTTCTCGGTCAAGGCACCTTGCAGTTCGAAGTCGATGCCCTGGCTGCGGATTTCCCCCGAGGCCTGGTTGCAAGAGGCCTGTGGGCAGTTCGGCACAACGATCTGCACGGCGCGGTTTTCCTGGTCAACGCGGAACAGCGCCACGCTCGCATTCAACGCGCCCCCCAGGTATTCGCCCTTGAGGCCGATTTCATAGTTCTTGCCGACGATGGGCTTGAGCGGGGTGCCGGCAGTGCTCTTCTCTTTCTGTGGCGTGAAGATGTCGCTGTAGCTTGCATACACCGAGTGCTGGTCGTTCAGTTCGTAGATCAAGCCGGCGTAGCGGGTGAGGTTGCGGGTAACCTTGTAGTCGCCGTCGCCATCACGGTTGTCGTAGTCATACCAATCCAGGCGCCCGCCAAGGATCAGCTTCAACGGGTCGGCCAGGCTCAGGCGCGAGGTCAGGTAGAAACCGTCCTGGGTGGTGACTTCACGAGCGTTGTTGGTGCGGGTGAAGTTCGGTTTGCCGGCATTGATCGGCCAGTTCATTTCATATGGGCTGTAGTTATGAGTGGTCATGTCGTAGATGCGCTTGCTGGCGCCCACCACCAGTTCATGAGTGCGCCCGAACGCCTCAAACGGGCCGCTGGCAAAGGCGTCGACGCCGGCCTGGTTTTCATCATAGCGGGCCTGATACACCGTGCGGGCGAGGGTCTTGTTCGTCCAGCGCGATTGGTAGGAGCCGGAGAACAATGCGTCCTGTTCGGAATAATTGGCGTTGACCTGCAGGCTCCAGTCATTGGCCAGGCGCTGGCGCAGCTCGGCGAACACGGTATTGATTTCCTGGTCTTTGTTTTCCCAGTCGGTACCGGGGTTGTAGGAGCGCGACAGGTCCAGGTGATGGCCATCCAGGCCGACCATCGAAGCCCCCCAGAAGTAGTTGGTCTTGTCCTTCTGGTTCGAGTAGCCGAGGGTGAGAGTGGTGTCTTCGCTCAGGTCGGCTTCGGTGACGGCGTAGAACAGGCCGTGATCCTGCTCGGCCTTGTCGATAAAGCTGTTGGCGTCGCGGTAGGACGTGACGACGCGACCGCGCCAGGTGCCACTGGGGTTGAGCGGGCTGGAGGCGTCGAATTCGCCACGGTAGTCATCCCAGCTGCCGGCGGCGCCGGTGAGGGTGACTTTCTGTTCGTCCAGGGGCCGCTTGCGGATCAGGTTGATGGCCGCCGAGGGGTTGCCCGCGCCGGTCACCAGGCCGGTAGCGCCGCGCACCACCTCGACGCGGTCGAACATCGCCAGGTTTGGCTGGGCGCCCACCGACGCGCCGTTGTAACCGCTGGGGATACCGTCATACATGAGGTTGTCGACATTGAAGCCGCGTGCGGTGTAAGCCTGCCGGCCGGGGCCGTTGGAGTAGTTCAGGAACAAGCCGGGCGTTGCGTTGACCACGTCGTTGATGCTGGTCATGGCCTGGTCATCCATGCGCTGGCGCGTAATCACGGTGACAGCTTGTGGGGTTTCACGCAGGGTCAGCGGCAGTTTGGTTGCAGTCTTCATCGAGCCGGTGGTGTATGACTCGCTGCCTTCGGTGGTTGCGCCAAGCTGCTGGCCCGACACCTGGGTGGCGCCCAGCTCAATGGTGGCCGGGGCTTCGGCGTCGGCGGCTAGGGCCGCTTGTGAGGTTGCTAGGCAGATCGCCATCGCCATTGAGCTGGGTGAAAAAGCGTTGCTGACGCGTTGTTGCACAGACATGGATATAGGGCTCCCAAAGGCCATCCGTGGCGAATAAAAAATCTGTTGATAATTATTCGCATCAGTGTGGCAGATCCAAGCTCTGGGAAAAAGTCTTACATGGCCGTGTAGGAGCGAGCTTGCTCGCGAAAAATCTCAACGATAACGCGTGTTGGCTGAATGACCGCGGCGTCTGTGAGTTTTTCGCGAGCAAGCTCGCTCCTACAGCGGTTTCTGGGTCAGAAATCCATTCTTACGCCGAGCGTCCCATGGCGGCCGTTGAAGCTATTGCTGTCCAGGTTGCGGTCATAACCGACTTCACCGTACAGGCTGATGCCCTGGGCAACTTGCAGGGTTGCCCCGAGGCTGGCATCCATCGTGGTGGATTTCTGTTCGGTGTCTATACGCGTCACATCGTTGAATATCACACTGTTGTCCCCAGCGCTGGAATGCCAGACATTCGCACGCACATAAGGCTGCAGTGGCAGGCCATTAACGGTGTAATCGCCGCGCAAGCGCACACCCAGGCGCGTAGTGACGTTGGTATCGGCGTCATAGGACACGTCGGAAATACCGTCGTTCTGGCTATCGAGCTTGGTTTTGCCGACGATCAACTGCGCCTGGGGCTCCAGAATCCAGCGAGCGCTCAGCGCGAACGGCCAGCCCACTTCGGCGGAGGCGGCAACGTTATGCCCGCGGGTTTTCATCTTGACGCCACGCGCTGACTCGTTGTTGCCATCAAAGCGGGTGCCCATCAACACCAGGTCAAGATAAGCCTGGTTGGCGCCGATCAGTGTCCAGTAGACCCCCAGGCTATCGCCGCGCAAGGTAGTTTTGCCGGCGTCCTTGTTCTCCCAGCCGCCGTTGAAGCCTTTTACATTGCCTTTGAGGCGACTGTGACCGACGAAGAACCCAAGGCGCTGCAACACGCCGTTGTCCAGCAGGCTGGCGAACACATCGGTGCCGACCTGGAACCCTGTCAGCGAACCGTCCAACGTAGGGTTGACCGCACCGGCGAGACTCTGGCGGCTGCTGCTGCCGTAGACCCGGCCCCAACCTGCCGGCATGCCGCCGGTTTGCTGTTGCCGGCTCTGATCGCCCATGCGCTCGTGATAGGTGCCGAGCATGCCCTGCACGATTTGCTGCGCGGCAGGAAACAACACAGAGTACAGCGGTACTTCGGGGCGATAGATCGGGACCTCCTTGTCAGTGGGGTTAGACGGCAGGGGCGGGGTTCCAACCACCGGCTCAGGCACTGGCGTGACCGGCCCTTCAGGTTCGGGCAGCGGTGTGACCGGAATCGTGGAGCGCAGGTAGTAACTCTGCTCGGTTCCAGCCGTGCTCGCGCCTTTGAACAGGTAGTAGTCAAACGCCCCGGCCGTTACCGTATTGCCCAAGGTAAAGGCAGTGCCAGGCCCGCTGGCGCCATTGAGCGCCTGCACTATCTGGATGCCGTCTTGTAACGTCGCCGCGCCGGCGCCCCCAAGGTTGGTAATCAACAGGGAGGTGTTGCCCTGCAGTGTGCCGCTGCTGACCACCAGTTTGTCGCTGGCCGAGTCGTCTGCTCCCAACACGGTTTGCAGCGCCAGACGCCCGCCGTTGCCGGTGTAGTTGCCGTTGATGGTCAAGGTGTCACGGGCGGTGGTGCTGCCAGTGACCATGTCGAGGGTGCCGCTGTTGGTCACGTTGACCAACTGGCCGGCGGTAAACGGATTGATCCCGCCCGTGTTGACCAGCAGCGAACTGGTGCTATCAATGAGCAGGGCGCCGGTGCCAGTCTCGCTGTCCCCCAGAGTCAACGTCCCGCCCAGGTTCATTTGTGAGCCGTTGTCCAGGTGAATGCTTTCCCAGTTGGCAAACAGGCCGGGATCAGCGGTTTTGGTGTTGTCCAGGGTCAAGGCGTCAATCCCCACGCCACCATCTATCAGTTGCGCCGCCGCCACTTGCTCAGCCACCAGCCCCTGAAGCAGCGCCGTATCGTCGCCGGCCCCCATTAACACGGAGGAATGCAGGTTGCCGCCGGACCAGATAAATTCATCGTTACCGAAGCTGAGCAACACTTGCCCGTTAACCTCACCACCGGAAATGATCACCTGATCGTCACCGCCGCTGACGCTGATATTGCCGCCCACGAACGCGTTGTTTGAAATCAGGATGGTGTCTTTGCCGAAGCCGGTCACCAGGTTGCCGATGATCCGGCCACCAGACATATCGAACCGGTTGTCATCGAGTTTCATGTTGACCCGGCCGATGGTGCCGCCGGTCATCGTCGCATTGTCGCCGTCGTCGAAGCCGCCGGTGATGATGCCGTCGCTCATGTTGAAGACGTCCAGGCCGTCGCCCTGTTCCAGCGAGGCAATGGTGCCGCCGCGCATGTCAAAACGGTCGATCCCCGAGCCCTGGTTGACAGCGCCTGCCTGGCCCCCGGAAATCTCCACCACATCAGCGCCCGCGCCTTGGCTGATGGATCCGGTGATACTGCCCTGGTTGAGCTGGAAAATGTTATTGCCATCACCCTGGTTGAGGTTGCCATCGATGCCCGCGCTCGGGCCGTTGACAACCACGTGATCATTGCCGCTTCCAAAGATCACATTCCCGCTTACTCGACCCGTGGCGGTGAGTTCGAGGGTGTTGTCGCCGCCGGTATCGATAAAGCCCGGCGCGGTGGCGCTGTCACAACTGGAGGTGTCGTTGCCTGGCGTGTTATTGACCGTGCACGCCGCATACGAGGCAAACGGCCATGCCGTCAGAATAATCGCTGAGTACAACAAAGAAGTTATCCGTGTGCGCATGATCCGTCCTCGCTTGAGCACAATGATGTCCCGTCGCCCGGAACAGCGGGCGCGGTTCAAAACCATGGCAACAACGAACGCGATACGGATCAGGGACTACGAGTTACCTGCATCTGAAAACACCGGGCAATGCAATGGGTTGGCATGGCTTTCTCGACTGCACCTCAACTGGCGCAGCACTTGTCGCACCTTAGTTGCAGATCGAAAAGGCCGCCACTGTAAAACCTGACAGGTATAGACGAGCCAATGCCTAGGTGAACACGATCTCGTAGGGTTCGCGCATACGCTCAAGCAACACTTGGGCGAGCATGGGCGGCAAGCCTATCTGCGGGTCGCCGACCAATTGGCTGGCATAGGCATGGGCGGCGTGCAGTTTGCGCGCCACGCTCCAGGTGTCCAGGCGCACCTTGCGTGCGCGTTGCCAGGGAATCACCGCACCCTCGCGTGCCGGCCAATGCCAGGCCCAGATCGCCAGTTCATACAGTCGCGCGCCCACCAGGCTACAAGCTTTTGCACTCGCCCGACCGACTGCATCGTGGTCGTCATTACCGTCATTGCGCCAGGTGGTAAACACCACGTCTCCAGGTTGCAAGTAGCGCGCAATGAACTGGCTCATCGGCTGCTCGTGGGCAGCTAGCGCGTCGTCGCAAAAACCACCGCGAATCCATTTGAGGCTGTGCAACGGCATACCGAGGCGGCGCAAGGCTTCGGCGCTTTCCTGGGGGCGCACCACGCTCAAGCGCCTGGCCGGCCACACCTGGGAGCCTGGATGGCTGGCGCTTCCATCGGTAATGGAGATCAATTTCAGCGGATGCTCGCGCGTGCTGAGCAGTTGCAGCAAACCGCCGCACGCCAGGACTTCATCGCCAGGGTGGGGCGCTATCACCACAACCCGGGCACCGGGCGGCACCAGGGTAGCCAGTGCGAGGCAGGGGATTTGCGCCAACTGCGGCGCGCTGTTCCAGATTTGCGCGGGGCCGCGACGGCCTTCGCTTGAGGAGGCAGGCTTCATGGGGTGTCACGTCCTTGTCGGTGGGTAATGCTCTTGACTTCAGCGCAGGCTCCGCTGCGGTGAGTGCACGGCATTCCAATCCTGGGATGCTATGCAAGGCACTCTCAGCATAGACAAGGATGTGTCACAGGTTTGTCGTTTTTTTACGAAACCATCATCAGGCTTTTCAGGTAATCGCCGAAACCGCCCTGGGCGCGGCAATCCAGGCGTGCGCTGGTGACCACTTGCGGCGCATGGCTCCAGGCAATGGAAGCACCGCAACGTTCCAGTTCGCGCACCAATTGCACATCCTCGTGGCACTCCAGCGGTTCAAAGCCGCCGGCCTGCACATAGGCACTGGCACTCACGCCCAGGTTGGCGCCATGGATGTGCCGATGGCCATCACGCGCCTGGTAAGCCTGGTGATAACGAATCTGCGCCGCGGGGTCAAACCCCTCACTCCAGGCGTCCACGGTCACGGTGCCACACACCGCGTCACAGCCCAGGGCCAGTTGAGCCACCAGCCAGTCGGGGGCCACGCGGCTGTCGGCGTCGGTACAGGAAATCCAGCGCGCACCCTGGTTCAACAAGTGCCGTGCGCCGACGCCTCGGGCTCGCCCTACGTTGCGTGCCTGCACCTGGACGCTTTGCACATCATGCGCCTGGGCGATCGCTGCACTGGCATCGCTGCAACTGTCGAGCACTACCAGGATCTGCACCGTTTCCCCGTGCAACCCCGGATGGTTGGCGGCGATCTGCGCAGCCCTCAGGCAGTCATCCAGCAGCGCTTCTTCGTTGTGCACCGGAATCAAGATGCCGATCATCGCAACCCCTCATGGCGCGCGACCGAGGTGCCATCGCGGCTCCACAAATCGAGCAGAAAATCCTTGTCATGGTGCTGTACCAGCGGTGGCATACCCAGTCGGTGCTGGAGCAGGGCGTGCACCTGTTCGGCGGTTTGCGGGCAACCTTCAATGGGCGGGCGCCAGTGGCAGGCCAGGAGTTGGCCGTTATCGGTCAAGGCCGCCAGGGCGTGATCGATCAGACGATTCAGATCATTGGCATCAAGGTAGTAACAAAGCTCGCTCAACACGATCAGTTCGAATTGACCGGCGGGCCATTCCTGGGGCAGCCGGCGCTGTTCTACATGAGCATGAGCAAACGCGGTCAGGCGCGCCTGTGCCAGTTGCACGGCGGCGCTAGCGGTGTCGCAGCACAGCAGGCGCTCACAACGGGTCGCCAGTTCGGCGCTCAGCTCGCCGTTGGCACAACCAGGCTCGAAGATCGAGGCATAGCGCGGTCGGGTCAGCACGGCCAGGGTCAGTGCGCGCTTGCGTTGTTCGTACCAACGCTGACGAAACGCCCAGGGGTCGTCGTTACCAGCAAACAGTTGATCAAAGTACGGGGTGCCCACACTCATACAAACACCACTTCAAAAGGTTGCAGCAAGCGTTCCACTACGTAGGGTGCCAGCACCGGCGGCAGGCCGACCTGCGGGTCGCCCTCCAACTGGCTGGCGAACGCGTGGATCGCGTGGCGTTTGCGTGCCACTTGCTCGGGCGTCAATGCAATCTTGCGCGCCCGATGCCAGGGCACCCGGTGGTCTTCGGCAGTCGCCCAGTGCCAGGTCCACACTGGCAGTTCGCACAGGGTGGCGCCGACAGCCTGGGCCGCTTTGGCGCTGGCACGGCCCACCGCTTCGTGGTCGCAATGGCCATCCTCGCGCCAGGTGGCGAACACGATGTCGGTGGGTTTGAGGTGACGCTGGATGAACTCGCACAGTTGGGCTTCGCGCTCGGCCACCTTGCTGTCGGTAAAGCCGCCGCGCAGCCACTTCAAGCTGTGCAACGGCAGGCCCAGGCGGTGCAGGGCCTGGGCCGACTCCTGCGGCCGCACCACGCCCAGGCGTGCCACCGGCCAGCGTTTGGAGCCGGGATGGCTGGCGCTGCCGTCAGTGACGGAGATCAACAGGATTGGGCGCTCCAACACGGCCAGACCTTGCAGCAGGCCACCGCTGCCGAGCACTTCATCGTCCGGGTGCGGTGCGATGATCACCGCGCGGTGCCCCTGCGGTACCAACTGCGCGGCGCTGATGTGCGGCAACTCGGCCAGCCGTGCCGAGGTTTGCCAATGATTGAGTGGGGTGCCCTGGCCGACAATCGGATTGGGTTTCATAACTGCCACCGTCCCGAGTCGTCGCCGGTGACCAGTTCGCCGAGGGCAGCCAGGTCGCGTTCGGCATGACTTTGCCGCACATACACCGGCAAATCTGCCATCAACCGGGCAAAGTGCGGGTCTTTGCAGTAGGGGCCGGCGCCTACCGCATGGCCGACATGACGCATGACCTGCTCGACGGTGTCTTCAATACATGCGCGTGCCTGTTGGGCCAGTTGCCTGGCATCGGCGCGAGGCTCGCGATCTATCTGCTCGGCGCTGGCGCGTAGTACGCAAGCGGCGCTGTTCAGTGCGCTGTCAACTGCCCCCAAATGGGCCAGCGCATGAGGCTCCGAGCGTTGCGCACAGTGGGTGCGCAGCGCTTCGCCCAGGCGTTGCGCGCCGCCATACCAGCACGCGGCGATGCCGACTCCACCCTGCCAGAAACCGGGGCGCGACAGGTAATCACCCGGCCCGCCCACCGCGATACCCCTGGCCGCGTTGAACAGAACGTCAACGCTGCCGGTGGCAGCCATGCCTACCGCATTCCAACCCTCGTCCGACACCGTGACGCCGGGTTGATCCATCGCCACGGCCACCAGCTGCTGCCGATCATCCTCGTCCCAGGCAGTCAGCAAGCCGTGGCTGACCACCGCCGCGCCGGAACACCAGGCTTTGCGTCCATCGACGATCAGCCACTGACCGTCGCGCCGTACGCGCACCTTGGCTGCGGGTGGTTCGGCCGCCCACATGCCCCACGTACTGCCAAGCGGCGGCGCGGGGCTGTCGAGTTCGGCCATGATCGCCAGTGCGTCGGTATGACCTTCGAACAACTTGCACAGGCGCAAGTCATGGCCGGCCACCTGGGCCAGCCGACTGAAGCGGGCCAGGGTTTCGCCGCTGCCCGGCAGCGGCAGTTGATCGAGGCCTTCTTCCTGAAGTGCCTTCAGTGCCGTACCCAGGGCGTACGTATCCGCATAGTCCCGGTAGCGCTGAAGGAAACTGTGCAACGCCATCTCACACCTCGTCTTCACGCTGCAGTTCAAACAACAGCAGTGAGCGGCCGGTCACGGCGTACTCATGTTCAAAGTCAAAACGCTCCTGGCCGCGTATCGCCGGCTCATTGGTATCGAGCATGCACGTCCAGAACTCACCCTCCGGCACCGGCGGCAGGCGGAAATTGACCATGTCATGGTGGGCATTGACCACCAGCAACAGCGTAGCATCGGCACCCGCCCGGCGGATCCCGGTTTCCTGGGCGCGGCCATCCATCAACATGCCCAGGCAGCGACCCTGGCTGTCTTCCCATTGCTCGGTGTTCATTTCGTTGCCATCGGGCGCCAGCCAGGTGACGTCTTTTACGCCGATGTCTTCGTTGTAGTCGCCGACCAGGAAGCGTCCACGACGCAGAATCGGGTAGGCCAGGCGCAGCTTGATCAAGCGCTTGACGAACTTGAGCAGGGCCTTGCCGTCATCGTCCAGGTCCCAGTTGACCCAACCGATTTCGCTGTCCTGGCAGTAGGCATTGTTGTTGCCGTGCTGGGTGCGGGCGAACTCGTCACCAGCGACGATCATCGGAGTGCCCTGGGCCAGCAGCAGGGTTGCGAAGAAGTTGCGCATCTGGCGCAGGCGCAGTGCGTTGATCTCAGGGTCGTCGGTCGGGCCTTCGACACCGTGGTTCCACGACAGGTTGTTATTGCTGCCGTCCTGATTGTTTTCGTCGTTGGCCTCGTTGTGCTTGTCGTTGTACGAGACCAGGTCGTGCAAGGTAAAACCGTCGTGGGCGGTGATGAAGTTCACCGAGCTGTAAGGCCGGCGCCCACGATGGTTGAACATCTCGCCCGAGGCGGTCATGCGCCCGGCAAAATCCGCCAGTTGGCCGTCGTCGCCTTTCCAGAACGCACGCACGGTGTCGCGGAAGCGGTCGTTCCATTCCACCCAGCCTGGCGGGAAGTTGCCCACCTGGTAGCCGCCGGGGCCGCAGTCCCAGGGTTCGGCAATCATTTTCAACTGGCGCAGCACTGGATCCTGGCGGCAGGCGACCAGGAAGCTGTGGCGTTCGTCGAACCCGTCGCGGTAGCGGCCCAGAATGGTTGCCAGGTCGAAGCGGAAACCGTCCACATGCATCTCGGTGGCCCAGTAACGCAGGGAGTCGGTGACCATTTGCAGCACGCAAGGGTGGCTCAGGTCCAGGGTGTTGCCGGTACCGGAGTCGTTGATGTAGAAGCGCTTGTCGTCGGGCATCAGGCGGTAGTAAGAGGCGTTGTCGATGCCGCGCATGGACAGGGTCGGGCCGCGCTCGTTGCCTTCGGCGGTGTGGTTGTAGACCACGTCCAGAATCACTTCCAGCTTCTGCTCATGCAGGTGCGCAACCATCTCCTTGAACTCGGCGATCTTGCCGCTGGCCAGGTAGCGCGGGTCGGGGGCGAAGAAAGCAATGCTGTTGTAGCCCCAGTAGTTGGTCATGCCTTTTTCCAGCAAGTGCTGGTCGTTGACGAAGGCGTGCACCGGCAGCAGCTCGACCGAAGAGACGCCCAACTGGCGGATATGTTTGAGCACGTCGTCTTCCATCAAGCCGGCGCAGGTGCCGCGCACGGACTCGCCCACCGAAGGGTGGCGCATGCTGATGCCGCGCAGATGGGTTTCATAGATGATCGTGCGGTCCCAAGGCACCCGTACGGGTTGATCGTTGCCCCAGGTGTGCGCCGGGTCGATAACCTTGCACTTGGGCACGAAGGGTGCGCTGTCGCGCTCATCGAAGCTGAGGTCGTCATCCGGGTGGCCGATGGTGTAGCCGAACAGCGCCTCCGACCATTTGAGTTCGCCCACCAGTTGCTTGGCGTAGGGGTCGATCAGCAGCTTGTTGTGGTTGAAGCGATGACCATTGGCCGGGTCGTACGCGCCGTACACGCGGTAGCCGTAGATCAGCCCGGGGTGGGCGTCGGGCAGGTAACCGTGGAAGATCTCGTCGGTGTATTCGGGCAGTTCGATGCGCTCCAGCTCGACTTCGCCGGTGTCATCGAACAGGCACAACTCCACTTTGGTGGCGTTGGCCGAAAACAGTGCAAAGTTGACGCCCAGGCCATCCCAGGTGGCGCCGAGCGGGAAGGGCAAACCTTCACGAATCCGCGACGGTTCATGATCCGGCGTCGCTGTGGTGTTCTCGGGTTTGCTCATGGTGTTGCTCCTGCAAGGGGTCTTTTCTCGGGCCGAACGCGGCCGTGCTGACGGTGTTTCAGCAAAGGACATGGACGAAAAAGGGCCTGCAGCCTGGGATAACGGCTGCAGGCCCGAAAAATCATGGGGCGGGTGGTTTTGGCTTCTTCGGGGCGGTCGGTTTTTTCGCCGCGGGCTTGGCGGCTACCGGATTGGGTTTGGCGGCCGCCTTGGGCGCGGTTTTCGGCTTGGCGGCAGGCTTGGGCTTGCTGGGCGTCAGCGCCTCGGCTTCGGCCAGTTTGCGCGCCATCTCCCAGTGGCGATCGTGCGCACCATCCGGCTTGCCTTCAGACTCCCAGATCTGATGCGCCAGTTCGCGAATACGTTTGTCTTCTTTACTCATCACAAACTCCTCACAGAAAATGTTCAGCTTTCTTGATTATCAGGATTGATAAAGACATTGACCGGGAGATCCCCCAGGGCAGCGCTGATCAACAGCTCCTTGTTGGGTGTGACTGCGCCTGTTTGAAAAAGTCCCTTCCAGTTTTGTGTTGTGGTGGCGAACGGTAATTTCACCCGGGTATCGCCCCACACCTGCGCATTGATGTGGGGAAATACACCGTTTTCCAGCAACGGATAAGGCCAGCGCGGCACCACCACCAACAGCTGTTGGCCCTGGTGCTCACGGTAAAACGCAACCACGCGCTCCGCGTGCCGACCCACCACTTCGAGCGGCGTATAGCTGCCTTTGCGAAACAGCTCGGGACAGGCTCTGCGTGCGTTCAGCACCTGGGCGATCAACGCTTGTTTGATACGCCCATCGCGCCAGTTGAACAACAGCTCACCGATGTCGGGTGGGGTATCCAGGGCACGCTGGCGCGCATCGAAATCCACCGGGCGTCGGTTGTCCGGATCCACAAGGCTGAAGTCCCAGAACTCGTCGCCCTGGTACACATCCGGTACACCCGGCACGGTGAGGTGAAGCAAAGTTTGCGCCAGGCTGTTCAGAGCGCCGGAGGGGGCGATGGCTTGAGCGGCGCTGTCGAGCGCATCGCGCAGCGCTTGGCCGGCTTCGCTGAGCAGTAGACGCTTGAGGAAGCGCTCGACACCCTGCTCATAGGCTTCGTTGGGCGCGCTCCAGCTGCTTTGTAACTTGGCTTCGCGCAGGGCTTTCTGTTGCCATTGCCAGAGCCGTTGCTGGTAAGCCTCAAAGTCCGGGTTGTGCTCCAGCGGCCAACTGCCGAGCAGCACCTGATACAGGATCAGCTCATCACCCGCCGAGGGGCTGTCGGTGCCCTCGCGCAAAGGCGCGGCGAGGTTGCGCCAGTGTTCGACCTGTTCGGCATACCAGGGCGCGCACTCGCTGAGCACCGCCAGGCGTGCGCGGGTGTCTTCGCCGCGCTTGTGGTCATGGGTGGCGGTGGCCAGCAGATTGTTCGGGAAGGTAGCGAGGCGCTGTTGATTGGCCTGGTGAAAATCTGCCAACGGCGCACTGAATTGTTCGGTACTGAAGCCCACGTCGTTACGCGACAGCAATACGGCCGAGCGATAGAACGCGGTGTCTTCCACGGCCTTTGCTGCGGCGGGTGATGTCAGCTGCTGGAAGCGCACGCAGGCATGTTTGAGGATCTTGCGCTCACGGCCCACCGGGCGATTGCGCCAAGGCTGGCCGCCCAGCCATTTTTCCAGGTGCTCAAGCACCGGCCAGTCGCCTTCGTTAAGGGTACTGCGCGCACCGTCCATGGCCTGCTGGAACACCTTGTCGTCGGCGGCGCTGCGGCCCCTGGCACTGATGTAGGTGCGGTACACCGGGAAATGCACAATCAGCTCCTGCAAGGCCCGACGGATCGCGCCCAGGGTCAGGTCGCGGGTCATTACATCATCGCGGGCCACTTGCAGCAGGGCCTGGGCCACGCTTTCGAAGTCGCCGCCCAACGAGCCATTGAGGATTTGCTGGCGCGCCAAGCGGGCTTCGTCGATAAACGCCGAGGGCCGTTCGCTGTGGCGCGTCCACAGGTCGGCCAGCGGAGCAAAACCGTCAGGATGGTGTTGCAGCAACGACAGTTGATTCATGAATTCGTAGCCAGTGGTGCCGTCCACTTGCCAGTCTTCGCGCAGGGTTTCGCCTTCGCCGAGGATCTTTTCCACGAAGATCGGCAAATGGCGCTGTGGCGACAGCGCGTCCACACGGCGGCGCAGTTTGCGGCAATAACCACGTGGGTCGGCCAGGCCGTCGATATGGTCGATGCGCAGGCCATCGATCAAGGCCGCGCCGATCAGCTCGAAAATCTTGCCGTGGGTGGCTTCGAACACTGCCGTGCGCTCCACGCGCAGGCCGCCCAGCTCATTGACGTCGAAGAAGCGCCGCCAGTTGATGTCGTCTGCGGCGGTGCGCCAACTGGCCAGGCGGTAGGTCTGTTGCTCAAGCAGATGATGCAAGCGCTCGAAACCCTCAGGCTGGCGACCATCGAAAGCGGCCAGCCGTTGCTTGATGGCCGGTAAGACCTCGGTGGCGCGTTCGGTCAGCGCCTGCTTGAGCCTAGCGGCTTCGGTGTAGGCATCGTCCTGATAGGCGAGGGCGGCGAAACGCTCGGCCAGCGGTTTGAGCACCTCATCGCCGCCCAGGATCAAGGCGTAGTCCCGTGGGCAGATCGGGAAGCGATGCTCGTAATGCTCGGCGTAGAAGCTGCCGTGAGCGGCGTCGAACTTGAGCGTCAACGCTCCGCTCTGCAAGGCTTCGCCGTAATCGCTGCCCAGGAACGGCATCAGCAATTGGCCTTTGAGCAACGGGTCGGGCGAGTGCCACTGGATGTCGAAAAACTCGCTGTAGGGGCTCAAGCGCCCCCATTCCAGCAGGTCCAGCCACCAGGGGTTATCCGCGCCACCCACGGCCATGTGATTGGAAACGATATCCAGGATCAGGCCCATGTTGTGTTCACGCAGGGTGGCGACCAGGCGACGCAATGCTGCCTCGCCACCCAACTCCGGGTTGACGCGGGTGGGGTCGACCACATCGTAGCCATGCATGGAGCCGGCGCGGGCGCTCAGGAGCGGCGAGGCATACAGGTGGCTGATGCCCAGTCGGGCAAAATACGGCACCAGCGGCACCGCATCATCGAGGGTAAAGCCTTTATGAAATTGCAGGCGCTGGGTGGCGCGCAGGGGCAGTTCGTTCATCGGTCACGCTCATAGGCTTGGTTGCGCGCCACGGCCAACAGTTCGAGGCGGCGCGCAGCACTGTCGTGGTCGAGCAGGCTGGCGGCCTCGCCTGGCAAGCGTCGGCGCCAGTTGGGGTGGGTATCGAGGGTGCCGGGCAGGTTGGCTTGCTCTTCGATGCCCAGCGCGTCCTCCAGCGGCAGCAATACCAGTGGCGCACGGGTGTGGCCGAGGTAGCGCACGCTGGCGTCGATCACGTGGTCGGTGTCGTTGCGGATCTCATCGACAAAGTTCTGCGGGTCCTGGCTCAAGGCCTGACGCAGTGCATGACGTTCGCGCAGGCGGTGTTCGCTCCATTGCTCCACGGTGGGAGGGTCGATCAGGTCGAGCTGGATATTCCACTCGATATCACGGCTGTGCCACCAGCCATTGAGGGTGGGCAGGTCGTGGGTGCTGGTGGTGGCCAAGGCGTTGTCGGGCCAGTCAAGAATCGGCGTGAACCGGCCTTCGTGGTCCTGTTCGAACAGCAATACGCGCATACCCAGAATCGAGCGGGCGCTGAGCTTTTCACGCAGGCCCTCGGGCACCGTACCCAGGTCTTCACCGAGGACGATGGCCTGGTGGCGGTGCGATTCCAGCGCCAGCAAACGCAGCAGGTCGTCCACCGGGTAGTACAAGTAGGCGCCTTCGCGGGGCGAGGCACCCAGGGGGATGACCCACAGGCGTTGCAGGCCCATCACATGATCGATGCGCAAGCCACCGGCATGGGCGAAGTTGGCCCGCAGCATTTCGATAAACGCACGGAAGCCATTGCGCTTGAGACCTTCCGGGGAGAAGGCGGAGATACCCCAACCCTGGCCTGCACGGTTGAGAATGTCCGGCGGTGCGCCTACCGTGAGGTCGGCCAGCAGTTCATCCTGGCGACTCCATGCCTGGCTGCCGCCACCGTCGGCACCCACCGCCAGGTCGGCAATCAGGCCGATGCCCATGCCGCTGCCACGGGCGGCCTGTTGCGCGCGCGCCAGGCTGCGGGCGATCAACCATTGGGTGAAGGCAAAGTAGCCGATCTCATCGCGGTTTTCTTCAGCAAACTGCGCCAGCGCCGGGCTCTGCGGCGTGCGCCAGTCTTCGGGCCAGTGGCGCCAGTCGAGCTCTTCGCCGGCGGCGGCACGTTGCGCTTGCACGGCTTCGAAGCGGCAGTGGTTTTCCAGGGCCTCGCCGCCGGCCTGGCGGAAGCTCTGGAAGTCGGCATGTTGCGGATGTGCGCCGTGGCGGAAGTCTTCATACAGCGCACGCAGCAGGCGTTGCTTGGCCTTGGCGGCGGTGGGCCAGTCGATCAGCGTGAGTTGCTCCAAATCCCGCAGTTCGTCGGTCAGGCCGACGGCCTCGGTAGCGTCGCGCACTTCACGCTCGCCAAGGATGCAGGCGGGCGAGGCGTACAGACTGTTGAGAAACAGGCGGCTGGACGGTGAATAAGGGCTGAAACGTTCGGTGTCGGCGCTGAACATTGCGTGCATGGGGCTGATCGCCACCGCGTCGGCACCGCGTTCGGCAGCCGAGCGCACCAGATGCTCCAGGGCCAGGGTGTCCCCAAAACCACCATCGCCGAGGCGACGCAAGGCATACAGCTGGGCACTCAAGCCCCAGGCGCGAGCGGGGCGGCTGTCCACCGCGTCGGCCACGCTGTAGCAGTGGCTGGGCGCAACGGCCAGGGTGAAGGTTTGCCCATCGATATGCACCTGGTGGTAGCCGAGGGCAATCACCCCAGGCAGCACCGCATTGCCGTCCAGGCGCAGCTCCAGGGTTTCACCACCTTCCAGGCTGACGCGACACGGGGTGTCCGGGGAGAAGTAGCGCGCCAGGTCCAGGCTTGCGCCGCTGTCGATGGTGATCAAGGGCGGCAGGTGCGTGTCTTGTTGCACCTGCTCCAGTTCCTGCAGGCTGGCGTCGATCTCGGCGTCGGTATCGGCCGGGTGCCCCAGCCCTTTGAGAACGGCGCGCAAGGCCTCGGGCTGCACGTGTTGCGGGCGACCGTTGGCATCAATCCAATCGACGGCCAGGCCCGCGCGACTGGCGAGTAGTTCCAGGTTCGCTTCGCTCAAAAGTGTTCTCCGGCAGGTGATAAGCAAACGCGTGCGCTCAACGGTGGTAACTGCGTACCTTGCTGGGCAGGCGTCTGGAAAATGATGGGGTGTGGCGCGGGGTGATCCAGAGGCTGTTCGCTCAGGTTCAAATCTATCTGCAACAGGCTGCCGTTGCCCAGGCGCCAACGCGCCGTGACAGCTCCCTCGGCCATCACCTGCGCGCCCAAGGCTACAGTGCCCGGCAAGTGCGGCACTATGTGTTGGTGACGCAGGCTCAACAGCTGACGATAGAGCTGGGTGTGCTCGTTCTCGACGAAAGAGGGTGCCGATTGCACAAAGGTTTCCAGTGCATTGGGATCGGGAATACGTTCGCGTTGTTCGGGGTCGTGAAACGCCGCGAAATCGGCGAACTCGTTGCGCCGGCCTTCGCGCACCGCCTCGGCCAGTTCGCCGTGATGGTCGGTGAAAAACAGAAAGGGTTCGGCCGCATTCACCTCATCGCCCATGAACATCAGCGGAATCATCGGGCTGAGCAGCAATAGAGCCGTCGCCGCGTTCAGCGCCTGGGGCGAACACAGTTGGTGCAGGCGTTCGCCCAGGGCGCGGTTGCCGATCTGGTCGTGGTTCTGCAAAAACGCCACGAAAGCGCTGGGCGGCAGATCCGCGCTGGGTTCGCCGCGTGCATGGCCGTGGCGGGTAGTTTCGCCCTGATATATAAAGCCCTCGCCCAGGCAACGCGCCAGTTTGGCGGTGGGCTGTTCGGCGAAGTCGCTGTAATAGGCGTCGGTTTCACCGGTCAGCAGCACGTGCAGCACGTTATGAAAGTCATCATTCCACTGGGCGTTGAAATCTTCCTTAAGCAGGCTGGCCTGGTTCAGCTCGTTCTCCAGCACCAGCCACACGTGCCGGTCGTCGTGCACCTGCTGACGCACGCGGTGCGCCAGCTCCTGCAAGAACCCGGGATTATCGATGGCGTGTACCGCATCCAGGCGCAGGCCGTCGAAGCGGTATTCGAGCAGCCACATCAGCGCGTTATCAAGGAAGAAATCCCGCACCTCACGGCGTTCGAAATCGATACCGGCGCCCCAGGGGGTATGCACGTCTTCATGGAAGAACCCCTTGGCGTACTGGCCCAGGTAATTGCCATCGGGCCCGAAGTGGTTGTAGACCACATCGAGCATCACCGCCAAACCATGGGCATGGGCCGCGTCGATCAAGTGCTTGAGCTGTTCGGGCGTACCGTAGGCGGCCTGCGGTGCGTAGGGCAGCACGCCGTCATAGCCCCAGTTGCGTTCACCGGGGAATTGCGCCAGTGGCATCAACTCGATCGCAGTGATTCCCAGCTCAGCCAGGCGTGGCAGGTGTTTCTCGATTTCGGCGTAGCCACCCATGGCGCCCACATGCAGTTCGTAGATCACCGCGGTGTGCCAGGGGCGGCCTTGCCACTGGGTATTGCGCCATGGGTAAGCGTTGGGGTCGACCACTTGGCTCCAACCGTGCACGTCCTGGGCCTGGGCCCTGGAAGCGGGGTCGGGAACCGCGTTTTCCCCATCGATGTTAAAGCGGTAGAGCGTGCCGGCAGGGCAGGCTGCTTCGACTTCGAACCAGCCATCCGCCTGGGGCAGCAGGGTGATGGATTTACCGTGTTGCAATTCAACGCTGACATAAAAAGCGTCTGGCGCCCACAAGGCAAAACGCGTGTGTTGCGCGTCCAGCATGATTGCGCCGTGGGGCCAGGTGTCCAGAGTCCGTAACGGCATCTATGAAGACCTCCCAGGTTGGTTCAAGTGGCTATTTGGTTGGTTTCCCCAAGGCCTTGGCCACCAGTTGTTCGTAGAGCTCGGCGTAGGGTTCAACCGCCTGGCACCAGTTGAACGGTTGTGTCATGGCGCGGCTGCGCATGGCGTTGAGCAGGCCGGGGAAGGCGAATACCTTGAAGGCACGGCGCAGGGCTTCTTCGTAGCTTTGCACCGTCGATTCATTGAACAGGAAGCCGGTGACGCCATCTTCGATGGTGTCCGCCAGGCCACCGGTATTACGCGCCACCGGCAACGAACCAAAGCGTTGCGCGTACATCTGGCTCAGGCCGCAAGGTTCATAGCGCGAAGGCATCAACAGGAAGTCGCTGCCGGCAAACATGCGACGGGCATCGGTCTCGTTGAAGCCGATGCGCACACCCACCTGGCCCGGGAAGCGCAGCGCCAATTCGCGCATGGCCTGTTCTTCTTCGGGTTCGCCACGGCCGATGATCGCGATCTGGCCACCGTTTTCGACGATAAAGCCGGCGACCGCTTCAGTCAGGTCCAGACCCTTCTGATAAACCAGGCGTGACACCACGGCGAACAGCGGGCCGTTGGACGCGTGCAGTCCAAACAGCTCGCGCACATGGGCGGCGTTTATCGCCTTGCCTTCCCAGTCGCCGATATTGAAATTGTGGGTCAAGTGCGTATCGGTAGACGTTTCCCAGCTTTCGTCGATGCCGTTGGGAATACCGCTGAGCAAACCTTGTTGAGTCTTGCTGGCAAGAAAGCCATCCAGGCCACAGCCGAATTCCGGCGTGGTGATTTCCTGGGCGTAGGTGGCGCTCACGGTGGTGATGTGGCTGGAATACGCCATGCCCGCCTTGAGGAACGACATCTTGCCGTAGAACTCCATGCCTTCCTGCTGCAGGGCGTGGGGTGGGATGCCCAGTTCGGGCGTCGACGCCAGGCTCACCACACCCTGATAGGCCAGGTTATGAATGGTGAACAGTGTTGGCGTGCGTGACCCACGCCAGTGCATGTACGCCGGCGCAAGGCCCGCGGGCCAGTCATGGGCGTGCACCAGGTCGGGGCACCAATGGATCTGTGCCAGGTTGGCGGCCATGTCGGCGGCGGCCAGGCCCAGGCGGGCGAAGCGAATATGGTTATCCGGCCAGTCGCGGCCGTTATTGGCGCCGTACGGCGTGCCTTCTCGCTCATACAGTTCGGGGCAGATCAGCACATAGATGACCAGGCCGTCCGCCAGGTCCATACGCCCGATCTTGCACGGCGGCAGCGCCGCGTGGCCGCCCAGCTCACCGACGATATGAATCGGATTGTCGCTTTCCATCACTTGCGGGTACCCGGGGATCAGCACCCGCACATCGTGCAAATGCGCCATGGCGCGGGGCAGGGCGGCGGACACATCGCCCAGGCCACCGGTTTTCACCAGGTCGGCGAACTCGGAAGTGACGAACAAGACTTTCTTTCGATTCGGATTCTGACTCACGATCGGCCGCACAGTGTTGGGCAGGTCGACCAAAGACGTTGGCCCCCCTACCGGCTGACTAAAACGCTCTCCCTGAGTATCTACTGCGGCACTGATCATAATGCACTCCCATTTGTTGGTTCGCTAATGGCCCGCTGCCATCAGCTCCAAGTGGCCGCATCCTGCGGCCAGGCACACCAGCGCTATACAAGCTGGCAAGGCGTATGCCAGTTGCAACGTCGGCTGAAAAAGATTGGATGAACGGGCATTCGGCGTGAAACGCTCGTGCACGTCCTTACCTAAAACTTGACCTGAGGCGGAGTTGGAAAGTTTAGATTTTTTGCGGGGTTTTTGTTTTGGAACGGACCCATCGGTCATGAGTCTAGGCCAGATCCCAGAGCCTGCCGGGTTTAGCGCGGTTTTTTGTAGGACAAAATAAATCTAACGATATGCCCCTGTGGCGAGGGAGCTTGCTCCCGCTGGGCTGCGTAGCGGCCCCCAAAATCTTGGAGCGGTGCGCACTCCAGCGGGAGCAAGCTCCCTCGCCACAAGGGGGGGGGGGGGCGCCCTTAAATGGTGCGTCAGCCCAGCACGCGGATGGGCACGCCATCGGCCCAGGCCTGAATGTCTTCAATCATCTGTTGATAGAACTGCCGGTAATTGTGCTCACTCACATACCCCACGTGTGGCGTGGCCAGCACATTGGGCAAGCGGCGAAATGGATGATCAGCCGGCAGCGGTTCCTGGGCATACACATCCAGCGCCGCCCCGGCCAGGCGGCCACTGCTCAATGCCTGCTCCAGTGCCTGCTCATCCACAATCGGCCCGCGTGCGGTGTTCACCAGGTGCGCCGTGGGCTTCATCCACGCCAGAGCCTGGGCATCCACCAGCCCACGGCTGCGCTCACTGAGCACCAGATGGATGGTGAGTATATCCGCCTGTTCAAACAACTCGCGCTTGCTGACCCATGTCACGCCTGCTTCAGCCGCCCGTTGCGGTGTGAGGTTTTCGCTCCAGGCGATCACCCGCATACCGAATGCCTGGGCAAACGTCGCGACTTTCTGGCCGATACTGCCCAGGCCGAGCACGCCCAGGGTCTTGCCATGCAGGTCACCGCCCAGGCCCACCTGCCATCCGCCTGCGCGCAGCGAGTTGGCTTCGGCCAGCAGATTGCGCGTAGAGGCCATGATCAGCGCCCAGGTCAGTTCCGGCGCCGCGTGTTTATAGCTGTCGGTGCCGCACACCTGAATACCCAGGGCCTTGGCGGCGGCAATATCGATGGCAGCATTGCGCATACCGCCGGTGACCAGCAGTTTGAGCTTGGGCAACTCTCGCAGCAGGGCCTCGTCGAAGGTGGACCGTTCGCGCATGACGCAAATCACCTCGAAGCCCTTCAAGCGTTCAACCATTGTCGCCGTATCAGCGGGGTAGTCGTGGAGAAAATGTACCTGGCCCACGCCGTCCAGCGCCGACCAATCCACCACGTCACTGGCGACGTTCTGCCAGTCATCTATCACTGCGATCTATATCGACATGCCATGGGCCTCGAAATCAAAGGGCATTCATACCCTGCAACAGCGCTTTATGAAACTGCTCCGGTTCTTCCATCTGTGGCGCATGGCCCAGGCCGGGGAATTCCACCAGTGTGGCGTGGGGAATCAGCTTGGCCACCTGCTTGCCCAGCACCTGGTAATTGCCAATCCTGGCCTTGACCGCCGGCGGCGCCACATCTTTGCCGATGGCTGTGGTGTCGCTGGTGCCAATTAGCAACAGGGTGGGCACCTTCAGATCCTTGAATTCGTAGTACACCGGTTGGGTGAAGATCATGTCGTAAATCAATGCCGAGTTCCATGCGACTTGGATATGCCCCGGGCCTTTGTTCAGGCCGGCGAGCATATCCACCCAGCGTTCGTATTCCGGCTTCCAGCGCCCGACGTAATAGGTGTCGCGTTCATATTTGCGCACCCCGTCGGCGCTCAGTTTCAGCTCGCGCTGGTACCACTGGTCGACGCTCTGGTAGGGCACACCGAGGGCTTTCCAGTCTTCCAGGCCGATGGGGTTCACCAGTCCAAGCTGTTCGGTTTGCTCGGGATACATCAAGGCATAACGGGTGGCAAGCATCCCGCCGGTGGAATGGCCGATCACCGTGGCTTTCTGGATGCCGAGTTTTTCCAGCAGTTGGTGGGTGTTGGCCGCCAATTGCTGGAAGCTGTACTGGTAGTGATCGGGCTTGCTGGAAGTGCAGAAGCCGATCTGGTCGGGGGCGATGACGCGGTAACCGGCACTGCTGAGTGCCTTGATCGAACCTTCCCAGGTGGCCCCGCAGAAGTTCTTGCCGTGCATCAGCACCACGCTGCGGCCGTTGGCTGTGCCTTTGGCGGGCACGTCCATGTAGCCCATTTGCAGGGATTTGCCTTGGGATTGGAAGGTGAAATGCTGGAGAGGATGGGGGTATTGGAAGCCTTGGAGTTCGGGGCCATAGGTGGCGGCTAACACGGGGGTGGCGCTCACTGAAAACAGGCCGGCTATGCATAACGAACGGATGAAAGGCATGGGCTGGGGCTCCGAGAAAGATGTCCGGATGCTCTTGGGAGAGGATTAACGGGGGATTAACACCCATTGCAACGTCAGCGCTGCGAGCACGCCATAACGCAGGCCTTTGGCCAGGGTAACCAACAGCAAAAACCGCCACAACGGCTCGCGCATCACCCCGGCCACCAAGGTCAGCGGGTCGCCGATGATAGGTACCCAACTGAGCAACAATGTCCAGTGCCCCCAACGCCCGTAATGTCGGCGAGCTTTGTCCAGTTGCCTGGCGCTCACTGGAAACCAGCGCCGCTCCTTGAAGCGCTCCACCGAGCGTCCGAGCAGCCAATTGACCACCGAACCCAGCACGTTGCCCAACGTGGCGATGCCCAGCAGTAGCCACAGCTGGTACTGGCCGTTCAGCAACAGGCCCACCAACACGGCTTCCGATTGCAGGGGGAATAACGTTGCGGCGCCAAACGCCGCGACGAACAGGCCCAGGTAACCCGTCAGCACCGGTCAGTGTGCCGGGTAGTCGGCTACTACTACGTCTTTGCCGTCGCGGGTCAGGCCAATGACTTGATAGGCCTCGCTGCGACCGTCAACTTCCATGCCTGGGGAGCCCAGGGGCATGCCCGGTGCGGCAAGACCCAGCAGGTCGTCGCGCTTGCGCAAGGCCATTACTTGTTCGGCAGGTACATGACCTTCGACAAATTTGCCATCGATTACCGCCGTGTGGCATGAGCCAAGGCGCGGGGCGACGCCCAGGCGTTGCTTGACCGCGCTCATGTCTGCTTCAACGTGGTCGTTGACCTTGAAACCGTTGTTTTCCAGATGGCTGATCCATTTTTTGCAGCAACCGCAATTGGCATCGCGGTGTACATCTAGGGGAATCAGCTCGGCGGCCTGGGCCAGGGGGGTGGCAAGCAGGGCGCAGAGCAAGGCCAATCGCAATGGGTTTTTCATCAGGGGTCTCACTGAAAACGCAGCAATAAACCGCGCATTCTCCCTGCTTTTTACACTGAGACGCGGTGGTAATGTTTCTAAATTATACGAAGCCTGGGCTTTCCAACCGCTGCTTGAGCTGGTCCAGGGCAATGGCGGAGAGTTTGATCATGCGTTCGTGCAAGGTTGCCAGTTGCAGTTCGGTTTCATACATCAATACGCGCTTGAACCGAGTGCCACCCTGATGGGCTTGCAAAAAATAATGGATACAACCGTCCACCGCCAGTGAGGTGAACACGGTCTTGAACTCGTCGGGGCAGCGAGCGATTTGCACGCGGTAGCTCATGGACACGCGAATGCCCAGCAGGTCGATGTCTTCAGTAAAGCGCGAGCCTACCGGTAATGAGCCGCGGGTGCCGGTGTTGGCGCTGAGGGAGGAGGGGTGCCATTCGTGCCAGCGGTCGGGCTGGGTTACATAATCGTAAACAGTATGGATCGGGGCCTGGATGAAGCGTTCCTGACTGATCTGCTCCAAGCGGGTCGGCTGCTCAGTCGCGTGCATGACACACCTCCTGTGTGGCGGGTTTTTACACTGGGAGCTGTCAGAATAGTCTGACTCCCGCGCTTCGCACAGGAATATTCAGGCCGTTGATCAGCACGCTGAAAATTAGATATCCAACAGGGCCATCACTTCCTTGGGGTAGCGCAAACCGGCGGTTGCATCGGCCGGGAAGATTGCATCCAGCCCAGCCAGTTCGTCCTTGCTGAGGGTGATCGATACCGCCGCGACATTCTCTTGCAAGTAGGTACGCCGCTTGGTCCCGGGGATTGGGATGATGTAGTCACCTTGGGCCAATACCCAGGCCAGTGCCAGTTGCTCGGCCGTCACGGATTGGTTGGTGCACTTGCGTGCTCGGCCCGGCACGGGTTTACAAGGTTAGGCTTGTGCCCTGCGATAGGCGCCAGGTTGCTGCCCGGTGACTTTATGAAAGGCCCGGGTAAATGCGGCCACCGACTGATACCCGGCCGCCAGCGAGACCTCGGCCACGGTCTGGTCCGCCTTGAGCAGCCCACAGGCATGGCGCATACGTATCACCAGCAATACCTGCCCCGGCGACTGCCCGCATAACTCCCTGAAACGCTTGAAAAACGCCGAACGGGATAACCCCGTGCACGCCGCCATGCTTTCCAGGCTCCAGGGCTCGGCCGGGCGCGCAATCAGTTGCTCCAGCAGGCCGGCAAATGCCGGTTGCCGGCCCAGCGCTGCCAGGCCGCCCAGCTCAGTGTTGTCGATGACTTGCTGGCGCAGTACATATAAAAACAACAAGTGGCAAAGACGTTCGAGCAAGGCCGAGGAGGGCGCGGGTAGGCGCTCGCACTCCTGCAGGATCAATTCGAACAGATTGCGCGCAGCGGTCAACGATGGATCACCGGCACGCAGGATGATCCAGGCGGGCAGGCTGTCGACAATCATCGCCGACAAGCCGGATTGGAAATGGAAGAAGCCGCAAACCAGGCCCACGCCATCCATGGCACTGCTATCGAGGGGCAGCATCGGCCGGCGAGGGCACTCTTGGGCGCTTGCCGCGGTACTTTCCCCGGACAACCGATAGGCCAGGTCACGCAGTAGAAACACGGCGTCACCATTGTTCAGGTGCCGGGGCGTTGGATCACCGTCGATATGCAGCCAGCAATCGCCCTGCACGATCAAATGGAAGCTTGCCTGGGCCAGGCTGTGCGTGCTGGCGTGCCAGTCACCGCAGTAGCGGCCGACGTGAAACAAATTGGTATTGAGTTCAAGGCTATCTAATAACCAATCGACAAGAGTGCTGGACGAATTCATCTAATGGAAAGACTCAAGAGCAAGTAATCGCTACTTTAGCCTATTGAGCGATTTTTTTAGAACCAACAGACTGGCGCACTCGAACCCAACAGGAGACCACTCCATGTCCCGTGTACCGTTGCTCACCCCTGACACCGCCCCGGAAGCGGCGAAACCTTTCCTGGAAAATGCGCAGAAGGCCTCGGGTTTCATTCCTAATCTGCTGGCGGTGTTGGCCAATGCACCGGCGGCGCTGGAAACCTATATCACTGTCTCTGGCTTGAATGCCAAGGCCGAACTGAGCCTGGCCGACCGCGAAGTGGTGCAGTTGATTGCTGCTACCACCCACGGGTGCGATTTCTGTGTCGCCGGCCACACCGCCGTTGCGCGCAACAAGGCCAAGCTGCCCGAGAACGTGATCGAGGCCCTGCGCCGGCTGGGTGAGCTGCCTGACACTCGCTATGAGACACTCGCCGCCTTTACCCGTGAAGTGATCGCCACTCGGGGTGATGTCAGCGATGCCGGCTTTGAGGCGTTTCTCGCGGCCGGCTATACCAAGGGCCACGCGCTGGAGGTCATCCTGGGCGTAAGCCTGGCAACCCTGTGCAACTTCGCTAACGTGTTTGCCCGTACCCCGCTGAACCCGGAGCTGGCGCAGTACCGCTGGGAAAAACCGGCAAGCTGAATCGGCGTTGGTCCACCTGCTGTAAAAGGAGAGACATGAATGCTTGACCCAATCTTGAGCCGTTGGCTCGATGTTCAAGCGCAGGCCCTGGACGTGGGCAGTTGCGATCCACAGGAAGTGCTGCCACGCCTGGCAGAAGTCAATATTCTGAAAATCGGTGTGCCCACCCAACTGGGCGGGCTGGGCGGTGATGTGGCGGGTGCGGTCGAGGCCATCGCCAATGTGGCCAGCCATTCCCTGGCGGCGGCATTTGTGTGCTGGGGCCAGCGCTCGTTTATCGAGTACTTGTTGCAGAGCCCCAATCAGCGCCTGCGCGAACACCTGATGCCGGACCTGCTCAGCGGCAAGTTGGCCGGAGCCACCGGGCTGTCGAATGCGATGAAGTTCATATCGGGTATCGAGTCGTTGCAGATCAGCGCCGAGCCCAACGAGCATGGCTGGACGCTCAACGGTCGTCTGCATTGGGTGACCAACCTGCGCAAGAATGGTTTTGTCGCCGCAGCTGCTATCGAACATGCGGGCGGTGGTACGCCGTTTATCCTGGCGATCCCGGATTCAGTGGCGGGCTTGCAGCGCTCCCGCGATCTGGAGCTGCTTGGGTTGCAATCGAGCAACACCGCTGCCCTTGGCCTGGAAGGCGTGGAGCTGAGCCGTGACTGGTTGCTGCACGAGGACGCGCGCAAGTTCCTGCCGGCAGTGCGCCCCGCGTTCCTTGGTTTGCAGTGCGGCATGTCGATTGGCCTGGCCCGCCGCTCCCTGGCCGAGGTGGCCAATCATCTGGGGGCCAGCCGCACGGTGTTGCGCGAAGAGCTGGAAGCCTTGCGGGCGACGCTTGACCATCTGGTCAGCGAGCTCAAGAGCGGGTTGCTGGCTGGGCGTTTTGCTGCCGAGCCGATCCCCTTGTTCAAGCTGCGCATTGCCCTGGCAGAAACCGCCGCCAGCGCCGTGCAGCTTGAACTGCAGGCCAGTGGCGGCAAAGCCTACCTCACCGCCCACGGTAGTGGCTTTGCGCGGCGCTGGCGCGAGTCGGCATTTGTGCCGATTGTGACGCCCAGCCTGGTGCAACTGCGCACTGAGTTGCAGCGCCAGGCCAACCTATGAGCCAGGCGGTCATGACGGCCCAGGGGATTTGCCTGGGGTATGCCAGCGGCCCGGTACTGCAAGGGTTTGACTTGCAGTTGCAGGCGGGCGAAGTGGTGTCGATCCTGGGGCCCAGCGGCGTGGGCAAATCCAGCCTGCTGCGTGTGCTTGCCGGCTTGCAGCTACCCCAGGCCGGTCGTGTGCACGTGCTGGGCGAACCCTTGAGCGGTCCGCACCCACGGGTGGCGGTGGCCTTTCAAGACCCCAGCCTGTTGCCCTGGTTGAACCTGGAAAAAAACGTCGCCTTCGGCCTGGACTTCGCCCGCCAGCCGCACCTGAGTGTTGAAGAGCGCCGCCGTCGTGTCGACCACGCCATCGCGGCGGTAGGCCTGGAACATGCGCGCCAGCAGTTCCCGGCGCAACTGTCCGGCGGCATGGCCCAGCGCACCGCGCTGGCCCGCTGCCTGGCCCGCCAGCCTCAAGTGCTGCTGCTGGATGAGCCCTTCGGCGCGCTGGACGAAGTGACCCGCGCCGACATGCAGCACCTGCTGCTCAAGGTCAACCGTGAGCAAGGTTCGGCGGCGGTATTGATCACCCATGACATTGACGAAGCGCTACTGCTGTCCGACCGCATCCTGCTACTGGGTAACCGCCCGGCGCGGACGTTGGGTGAATGGCATATCGACTTGCCGCAACCTCGGGACGAACAGGTCGAGGCCATCGGCGCGCTGCGTATCGATATTCTGAAAACCTTACGGCAGGCGAGCCGCCCTCAACCCAACCCCCTTGAACAACAGGAGCTTAGCCATGTGTCTGGATGACCTGACCCACTCGCGCCGTGACTTTCTCAAACTCTCGGCGGTGCTCAGTGCCGCCGGCGCCTTGCCGCTGTTGAGCAGCCTTCAGGCGCGCGCCGCCAATGAGCCCGACGCGCCGGTGCGTATCGGTTATCTGCCGATCACCGACGCCACGCCGTTGCTGGTTGCCCACAACAACGGCCTGTTCGAAGCCGAAGGCATCAAGGCCGAACGTCCGGTACTGTTGCGCAGTTGGGCTCAGGTGATCGAAGCGTTCATCTCAGGGCAGGTCAACGTGATTCATCTGCTGTCACCGATGACCGTGTGGGCGCGCTACGGCAGCAAGGTGCCGGCCAAAGTCGTGGCCTGGAACCATGTGGGTGGCTCGGGCCTGACCGTATCGCCAGGCATAACCGATGTGAAGCAACTGGGCGGCAAGTCGGTGGCGATTCCGTTCTGGTACTCGATCCATAACGTGGTGGTGCAGCAACTGTTCCGCGACAACGGCCTCACGCCGGTGACGCGTGCGACCGGCAGTTCGATTGCCGCCAATGAAGTCAACCTGATCGTATTACCGCCGTCGGACATGCCGCCCGCACTGGCCAGCAAGCGCATCGACGGCTATATCGTCGCCGAGCCGTTCAACGCGCTGGCCGAGAACCTCAAGGTCGGCCGCGTGCAGCGCTTTACCGGTGATGTGTGGCGCAACCACGCGTGCTGCGTGGTGTTCATGCACGAGCACGACCTGACCAACCGCCCGGAGTGGTCGCAGAAGGTGGTGAACGCCATCGTCAAGGCCCAGGTGTGGACCCGCGACAACCGCGAAGAGGCGGTGAAACTCTTGTCCAAGGATGGCCCGAACCGTTACACGCCACACGCCGAGCCGGTGTTGAGCAAAGTCCTGGCCCCGGCTGCCAGCGACCGCGCCGCCTATTTGGCGGACGGGGCGATCCAGCATGCCAATTGGGACGAGCACCGCATCGATTTCCAGCCTTATCCATTTCCGAGCTATACCGAGGAACTGGTGCGGCGCTTGAAGGACACTCTGATCGAAGGCGACAAGAAATTCCTCGCTGACCTCGATCCGGCGCTTGTCGCCAAGGACCTGGTGGATGATCGCTTTGTGCGTCAGGCGATCGAAGCGGTGGGCGGCATGAAAACCTTCGGCTTGCCGGACGGCTATGAGCGGCATGAGGAGATTGGCGTTTGAACAACGGTAGAATCCTGGGCTGGTCGCTGGGGTTGAGCGGCTTGGCAGGTTTGATGTTGCTGTGGTGGCTGGGTGTGAAAGTGTTCGGCGAGGCCGATGGCCTGTCGGCGCGTTTTTCGCTGGCGGCCACCGCAAGCAGCCTGTGGGAGCTGCTTGGGCGCAGCGAGCTGTACCTGCACATTGCCGTGAGCCTCAAGCGCATTTTTGTCGGGCTGTTTCTCGCACTGTTAGTGGGGGTGCCACTGGGGCTGCTGGTGGGCAGTTCGCGCAGACTGGAAGCGGCGACCACGCCGGCCTTCCAGTTTCTGCGGATGATTTCGCCGTTGTCCTGGATGCCGATCGTGGTGATGCTCATGGGGGTAGGCGACCAGCCGATCTATTTCCTGCTGGCGTTTGCCGCGGTATGGCCGATCGTGCTCAACACCGCAGCCGGCGTGCGTCAACTCGACCCGCGGTGGTTGCAGTTGAGCAAGAGCCTGAGTGCCACGCGCTGGGAGACGTTGCGTCGAGTCATCATTCCTGGTGTGGTCGGGCATGTGCTGACCGGCGTACGCCTGGCCATCGGTATCCTATGGATCGTGCTGGTGCCGTGCGAGATGCTCGGGGTCAGTGCAGGCCTGGGCTATTACATCCTCGATACCCGTGATCGCCTGGCGTATTCGGAGTTGATGGCGATGGTGGTGGTGATCGGGCTGTTGGGGTTCGCGCTGGATGCGCTGGCACGTGGACTGCACCAGCGCTGGGTGCAGCGGGGATAAACCGCACATTCGAGCGACACACTGTCGCTCGAAGCGCAGGGCAGGGTTAAACCTGAATAACCAGGTCACCTGGCAAGTCTGTGGGGGAGAGAGGGCTTCGTACGTTGGGCGAAGGTTTGTCGAACACCCCGATACTGATGCTGCCTGTCATCTCGGCCAAGCCCGGAACACCCTCAGTGGTATTCATGTGTGATTGACCGACCAAGGCAAGCCACTTTTCCGTTCCAGAGTTGGCCTGGATCACTTCTGACGCATAGTAATTGAACTCTTCGAGGCGTTGCCTGGAGCCGAACCCTGTCGCGGTGCGGCCTAGTTTTGCGTCTTTATGCCGGGTTAAATAATAGTGATCAAGCGGCAACACTTCGATGCCATGCAACTCGAATTTGGCTTTGAGCTCGTCAAATGTCGGTTGGGTGCGAGGGAGGGCGGGATTGGCAAGGTTGCCGATGCCATCATCGACAATGCCCTTGGGAGGTAAGTCGATGACGCCTTCGAAATAGATCTTCTTCACCCCCTCCTGTTTGAATTTCTCAACGTTGTCGAAGAGCAACTTAAAGCTGGCCATCTCTTTATGGGACTCTCCGAACACGATGCCATTGGAAACTTTCAGTGCCTCTGTGATCACTTCGGCTGCGGGCGCGGTCTTGGAGATTTGCGGCGCCACTATGCGTGGTGGCAGGGCGCCCTCTTTGATGGCGTCGTAGGTCTCGTACATTTCCTCGATGAATTTTTTCAGGGTTTCATCTTTGCCGTCACCGCGCAGGAAGTGCCCTGGCTCCAGTTTCCCTTTCATGCTTTCTACATAGCTGCCTTTGGGCAGCTCCTTTCTTGTGACTTTGCTGCTGATCCTGGGACGTGTAGGTCGACCTATCGGGTCGAATCGATGCGCTTGCGGATGACTCGGGGCGTATGCCACAGGCATGTAAGTATGCGTCGGAACGAACCCCTCGAGAGGCGGGCCGTAAGGCTCCCGGGTGCTCGCATCCACGGCGTACCATTTGCCCTCATGTAGAACGGCAGAGGCTTCCAGGTTTTTGTCACCACGCTTGAACAGGCCGATAGCGACATCATCGAAGGCCGCGCCTGCCTCGACCAGATCGCTGCCCCTGGCCATGCCTCGCAGGCGCTGTATGCCGTCACCGGCGGCGCCGGCACCTGCCAGAGCCAGTTTGCCGGCGCCCACCGCCGCATCGCCTAAACCACCCAGCGGATTGAAAGCGCTCAAGACGTCGGCGCCGATTATTCGAGTGGCGCGCGCCAGTTTGCTGATGGCGTTGCTGGTTTTATGCGCGCCCTTCAGCAGTTTTGACGCGGTGCCCACGCCGGCAGTGAGAAAACCGAAGACGTCAAATGCCAGATCGACAGCCGCATCTTTATAGTTGCCGTTACGCCAATTGACGATGGCCGTTCTCAGCGGAATCAGGTCGAGGATAAATTCGCCGATGGTATTGAGGGTGTCACGGTTCCTTTCCGTAGACGTCCTACCTTCTGCTTGCCGCCTGACGGCGTCACTGTCGATGCCCTGCGCGTTGACTATCATCTGGGCGATGTCGTGGATGCGTGGGTTTTTGAATGTATTGACAGGGGGGGCTTCTCGGGTCTTTTCGATACCCAGATTATTCAGGTTCTTGCTGAGTGGGAGCGCTTCGATCTTGGTGACTTCATTGGCTATGTATTCATCCGCTGCGATGCGTCCCGAAGAAGCTTTTTTGATAGTCGCGGTGATCGGGTCGAACTCGTAAACGTGTTTCTCGCCCTTGAGCTCTGCTTGCATCAATACTTTTGGGCTGGTGTGGAACAGTTTGTTTGGCCAAAACGGAATAGGGGAGCTGCGGTAGGAGTTCTCTTGATAAAAACTCAACTTTGCGTTGTTTAAAATGTGTCGATCTGCGACGGGCAACTGGGTAATGGCATTCATCCACGCGTAATGGTGGATTTTTTTACACTGGGTCGTCACTTCAGCGAACTGCTTATCAAATTCCCCTGGGACGTTGAAGTGTGGGCTGCGCGTGAAAAGAGCGACGGCACCCAGGTTGACGCCCTTGGTGTTATTGCGGATCACCCAGTCGTTGGTGTTGATTTTCAGCCCTTGCATGGTGAGCTCGCGCAGCGAGTAGAGAGGGCCGAAGCGTTGGCCCTTGAGCCCCATCTTGTGATAATTCAGACAAAAGAGTTTGTCATCCAGAGGAAAGTCATCACCCAAGTGCTGCTTGATTCGTTCTTGTGCCATTCTTTCTCGATTCGGCAAGGGCTTGTCGAGCAAAGCGGACGCCTCTTTCAACGCTTCATGTTGAGCATTGAAAGCTTTGCGGGCGTACTCGAAATCCTCCGCGGTGTAGTGTGCGTCGTCGAGGCGGTAAATCACGTCGTTGGCCACACACCAGTCAATCAGTGCATTTTTCTTTGCCGCTTCACTGGCTGGGTATTGCGACGGGTCTGCGCACATCACTTCGGCGAAGCTCATGTTCATCGTCCTGCCGGGCGTGTGGGCTTCGATACCGGCCACCGCGATACATAAGTTTGCCCACGCCTGGCTGTGGCAACGTACTGACGCTGGAATGTCTTTGATCAAAAACTGGGGGGCGACCCGCATCAGCAGCAACCGGGCTGCCAGCGCGGCAGTAGCAGGGGAGGTACGGCCAGTGCTGCTCAGGTGATTGGCAAGGGCCTCAACCACGGAGGCGGGCGATGAGTCCCTGTGGATTTCGACGCCCAAATCAAAGCCGGCCACTATGTTTCGATTGGATTTTTGATCCAGCGCTTCAGGGTCGAGGCTCAAATGGATGGTCGCCAGCACATAGTCATTGGCGCTGCTGCTTGTGGCAATCCCGCCCACACTGGCTTGAACCGCGGCGCCTAGCGCTGCGGCTTGCGGTGAGTCGAGCAGTTTCTCCAGCGCGGCAGCAGGGTCTTGCATCAGTTGTGGAGACAGGGTGACGGCGTTGGCAAGGTAGTCCAGGGCGCCGACGCCAGGCTTGGGCAGTGGCAAGCCTGGCAGATTCGCGCTATTCGACGCGATGACATTGTAGGCCGTGCGCTGATGTTCAATGCTTAATGGCAGCGTCCAGGCCAGAGCACCACTCAAGTTGCCCAATGGGTGCTTCTGGACGTGCTCGCAGAGGTTCTGGGCAAGCTCCTGCAGCTCTACTCGGGTCTTGGGATAGTAAGGGCTTGCTGCTTTGATGAGCGATTCGAGGCTGGCGGTGCGTGGGGACGCATCGGCGGACGCAAGCGTGAGATGGGTGGACAGAAAATACGCGGCCAGGGCCTCTGGTGTTGCGTCTTCGGGCAGTTTCTCCAGCGCCGTATCGAGGGCCTTGGCAAGGTTATGCAGCTCCTGGCGGTCGCTTAATTTTTTTCTCAGTGTCTGGCGTCCATCCGGCAGCGCTGGCTCAGCGGTGGCGGTGGTATCGCCCACCTGAGCGTCAACATCTGGCGGTGTTTGAGGAAGGTCGGTAGATAGCGGCGAAAGTCGCAAATTACGAAGTGGGGCAGCATGTTGAATGTTCACAGTCACTCACCTTTCAGGCATGGAAACGTCAACGCTCCAAAAGGCTACATACCTGTAGCCTGAGCGCACTGATTCGTGTGCGCTCTGGGCATTACGGTTCCCGCATGGCTACCTGTGGTGTGTGAGAAATCAAGTCAGCAAGACGCGAGAAGATTGCCCTCTCAACGATTAAAACCGACGGCCCGTGTGAGCGCCGAACAAGCCAAAATTTTTGATCGCCTGTAACATGAGACGCAGCCGACCCGGTTCGTCCCGATTTTCGGGTATGTGCGGCGAAACACAGCGGATACATTCTTTAAGGTTCAGGAACTTCGTCATGACCCAAAAGCAACGCTTGAAATACTCGATTCTGATCGCCCTGGCCGTGCTGGCCTCGATGTTCGGCCTGTCCTACCTGCAGAACATTGGCGTGATCAGCGAAAAGACCTTCCAGTACCTGGCCATTGCGATTGCCGTGGTGGTAGTGGTGATCAACGGCATCATGCGTCGCAAGGTCAAGCCGCACTTCTGATCAGCGCGGCGTGACTCAGGCGCGACCTTCGAGCACTTTGGCAGCCTCTTCATGGAGGCTGTAGCTTTTATCGGCATTGAGGGTGATCACGCCCTCGCTGCACAGACGCTTGAGCACCTCACGCACACTGAGAAACGACAACGGGATGCCCAGCTCCAGCAAGTGGCTGTGCACGCCCCGCACCCCCAGGGTGCGCTGATTGTCGGCGGCGTTGAGGAGGGCGTCGATGACCTTCAGCCGAATCAGGCTGGTGCGCAGACCGAAACACTTGAGCAAATGGCGAATGCGCTGGTTGCCCTGCTGTTCGGGCGCCTTGCCAAAGCCTTGTGAACCGTTGCCATAGTTGGCCTCGGCTGTCGGTGAATGTCCATCCGTGGGCACTTGCGGGTTGTACATGCAAAAACTCCTTATCAGAGCCTGATCAGGAAAATGATGGTGCTCTTATTCAATAAGACGAACGAGAGAGCAAAATCATGAAGTGCCGAATGTAGAAAATTTGTCGGTATCAGGTTTGTCACACTGTCGCCGGCCTGGATAAGCCCCGTTCGTGGCTAAATTCTTCCCGGTTAATTGCGTCCTTACGGTGGGGTAGTTGTATCTACCGAGGGTATTCAATTTGACTGCGGGGTCTGCGTGATTATTTCCAACGGGTTGTTCAGGGGCTGCGTGGCAGGGGTGTTGCTGGGGCTGAGCTTTGCGGCGTCGGCGCGCGAGCATGTGGCTCAGGCGTCGGCCGATATTCGCCGTACCACTTACGGCGTGCCACATATCCGCGCCAATGACGAGCGCGGCCTGGGCTTTGGCATCGGTTACGCGTATGCCCAGGACAACCTGTGCCTGCTGGCCAATGAAGTGGTCACGGTGAACGGCGAGCGCGCGCGCTATTTCGGCCCCGAGCAGGCAACCCTGGAGGAACGCAACAACCTTGCCAGCGATGTGTTCTTTACCTGGCTCAATACACCCGGCGCGGTGCAGGCATTCTGGCGTGCGCAGACCCCGCAGATCCGCCAGCGTATCGAAGGCTACGTGGCCGGCTATAACCGCTATTTGAAGGAGCAGGGCGCGCCCGCACAATGCCAGGCGGCGTGGGTACGACCGCTGGTTAAAGAGGATCTGGTCAAACTGACGCGCCGGTTGCTGGTAGAAGGTGGCGTTGGCCAGTTCACCGAAGCCTTGGTGGGCGCCACGCCGCCCCAAGCCATCGCCGGTGTGCAACCCGGCGCGCAGGCATTTGCACAGGCCGCCGCGCATCAGCAACGCTTCAGCCTCGACCGGGGCAGTAATGCCGTCGCGGTGGGGCGTGATCGTTCTTTCAATGGCCGTGGGATGTTGCTGGCCAACCCGCATTTCCCATGGGTGGGTGGCATGCGTTTCTACGAAATGCACCTGACCATCCCTGGCCAACTGGATGTAATGGGTGCCGCACTGCCAGGTTTACCCGTGGTGAATATCGGCTTCAACCAGCACGTGGCGTGGACGCATACCGTAGACACCTCCAAGCATTTCACCCTGTACCGACTGACCCTGGACCCCAAGGATTCCACGCGCTATATGCTTGACGGCAAGTCCGTTGCCCTGGATAAAACCATGCTGACCGTGCAGGTCAAACAGGCCGATGGCAGCCTCAAGGACGTTGCCCACACCGTCTACAGTTCGCAGTTCGGCCCCGTGGTGCAATGGCCCGGCAAGCTGGACTGGGACAACAAATACGCCTTCAGCCTGCGCGACGCGAACCTGGGCAACGACCGCGTACTGCAACAGTGGCATGCCATGAACCGTGCGGGCAGCATCACTGAGCTGCAAACTGCGGTGCACTCCCTTCAGGGCATCCCATGGGTCAACACCCTGGCTGCCGATGATCAGGGGCAGAGCCTGTACATGAACCTGTCGGTCGTACCCAACGTCAGCGCCGCCAAACTGGCGCAATGCAGCGACCCACGGGCCGGCCTGCAAATGATCATGCTCGATGGCAGCCGCAGTGCGTGCGCCTGGGACATCGACCCCAAGGCTGCGCAAGCAGGGATCTTCCCGGCGGCGCAGTTGCCGCAGCTGCAACGCACCGACTATGTACAGCACTCCAACGACTCTGCCTGGATGGCTAACCCCGAGGCGCCGCTGAGCGGGTTCTCGCCGGTGATCAGCCAGGACAATATCGGCCTGAGTCCACGCGCACGTTTCGCCCTGCAACGCCTGCAATCCCTGGACAAACAGCCGATCAGCGTCAGCGACCTGCAAAACATGGTCATGGACAACGAGGTGTACCTGGCGGGCCAAGTCATGCCGGACCTGCTCGATTTTTGCGCCAAGCAACTCGGCACCGACGCCGCCGCGCTCCAGCCACTGTGCACCAGCTTGAAAACCTGGGATCGGCGCGCCAACCTCGACAGCGGCATCGGCCTGCTGCACTTCATCAACCTGATGCAGCACCTGCAGCAAACTCCCGATGCCTGGCGTGTCGCCTTCGACCCGGCCCACCCCCTGACCACGCCCCGCGGCCTCGCCATTGATCGCGCGCCGGTGGCCGCCGCCCTGCGTGAAGCCATGCTGGCCTCCAGCGCAGACGTCAACCAACTCGGCCTGAGCCGTTGGGGTGAGATCCAGGTCAGCGGCCAAACCCCCATCCACGGCGGCCCGCAAGAACTGGGTGTCTACAACGCCATGCAAACCGTGCCCCGCGAAGATGGTAAGCGCGAAGTCATCAGCGGCACCAGTTACCTGCAAATCGTCACCTTCGATAACAACGGCCCCAACGCAGTCGGCGTGCTGGCGTTCTCCGAATCCAGCAACCCGGCGTCCCCTTACTCAAAGGACCAGACCCAGGCCTTCTCCGAGAAAAAACTGCGCCCGTTGCCGTTCACCGACGCTCAGATCAAGGCCGATCCGCAGTACCAGCTCCACACCGTCAAGGAGTAGGGCAGACCCGCAAGCCCTTGATGCCAGAGCAGAATATTTTTTGAAATCAAGGGGTTGCAGGCATAGGCAAATGAGTACATAATGGCGCCCATCGAACGCAATGAAGCATTAAAAACTTCAATGTATTCAATGAGTTAGAGTAGAGGCAGGCTTCACATAGCCCACTCCAGTTTGTATGCGGTGAATGTCAGCGACAAGGGCATTGATCGTTTGAGGCCGAGTAGCAAAATGGTTATGCAGCGGATTGCAAATCCGCCTACGCCGGTTCGATTCCGACCTCGGCCTCCACTCTTAGAAACCCCGTAGATTAACGTCTACGGGGTTTTTTATTGCCTGTGATTTGAGAAGTGTTCCGCAACCCTACTCATTGTTGATCGCAATGAGGGGGCAGAACAATGCCAGGGGAGGGTGTGGTTGGCCTTTTGCTCCAGCAGATTGATCCATGTCGAAAGCAGCCTCCAACTCCCCCCAGCCCTGCATACAACGGAGGGGAAAGAGAGAAAGTTCGGTTCTCATGCGGGCCAGCGCGTCTTTTGCTCAGATGGAACTCGACCGTAGTCTGAAGTTAGTTTGAGATGACCGCTGGCTGAGTTACGACAGGCAGGCGTCTTTCTGCCTCGTCGACGATCAGTGCGATGGTTTTTCTGGCGATGGGTGACAACGTGCGGCCGGCATGAAACACGATGGTTTCCGGGATATAGCGCAGATGTATGGGGATCGCGGGCTGGATTTTTTGGATTAGATCAATCAGCACCCCACTCTCCAGATCAGGCGCTAGCCAAGATTGCCAAGTGAGCAGTAGGGCGTCGCTAGTCAGCGTGGCCTGACGCAGGCAGTTCAGCTCATTGCACACCAATGTCCACGGCAGCAGTGTCGTCGAGGGCATTCCGAATAGCGCCCGGGCGTGCACGTCGTCCGTGGTCACGGCAGCCCACGGGTAGGCGAGTAGCTGCTGATACGTCACTGGCTCGACCTGTCGAGCCAGTGGGTGCTCGTGGCGACAGAAGATAGAGGCCGGTTGTGGCGGCAAACTCCGAACGTCAAAGCGTGGGTCCACCCCCTGTTCGACCCGCACGCTCGCTACGACAAACTCGATGTCTTCCCGGGCCAGTTGGTTGGCCAGGTGATGCCAGTAATTGACCTCAGGGGTCACCACCAGCTTGGGCGAACTCTTGCGCAAGGCCAGCAGCACGTTGGGAAGGGTGGTGTTGGCGGTCATCATGCCGACGCCGAAGTTGAGTTCACCTCCCTGCCCCCCGGCGATGTCGCTGGCCTCCGCGACCAGTTTGTCGGCGCACGCCAGCATCTCGCGTGCCCGAGCAATGAGCTGGTGACCGGCGAATGTCAGCGTCACTGAACGGGTGTCCCGATCAAACAGGCGTACCCTCAGGTCTTTTTCCAGCGATTGGATGCTACGGCTGAACGCCGTCTGCGAAAGATGGGCTCGCTCTGCGGCCCGGGAGAAGTGTAGTTCCTCTCCAAGCAAGACCAGGTGACGAATTCGCTTCAAGTCAATTAAGTCGCTCAATGCATCAATCACTCTTCATATTTGCATTGGACGGTTGTACCTCACTCCCAGAAACTTCGCCAGAGTTTGCGCTTGGTTGGCAGCCTGTCCGTTTGCGTTTCGATGTCCTGAAACGATGACGGCCGGCTCAACTTTAAAAAAGAGTGAGACCTTCTCGAAGATCTTCAAAGGCATTCACGATCTGCAATTGAGTACAGAGCTCCGTGGTGATCTTGCGGCCTTAGGCCTAATTGGTTGCCGTGAATGGAAAAGGCCTGCCGGCCACCCGATTGCGACGCAATCCGAGAATCAAGCGTGCGAAGGAGACAAACATGCAAGTGAAAATAGACGCTCTGCAAACCTTGCTGGGCAGCGCGACCCTGTCATCTGCCCAGGCTCAGGCTGATGTCCAGCCGCAGTTCCTCAGCGCCGACGCCAGCGATCCACAGGTCATAGGCTGGATGCAAGGTTCACCGCCGGTGCCGGAAAAGGTCGTGGGGTTCAGCAGCATCCTGCAGTTCCCGCAGACGCGCTGGTCGTTCTCGCATCTGCGCGAGCTGTTGCCAAGCGTGCAGGTCGCGCGTGGAAAGGGAGCAGCCAGCCCGTTACCTCGCGCCGAACGCGAAGACATCGACGCCCTGGTCTTCACTCCACTGGGCAGCGACCGCACTATGACCTGGGAACAGTCATTGAAGGCCAACTACACCGATGGGATCCTGGTACTGCACCGTGGGCAGGTGGTCTATGAACGCTACTTCGGCGCGTTGACTGATCAGGGCCAGCACATTGCGATGTCGGTCACCAAATCTTTTATCGGCACCTTGGGGGCGATGCTGGTCGAGGAAGGTAGTATCGACCCACAGGCGAAGGTCAGCCACTACGTTCTGGAGTTGAAGGACAGTGCATTTGGCGATGCCACGGTACGCCAGGTAATGGATATGACAGTCGGTGTTCGCTACTCGGAAGACTACGCCGACCCCAAAGCGGAAATCTGGGAGTACTTGCGAGCCGCCCATATGACACCGCGGCCGGAGGGATACGCCGGCCCTACCACGGTGACCGAATACCTGATGAAACTGCGCAAAGAGGGCGAGCACGGTCAGGCCTTTGCTTACAAGACGGTCAATACTGACGTTTTGTCTTGGGTGATCCAGCGCGCAACGGGGAAACCCATCGCGGTCAATCTACAAGAGCGCATCTGGAGCAAGCTGGGTGCCGAGCAGGACGCCTACTTGATCGTCGATGAAGTGGGTACCGCGTTTACCGGTGGCGGTTTCAACACCTCGTTGCGCGACTTGGCCCGTTTCAGCGAGATGATGCGCCTGGACGGCAAGTTTAACGGCCAGCAGATCGTGCCCAAGAGCGTGATCGCGGATATTCGCGGGGGCGCCAGCCAGCAAGACTTCGCGAAGGCGGGCTATGAGCTACTGCCAAACTGGAGTTATCGCGACATGTGGTGGGTGTCCCACGACACTCATGGCGTCTACTCGGCGCGTGGGCTTCACGGACAAAGCATGTATATCGACCCCAAGGCGAAAATGGTCATTGTGCGTTATGCCTCGCATCCCCTGGCTCGCAGTTCGAACTTCGATCCGACTACCTTGCCCGCCTATCGAACGGTGGCCAATCACTTGATGGCCAACTCACTATAGTGCGATGAAAAGCGGTAATAGCAGGCATTGGAGAATGGGCGGTAGTGTTCCGCGATGTACCGTTCGCCAATGCTGACTCGTTGATCAGCGCAGGTCTGAACGATTACTTATTTAACTTTTATATTTATACTGGGTGATACTGTGGGCTCGCTAACTAATCCTCAAAAGCCTAGTTTTAGAAGTCGCGCACTGATAGCCTATCTTTTGTTGATCAGGCGAAAATCAGTTTATGGCTCCTTGGACAAAGTGCTCAAGAGTTTTCGAAAATCACGAGAGCAGGGTCCTGCAAGACCAACTATTAAAATGCACAAAAAAATCTCTATCGAACTCCAGATAGTTGATGGTATCGAGATCTACAGGCTAGCCCCTAAAGATGACCAAGCAAACTCCAAACATATTTTCTATCTTCATGGTGGTGCTTACGTTTGGCCTATCACATTTCTGCACTGGCGCTTCCTTCAAACGTTAGTTGAAAGATATGGCTATATTATTACAGTGCCGCTCTACCCACTTGCACCAGAAACTAAGTGTAAAATCGTTATTCTTCGAATATTATCTATATATAAGCTTGCTTGCTTTAACGCACGACGTCACGCAATAAATGTAATGGGCGATTCAGCTGGCGGCGGCCTTGCAGTTGCCCTCTGCTACGCGTTAACAGACATCGGATGTATTCAACCTACAAAACTAGTATTGATCTGCCCATGGATGGATGTCACTTTGAGTAACGAGTTGATATCAAGAACGGAGAAGTCAGATCCAATGCTCTCCGCGAGAGGTTTAAGAGCGGCCGGCATGATGTATGCGGGAGGTCTCGGCACGGACCACGACTACGTAAGCCCGATTAACGGAGATCCAGAAAATCTACCTCCGATCCTTATTTTCGCTGGCACGCGCGACATTGCTCACCACGATGCAATCAATTTCTCTGAGAAAACGTTGGCACTCGGAGGTGAGGTTCAGTTGCATATAGGGCGAGGAATGATTCACGTATGGCCAATCTTCCCGATACCTGAAGCGAAACAAGCCATGGATAAAATAGCTTGTTTTCTTTAGCGTAAGTGCGAGTGCCAACTGTCAATTAAATCTGGCGTTCATGCAGAAGGTGGGAAAGCACACGTGAAAAAGTTCATTTTATCGCGGCGTTAAACGGCGCCCGTGTAGATAGGGTTTTCACCAATCGCTGTCCAGCTTCCACATGGATTACCTTATAAGATGATGACTATCCACCGTGCATCGCCGGCACCAATTTGGCAGCAATCAAAGAACGCACAGGCATTGTTCGCTTTGCCGATAAGCTTGCCTTTGAGATACAAAGAGTGAGCGCTTTTAATAACTATCCCCCTGGCTAAATAGCTTTATTTAGATACTAAGATCTCGCGGCTAACGACGGCATTGAAATTGCGATGCTGACTTCATGCTGCAGAGCGAACGGAGGGCGGTTCTTCGAACGTAAAGCACGGTAATTGTACTATATGGTAGGTATCCCAAGCGCGGTAGGTTCGTCATGCGATTAGCGGCGGTGATGTTATCGTGCCATGTCTGCGTGAGCGTTCTTTCACCATGCGCATCTGCGGACAATGTAATGCTGAAAAATGGTGACCATATCAGCGGAGACATCATTTTGATGGAGGGCGCAAATCTTGTTCTAAGTACGAGTTACGGAGGCGATATAACGATCAGTAAGGACCAGATTCAAACTTTGGAAAGCAAGCAGCCGCTCATGGTAAGGCAAGTGGGCCAGACACAAGGAGCGGTTGAATCGATTCGGGCCGGTCCGCGAGGTAATGTGCAGCCTGCTGTAGGCGTTGGTTTGAATTTCGTCGACCTTAATAATATCGATCAGATTATGAAACCCCAACCCGACCTCAAGGCTGCAATCTGGAAGGGGAATATTGACCTTGCGCTTCATGCTGAAAAGGTTAAGACAGAGAAGGATAATGTTAACCTGGCAGCACAAACAAGTTTTGTCAGTGGCCCTTGGCGCCATAGCGCGATTGCTCACGTCCGCGAAGACGACGATGAGGTTGCAAGTACGGCAAACTGGAGTGCCGAGTACTCTGTGATTCGTTTCCTCACCGATAGATGGCTTTGGGAAGGCGGCTTGAGTTACAAAAAAGACCAGATCGAAAACCTACAAACTAGGCGAAAAATTGGCACCGGTCCCGGCTACCAATTCTGGGACGATCAATTAGGCAACTTTACCGTTGTTGCACTGCTAAATCGTATGCGATTCGGGTACTCAGGCGGTGGCAGTAATACGTTTTACTTCACATCTGCCCGCTGGGACTTCAAACGATATCTAGTCGGAAGAAAGTTTGAATTTTTCGCATCGGGTGAGCTGGGAAGGCCGCTCAGTGATATAGCATACTATGCTTATGACTCTGAGCTAGGTTTGCGTTACAGCGTCACAGAATGGGCTTCCTTAAATTTGAAGTACGAACACGCAGTAGTCGCGGGTAAGTCCGATAATAGCAACTTGGACAGTGCTAGATATACAGCCGGTTTTGGTGTGAACTGGTGATGTATATTTTGGCTGCATCCACGATGCTGAGGCCGGGCGTACTATTTCCTAGCGGCTTAGATACAAAAATTTAGATCCGCCTATGCAGGCGAGCGATGCCTGTCCATTTCAATATCGGGAGATGAAGCGTGAGTCGTAGCAAAAAAATGTTGGGCTGTGCATTTGTTATTGCAGTGGTGGCAGGGGCGCTCTGGGGGGCATGGAAATTTTCATCACCCTCGGTTCAACCCTTTGCTTCGCTAAGACCGCAAGGCGGTCAAGGATCTCCGGACTTGACGGTGCGTTTTCTGGGGGCTGGCACATTGAGCTTCGATGATGGGGAGACAGCAATCATGGAGGACGGTTTTTTCTCACGGCCCAGTATTTTTTCGGTGCTACTGACGCCTATACAGCCTAATGAGCAGCGCATCGATGCGAGTTTGCGCGGCGCTGGCATTTCCAAGCTTGCAGCGATATTCGTCGCGCACTCGCATTACGACCATGTCCTGGACAGTGGCTTGGTGGCTCTCAAAACAGGCGCTACCATATTGGGTACAAAATCGACTGCCAACGCCGTTCTGGGTGCCGGATTACCTCCTGAGCGTATCAAGGTAATCAAAGACGGAGATTCTTTTTTGTTTGGTCAATTTCAAATCAAAGCCTTCGAGACCCCGCATTCACCACATCCCACCTCACCAGGCTTCATAGATCATCCGCTGCACACCCCTGTCCCGGAGGGGGATTTCAAAGTTGGCGAAAACTTCTCATACCTGATCACTCATGGCAGCCGCCGTCTTCTGGTGATCGCCAGTGGTAATTACAGTCCAGGCAAGTTCAAGGATGTCAGGGCAGATGTGGTGTTTCTCGGCATCGGAACTTTAGGTAAACAAACCCCGGAGTTTGTCGCTCAATATTGGCAAGAGACGGTTGTCCAGACGGGCGCTAAAATCGTGATCCCGATCCATTGGGATAATTTTTTTGAGCCCTTGGACCAACCGTTGACCGCTATGCCGCGCATACTGGACGCTTTCGATCAGAGCATGGCCATGTTGCTCCCCCTGGCACAACGGGACGCTGTGAAGGTGCAACTGCCTGTCGCTTTCGCCCCTATCGATCTAGATGCCCGGTAGACATCGAATAGGCCCGCCACACGGTTGGCCTACGGAAGCCACCGCCAAATTATGAGAACGCAAGGACCTAATTTTCCTGGAGAAATACGGGGGCGTCCAAAAAATAGCCCTATGTGCTCGCCCTTGTGTCGGTTGCAGGCAGCAGTAATCAGCCGATGCCGAGTTGTGGGAGAAACCCGGCGCCAGTCACCAGGATGTTGTTGCGTCCATGTTGGCGTGTGGTGAAAAGAATGGCTCCGGCGTTGATCCCAAGGCCAGCTTCCAAGAGATGGCCCAGCGATTTGTATGTATGAAGCGTGCGGGCTATACCCGGCGTGACGGTTTTGACATCTGTGCATTGCACCCCAAGGAGCCGTTGAAGGCCTGTGAGTCGGCGCAATGAGGCCACGGATTTTTATTGCCTGTGATTTGGCAGCGCTTCCAGCACCCTTATTCAGTGCGTATGGTGGCAAGCGCAGGACTATGTCCGTACTTATCAAAGCTGACCGAGACAACCATGAAACAGAACATTCTTCTTGCAGCCGTTTGCGCTGTACTGATCCAGGGCTGTGCCTCCACCTCCAAAAGCCATGAGGACTCGCCCTCCATGCTCACGACTACCTCGGCTGCTGTAGCCCAGCCGGCTTTACCCGCCTATTACTGGAACCTGGTTTCGGCCAATGATGCCGCGGGTAAACCTCTCTTCGCTCTGAATAAAGGCATCGAACGCAAGCTGCGCGTTTCCTTCGGTGACAAGAATCTGAATATCAGCGGTGGCTGCAACGGCCAGTTCGGCGGCTATCAGTATCAGGATGGGGTGTTGAGAGTGCAGTCACTGGCTTCAACGCTTATGGCTTGCGACAAGAGCCTGATGGACCTTGACGCAGAGGTCGCTCGACTGTTCAAGGGCGACCTGCGTGCTGTCATCACTGGCGACAACGCGGCGCCGACGCTGCAACTGACTACCGCCAACGGCTCGGTGCTCAAGCTGCAGGGCGAGGCTACGCCGCAGACGCGTTACGGGAGCAAGGGTGAGGTCAAATTCCTGGAGGTGGCCGCCAAGACCATCAAGTGCAGTCACCCGATGATTCCTGACTATCAGTGCCTTCAAGTGCGCGAGCGACGCTATGACGACGCCGGCCTGCAACTTGCGACCCAGGATGCGTGGCATCCGCTGTATCAGTCTATCGAAGGCTTCGAGCATCATGACGGCGTGCGCACTGTACTGCGGGTCAAGCAATACGAATGGAAAAATCCGCCCGCAGACGCACCTTCAAAGGTCTACGCACTGGATATGGTGGTCGAGCAGGACGCTTCCGGGACTAGTCAGTAACCGAGACCTAAAGCCGGTGACGTTCGAGAAAATGGCCGGTTTTCGACGAGTGACATGTCTAGATCAACGGTTCCAGCTCGGTTGGGGTTGTCACGTGTGTGTTTGCCAACTACCCTGAAAATGTTTGAATTATTACAAACAATTTCGGTTTGGCTTTTTTCGGTCAAACGACTTCAGGATGAGGGACGAAAAAATGTTTTCACACGAAGGTACCGCAATAGAGCTATTGACCCTGGTTTTCGCCGTGACAGGCGTACTGTTGATTGCCTGGTTTATTCACCATCAATACGAGCTCAGGTCACGCAAGCGTGTAAAAAAACAACAAGGTGGTAATCAGCAGCCTTCCGCTCAAAACCGCTGATTGAGCATAAATCCGGGCCAGCCATTCGCGCCGGTTTCAGTCCGATGATCCGAGGCTCGGCGTCAGCCACTGGCCTCGGATCTATTGATTCTCTGGGCCTTGACTTCACTTGCGTAGGCTTCAAGCCTTTGCTGCTGAGCTGTGAGTAGCGCGCAGACCTTCGTTAACGTCGCTACGTTATTGGATGCGCCGCCAGCTGCCAATGCCGTCAGTTGCACCACCGACCAGCCGATAACCGCGCTGGCGTCTTCAAGGTCGTAGAACAGTTCCTGTTGCGCTGTCCTGGGGCCGTCGAGGTCGTCTATCAAAAGCGTGCACTCTGTGCGGGGTAAAAAGCTTAAGCGTGTAAGACAGGGTAGTCATACCGGTGCACAAGGGAAAATTACAGACAAAGAAAAGCCCGCGATGGGGGGCGGGCTAAAGGGGATGTTTTCAGGAGCTGTAGGCACAATAGGCGCACGTCTGTGAAAGCTTTGTGAAACGCGCTCCTGAATTGAAATGCGTCTACACCGGCGAAATAGTCGCCAGCATCCCGATACCAATGGTCAGCACCAAAAAGCCGAACAGGAAAATTGCCATCTTGGTCATAAGGCCTCCGAAGGGAAGGGGGGACGACAGGAATGTCGGGATGGGGCTATTGTCCGCCTGGAGCGGTTTTCAATACAGGCGCAGATAGAAAAGAAAAAACCGTATCAGATTGCCCGTTAGCGCCTGCGCCGGGGCTTTTCAAGCCAACAGTTTTTATAAAGATCAGCGCCGCCCCTGAGACAGCCACCGCATTTGCCCCTAAGATAGCGCCCACTGCATCAACAATAAGAGTGGGTCCACCCTCGATGGAAAGACGCCAGTTCAGCGGTGGCATGCAAGGCAAGAACCTGCGCTACCTCAACGATCCCTCCCGGCAAGCAGCGTTGGTGACCCGCGTCGGTTTCCTGCTGCTTGAACACTTCTCTCTGCCCGCTTTCACCCAGACCCTGGACACGCTGGTGACCGCCAATCTGTTGCGCCCCGAGCTATTTGCTTCGCGCACCTTCGGTTGGGGCGAAGGCGAAGTCATCAGTGACCTGGGCCTGGTCATCCGCCCCGATGCGAGCCTGGAACCTGCGGTCTTGCCGGACTTGGACCTGCTGGTCATCTGCGGGGGCTTTCGCACCGAACTCAAGGCCAGCGAACCCTTTATCCAGCTGTTGCGCAGCGCGGCCGAGGCGGGTGTCAGCCTGGCGGGTTTGTGGAACGGTTCGTGGTTTCTCGGTCGCGCCGGCCTGTTGCAGGGCTATCGCTGCGCCATTCACCCCGAGCACCGTCCGGCGCTGGCGGAAGTATCCAAAGGCGCCCAGGTCACCAGCGAGCCCTATGTGATCGACCGTGATCGCCTCACTGCGTCCAGCCCCTCCGGTGCTTTCCACATGGCGCTGGACTGGATCAAGAGCCTGCATGGCAAAGCATTGGTCGAAGGTATCGAAGATATCCTGGCGTTCGAAGAGTCGCGCTATCGCCGTATCAAACCCACCGAAAACGTCTGTGTCAGCGCACCGCTGCGTGAAGTGGTGAAGTTGATGGACGCCAACCTCGAAGAACCCCTGGAACTCGACCAACTCGCCGTCTATGCCGGTCGCTCCCGCCGCCAACTGGAGCGCCTGTTCAAGGAGCAACTGGGAACTACGCCGCAACGCTACTACATGGAACTGCGTGTGACCGAAGCGCGGCGCCTGTTGCAGCATACCGAGCTGTCCCAGGTGGATGTGCTGGTAGCGTGCGGGTTTGTCTCGCCGAGCCATTTCAGCAAGTGCTACAGCGCGTATTTCGGTTACAGGCCCTCGAAGGAAAAAAGGTTGGTCAAGTAGCGCGGATGAAACTCAATGGCGAAATTTTCGTTGCCAGGTACGCCTGTGCCGGCACGCCAGGAACACTTGTTAGCACAAGTAGACTCAAGGTGCTCTGTGCCAGGTCCAATGTGCCACTCAGTGTCGCAAGCGTTGCGTCCGGGGTATTGCTGACGGTCAAACTCACGGATTGAAACGCAAGCTTGCTCTTAACTGCATTGATATCGGTAAAACCGCAGACGTCGACGACTGCATCGCTAGCGCTGGATGTCAGATACCCCCGAACAACCCCAAAGCGATGCTGACGTTCAGACTCGACCGTCAGCGTCAGGGTTGTTCCATCATGGGCGATCCAGCGACCGGCCAACTCGTTGTCGACAGGTATTGATTCGATAGTGTGACCGGGGTTGGCAAGTGATGGATTTGCCACTCGACGATAAATCAGTTTGTCGATGTAGGTTCCACTGCCCGCCAAGTCTGGAAAATCACTGGACGCGATCAACAGGTGTGAGAGTGTCAGCACATCGCCTTTGTCGCCGGTACTCAGCTGCCCGCTTAACCCCGAGACCCAATTCCAACTTGGATCGCTGGTTTTTTCGTCAAGGTCGTGCCACTCGATAGCTAGCGACAGCGGCTGGTTTTCAGCGTGCGTGGCGCCTGTTTTCGATGAAAAACCGCTGATTGCGTAATGCCCAGTTGAACCTGTTGAAGATTGATAAGTGCCGAAGACTTGCTGGCCCGAGACCTGCAGGGACATCAAGGAGCCATAGTCGTTCTGCCACGTCCCCGCGACTGAGACAGTTGCGTCAGCAGAGTTCGGCAGGGTGGTCCTGCCGTTAAGCACCGTTCGTTCGCCGGGTATGAAGCGCTTCGAAGACGATTGCGTAATGATCTGAGGCCCATCAGGGCGATTAAACAACCAGATGCCCACCGGGGCCAGGGAATAAACCGTGTTAGAGCATTTCACCACTTGGTATTCATACACCGTATAGCAGTGTTCCATCACCACCGACCCCACCAGTACCAGGTCTCGAAGCCCCAGAGCATTGAACTGTGGCAGCACTTGGCCTTTCTGCGGGCCTTCTTCGATCAGGCAGTTGTACAGGTCGGCACCCAGGGTGATTTCCCCGTCGGCAAATCCCAGCACAACCTTGGGTTGGTCGCCCACGGCAATACGGGCAAGGGTTTGGCGCATCAGTGTGTCGTCGCCCTTGAACCGCGAAGAGCCGGAATCGATAGCAAACTTTATATTGGACGCCAGTTGCTCTGAGCCGACTGAATAAGACTTCAGTTCGGCTGACCAGATGTATTCCACTCCAGGCAAGGAAGTGTAGACGGACCAGGGCAAAAACAGGTGTGGGCCTTGGGTTTTCGATGGGTCGACGGCCCCCATTTGGCAGCTGCCATTGCGCTCGCGGCTGTTGTAGTCAAACGTCACAAAAGGGTAAGCAGGGTCCAACTGCCCCTCACGCATCAACGTCTGGAGCACAAACGAACTGCGACCTTCCACATACGCACTGCTGCAAGGCAAGCCAAGTGCGCCGTCCCAGTCGAGCTGTTTGAATTGCTCGCCTTCATAGGCAGCGGCCAAAAACAGCTGAGTGTCCAGGTGAGCGCCTGCAGGTGTAGTCAATACGTCTGAGGCAGACTCAACTTGCATGGTGCCCCATGGGCCAAAGCTGTAGGGCCGTCGCAGGCAATCGGTGAAACTGAAGGTGCTGGAAGCTTCTACGTCAAAACGGCCACCCGCATAATGCACACACTGATCGTCACGACAGAGCGTCGACGTGATCCAGTTGATATTAGTGCCTGAGTCGATGGCAAACTTCAGCGATTGCGCCGGCGTGCCGAGTAGGATCGTGCAATACCAGGGCGAAGCGCCGTTGTTTTGAAAGGGGCCGCGCTGCATGGGGAAAACTACGTGGCTTGGCGAGGGGGGATGGTTCATGGGAACTCCGTTTCCAAGGGGAATGTAGGCTTCCCGACTGATGTCGGGAGGGGGCTTGGAAGGTATTCAATCCGGGTTCGCTGCCGGCGAATGCCAGCAGCGTGCCTTCGGGCTAGTCGGATTCGACGGTGAAACAAGAAGGCTTCAGCGCAACACCTCGCCTTCCGTTTCGGGGATGAATATGGCGAGCACCACAGTGACCAATAAAAAACCGTTGATGATGGTGGTGGTCAGGTTGAACGAGGACCCATAGGCGATCAGCGCACCGATCAACGAGGGCGCCAGCACGTTCGCCACGCGTTGCGCGAAAATGGCCCAACCGTAGCCCACTGTGCGTAGGGCCGTGGGGTACAGCTCGCCGATCCAGGCACCCCATACTCCCCATGCCCCGAGGCTGAAAAAGGCCAGGGCGAAGTTGCTCAGGTAGAGAATCTCCAGGCTCTGGGCGTTGGCGAAGCTGTAACCGGCAAGCACTGAAGCGCCAATGAAACTCACAATGACTTTTTTCCGCCCCAGGCGCCCCGTCAAATAAGACGCGGCCATGTACCCTGGGATCATGCATAGCGCCGACAACGCGATAAAACCATAGCTTTGGGGCAGGCTCAAGCCGCGCTGTTGCAGCAACGTCGGCAGCCACGTTTGCAAGCCCCAGTAGCCCCACGAAAACGTGAAGTTGATGGTGATTTGCAGCAAACTGACCTTGAACAGGGCGCCACTGAACAAGTCTCGCTGGCGACCAGAACTCGTACGATCAACCCGCAGTTCACATTCTGCTGGTATGTGCACCGTGCCTCGACTCAATGTATCGATTGTTGCCCTGGCGTCTTCCTGACGACCCACCGACGCCAGCCAATAAGGCGACTCCGGTACCCAGCGTGCTACGGCAATCGCCCATAACCCGCCGAGCGAACTCAAGAAGATTATGGCGCGCCAACCTTGCGGCAGTAGCCACACCGTGGCGCCCAAAGCCAGCAACATGCCGATCGGCCAGCCCGACGCGAGATACACCGTCAATGCACCGCGGTGACGCACCGGCAGCAACTCCTGGAAATGCGCAAAGGTCACCACTATCATGCCCACGGCCGCAACGCCAGAGAGTAATCGCAGGGCATATAGGGTTGAATAATCGGGTGCAAACGCGCTGGCCAGGGAGATCACCCCATAAGTGCCAAGGCTCCAGGTAATCGCGCGTTTACGCCCAATCCTCTCGGCTACCTTGCCCCACGCCAACGCACCCAGCAGCATCCCGATGAACATCGCGCCGATCAGGTGGCCGACGGCGAGTGCATCCAGGGAAAACTCTGCGGCAATCAGCGGCGCGGTGTAGACGATGATCATCATTTCCCACGCTTCAATCGCAAACACACAGAACAGCACCAGACAGCACCGCAGATGGGTGCTTGTCAGTGGTACGTCTCTAAAGACATCTCCCACGTTGCGGTGTTGGGCCGCAGTACTCTGCTCCAAATGGGGCTGGTGCGGTTTCAAGGGAATATCACTCATGGTGGTGATCCTTTTTTAGGGTCAGGCTCTGACGCGATTGCCGATGGGGGCGGGGTCCTGGAACAAACCGAAGCGTTCGATTTCGGCTTCCGGTGGCGGCTCACAACTGCCCACTCGGCTCGGCCGCCAGCCGAACCTGCGTTTCATGCCCGCCATGGCTTCGGCCACTTTGAAGGCCGCCACCACCGGGTCTATCACCGGCACGCCGACCTCCCTTTGCACCTCCTCGAAAAAGCCGAATTCAATGGTGCAACCCAGGATGATTGCCTCGGCGCCGTCCTCTTCGACTGCGCGATGGGCTTGCTCGATGATCTTGCGGCGGGTTAATGCGTGGTCCTGCTGGAACTCATCCACACCCATGCCCAGCGGTCGCATTGAGGCCAACCTGTCGCCAGCACCATAGCCCTGGATCAGGGTGCGCATCTGCTCGATCCATTTGGTACGCCCGACAATGACGGAGAAACGATTGGCCAGGTGCGCGGCCACTTGCAGGCTCGCCTGGCAGGGCCCGATGACCAGGGTTCTACCCGAGATTTCTCGGGCATCCTCCAGTGCAGGATCGTAAAAACAGCCCAGCACCAAGGCATCCACACCTGAGTGTGCACAATCGCGGGCGATGCGCACCGTGCGCTCATAGGTGAGTGCCTCGTAGGCGCGGTATTCCAGGTGTGTCGGGGTTGGGGTCATATCAAACGACACCACCTCAACCTCGGTGGACGGTTGTTTGATGCTGTGCAGTAGCGCAGCGATAGGGGCGTCGAAGGTCGGGCAACCTATCGGATTGAGCCAGCGCACGATGACAGGCATGTCATGTGGCGCGAGAGTGCTTGTGGTGTCGTCCATACGGTATTCCTCATAGAAGATTGAGTGGCGCTAGAAAAACTTCACCAGTGCCATGGTCAAGCTATTGGAACGGGGCAGGTTGGCGCTGTGGTAGTAATCGAAGTTCAGGTTGCTCGACAGGTAGAACCCCTGTTTGCTGAAACCGGTGTAGGTCATTGCCGGGCCGATCTTGCCCTGGCGCGATTCCTTGAAGTCCGAAGCCGTACGGTTGTTGATGTGGTAGGCGTGATGCACACCGAGCCATAAGTCATCGCTTACCAGGTACCCGGCGGCAATGTTTGCAAACCACAGGCTGACACCGCCTTGAAGACGGGTGGGATCGCCGTTGCCAAGGTCAGTAGCGTGACGATTGCGCGCGGCGTAATGAATGCCGACCGGGGTGAAGGTGGCGGCGAAACGTCCTACGCGCAGATAGTTGGCGACGCTGAAGCTGGCACCATAGCGGTTGGCAAACGCGCCATATCCGGTGCCTTCATCGTTGCCGTTGGGAAACTCCAGCGAGAGGGTGGGGTTGACCCAGAATGTGGTGAAGTCATCGGCGCCGTACTCGCTGGTGGGTTGCACCACGTTGTAGTAATAGGCGAGGCCGACGTTGGGTGATGCAACGCCCCAGGAGCCATTGCTGCGCGTGTTGTTGGCTCCGGTGTAACCCGTATCGGCACCGACCCAGACTTGCAACTGATCACGTTGCGTTCCGGTAAAGCCGGTTTCGGAGAAGTACGTCAGGACCGTATTACTGCCCGCTCGTACGTCGCCATTATCCGTACGGTTGAACACTGGGAACGTTTCCAGCGCCCACTTCCCGGGAACCCCCGGTTGGGCGAAGCCGATGAACTGATCGCCCTGTGCCGTGGGTGTGAATCCAAAAATCAGGGCAAGCGCGGGCGCTACGCATAGATGCGATGAGTGTTGCAGTTTCATAGTGGTGCTCTCTTTTTGTTGTTGTTCTTGTAAGCCGAGCTTCAGGGCGCGCGATGTGCCTCAGGCTAAAGTGTCAGGCCGTAAACCGAGCGAGCTGTCGCGGCGTCGATATAGCCGTTTTTCAGATCCTCGCGAACGGCGTGCGGGTCTCGGCGGCTGGCGGGGCCGTACCCTCCGCCCGCGCCCGTGCGCACCCTGACCAGGTCGCCGGCATTCAAGGCGATGCCGCTGGCCATGCAGTAGCGCTCCTCTCGGCCGTCAACGCGGATGACTTCGACATAGTTGGGCGTGCCTTCGCCCCCTTGCTCCAGGCCCCACGGCGGTATGACCGAACGTGTGTAGCCGCAGGTCATGAAGCTGGCGTCGGCGCGAATCCGGTACTCGATGCATACGCCGCGGCCACCGCGGAACTGGCCGTGCCCACCAGGCTCGTCATTGAGTTCCATGCGTTCGACATACAGCCCATAGCGGGCTTCACACACTTCGGCGGGGCAGTTGTAAGTTTCGCCATGCAGCCCGGAGTAAACGGCGTTGTTGCCATCGCGGCCGGGTTCGGCACCCCAGCCGCCGATTTCCGGCTCTACCAGGGTGAACGGGCGGCCGGTGTCCGGGTGCACGCCGCCAATGATCGTGGCGCACACCGAGGCGAAATTGCCGGCGGGTAACCGCTCGGGAAATTGCTGAGCCAGACAGCGCAGGATCAGGTCGTGTACCCGGATCAGGTTCTCGAAATAAAAGCCTTCGGCAGCGGGCGGCAGCGCATCGAACAACGAGCCTGGACGTGTCAGCACCCTCAGGGGACGAAACGTACCGCCGTTGGTGATGCCCTGTGGCGCAGTCAATGCCTTGAACGCCATTTGCGCCGCGACTACCGCGCCGTCGCGACTGAGGTTGGTCGGGCCCAGACACTGGTCGGGGTTATCCCGCAGGTCGATCACCAGTTCGGTGCTACGGATATCTATGTGCACCTTGAACAGGCAGCCGTCATCTTGCGGCTCTTCAAGGCTCAGTTGCCCTTCAGGCAGCGCGGCGAGCGCCTTGAGCGAGACCTTCTCGCCCAGGTCCATGAAGTCGTTCATCGCCAGCAAAAACAGCGCCGTACCGTATTTTTGCGTGAGTTCGCGCAAGCGTGTTGCGCCGCCGCGAACGGCGGCGACCCCAGCCCAAAGGTCACCTTCCATGAAGTCTGGCATACGGGTGTTAGCGCGCAATATCTGCAAAACCGAACGGATTGGCTGGCCCTTGCTGATCAGCTTCACCGATGCCAGGCGCAGGCCCTCCTGAAAAATATCCGTGGCGTCCGTAGACAGCGAACCCGGCACTCGGCCACCCACATCGTTCCAGTGCGCAATGTTGGCGGTCCAGGCCACTAGATGACCGTCGGTAAACACCGGCATCGCCAAGACCACATCGTTAAGGTGCGTCACCGCGCCATCATGAGGGTCGTTGCTGATAAAAACATCGCCGTCTTCGATGTCCTGTGGCAACGGATAATGCTGGCGGATTTTTTTTACCGCTTTATCCAGCACACCGACAAACGCCGGGATACCTGCGCCGGAACTGGCGATCTCGCCTTGGGCGTCGGTAATGCCTGTGCCCATATCCAACACTTCGTAAATCACCGGGCTCATGGCGGCTTTGCGCATCGCGGTGAACATCTCGTCGGCAATCGCCTGGAGTGAGTTCTGGATGATGTCGCGGGTAAAAATATCGAGGTTGCTCATGGCGAGACTCCGTCAGCCGTTGATCAAGATGTGCAGGTTGCCCAGGCGATCCACCTGCACGAGGTTGCCAGGGTGCACAACCACGGTGGTACCGGCGTCCTCGACAATGGCGGGCCCGGTAAACGTCATCAGGGGTTCGAGCAAGGCATAGTCGTAGAGAGTGGCCTCGTGAATGCCTTCCTGGGCGTAGTCGACGCGTCGCCGCCCCTTGCAGGCCTCACTCACCAAGCGCCCGGTAATCGGCAACGCCTGGGGTGCCAGCTTGCCGATCTGGGCAATGGCCACCAGATGAAAACCGATGATTTCCACGGGCGCTTGCAGGCTGTAGGTGTAGTGCTGTTCGTAAAGGTGGTGAAAGCGTTGTTCGATCACCGCCCAGCCCGCATCAATGCGCTCGTGCGGGCCGAGCAGCACTTCTACCGAGTGCTCCTGGTTCTGGTAACGCAGCTTGCAATGAACCTGAACGTCGACGTGCTGAGGGGGGATGGCTTGCGCGACGAACTGTTCGCGGGCCACGCACGTTAGCTCTTCCAGGAACTGTTGCGCTTGCTCGAGTTCGCCTTGGCGGGCGGTCTCGACAAAGCGATTCATAAACAGGTCGCGGCGCAAGTCTGAAAGGGTCATGCCCCAGGCCGAGAACACCGAGGCGCTGCGCGGGACGATGACTTTTTGCACACCTAATTCCTGGGCGAGTGCCACGGCATGCATGGCGCCACCACCGCCGAAGGCCATCAAGGTCAGTTCCCGTGGGTCATGTCCGCGACTCAACGACACCAGCTTTAACGCGTTGACCATATTGTCGTTGGCCAGGCGCACGATACCGCGCGCGATCTCCTCAGCGGGTAGTTGCAAACGTTGGCCCAGGGCGTTCAACCCGCGTACAACAGCGGGCAGGTCCGCCACCATGTCGCCGCCACAAAAGTAATCGGGGTTGATGCGCCCCAACATCAGGTTGGCGTCGGTTGTGGTGATCTGCGTGCCACCGTTGCCATAGGCCGCAGGGCCCGGCACGGCACCGGCGGACTCGGGGCCGACGTGCAGCTTGTCAAAGTCGTCCACCCAGGCGACCGAACCCCCACCGTTGCCGATTTCCACCAGGTCGACCACGGGCACCATGATCGGGTAACCCGCATTGACCCTGTTACGCTCAATCCAGTAGTCGGTCTTGATCGACACTTGCCCGTTGCGGATCAATGCACACTTGGCCGTGGTGCCGCCAATATCAAGGCCCAATACGTTGGGCTCGTCAATCAGCTGCCCCAGTTCGGCCGCCGCCCAAAAACCGCTTGCCGGGCCGGATTCGACCATGGTGATGGGGGTTTCCCGCGCATGCTCCACACTGTCGATGCCGCAGTTCGATTGCATGATGTACAACGGAGCCTTGTAGCCACCGTCCCGCAAACCGTTGGCCAAGTCGTCCAGATAGCGTGCGGCGATGGGTTGGACATAGGCCGAAAGCACGGTCGTGCTGGAGCGCTCGTACTCACGCCATTCTCGGGTGATCTGATGGGAGGCCACCACGCTGACTTGCGGCCAGAGCCTGCGAACCTCTTCCAGCACGGCCTGTTCATGCGCAGGGTTGGCGTAGGCGTGCAGCAGGCAGATCGCAATGGCCTGCACGTTGTCGGCTCGAAAAGCTTCGATGATTTCGGCAACTTGCGCGAGGTCCAGGGGCTGGCGCTCCTGGCCATTGGTGTGCAGGCGCCCGGTGATTTCACGACGCAAATAGCGCGGTACGAACGGCGCCGGTTTCACCCACTTCAAGTTGAAGTAATCCGGGCGATTGGCGCGGGCGATCTCCAGCACATCGCGAAAGCCCCGAGTGGTGATCAACCCCGTCTTGACACCTCGGCGTTCGGTCAAGGCATTGATGACCACGGTGGTGCCATGGGCCAGAAAGTCTACGGTAGTAAGGTTTACGTCGGCCTTGCGGATGACATTGAGCACGCCTTGGGCGAAGTTTGGTGGAGTGGTGTCTACCTTGGCTGTACGAATCGTCTGTTCGCCGGTCGCCGGATCGTTTTCGAAATACACGAGGTCGGTAAACGTCCCGCCGACATCGGTGGCCACGCGTACTGTTTTTCCGTCCATACCCACAGGGCATCTCCTGTTGTACTTATTGTTGTTGGGGCCAGGAGAGCACCTCTCGCTGGTGTTGAGGGATGCTAGGGCGCGCTGCTCGGCTGCGGCTACGAGCAGGGTGGGTAGGTGGCGAGAATTGCGGTGCATTGACTACCCGCTTGGGTAGGTTGGTAGGTCAATGAGGGGCGTCGAGTAGACCAATACGCATCGCTGCGGCCATAGCCGCGGTGCGATTGTCGACACAGAGCTTGGAAAACACGTGTTTGAGATGGAATTTCACCGTGTTTTCAGAAATATCCATCGCCAGGGCAATGGCTTTGTTCGATTGGCCTTCGGCGAGCAAGGTGAGGATCTGTGTCTCCTTGGCACTGAAGGACAGGCGCGAGCGCACAGGGTGTGCTCGCCATCCGCGCAGGCGAGTGATGATTGCATGTTGGTTGTGGGCGGTGTTCGGGCAGGCTTCCAACGCCCCCAGTATGCAAGGCCCAGCTTCCAGTAGCAGGCCGGGCAATGCCTGAGCCGGGATCGACGTCAAAATTGCGTGTTGCTCTGCTGGATGGCCTTTACCGTGGATCGCCAGGGCCAGCAACTGCAGGCGCCAGGCGGGCAGTTGCAAGCCGCGTTCCTGGAGAGTCCTGGCGCCCCTTTGCAGACGATTAAGTGCCTCACCGGACGCCCCTGTTGCGAACTGTAATCGGGCCAGTGCCAACGTCGCTGCCTCATGGTTGCGCCAGTCATCCGCGTTGTTCGCGGCACTTTCCAATTGAGTGGCGAGTGCCTCCTGACGCGCGTGCGCCAAGGCCCCAGCTTGCACCAACAGGTCGACTCGCCAGGCGTTGACCAGCCGTGTCAACCGATGCCAGTTGCGCGCTGTGGCGAGTTGGACCACCTGCGCAAGCTCCAGTAACGCCGGCTGTTGGCCAAGATTGCGCAGTGAAGTGCGCCATGACGCTTCGGCAGTGGTCGCGGCGATATCGAGCCAACCGTCGGTGTGTTTGAGCGAAGCCCAACCGTCGCGAAACCAAGGTGTCGCTTCGCCCCAAGCACCTTGCCAATACAGATGCTGCGCCTTGAGGCAGCCCACAAGGGCCCGCACGGAACTTTCGCTGCCGAACTGGATATTGGCCACGGCCAGGGCTGCGTCTACTATCTGTGCTGATGAGCGGATATCGCCTGCCAACGCCTGGATTTGCGCTTCATGAACCTGGCAGTAAATCTCACCCAAGGGACTGGCCGCCACCCGCATCTTGATCTGCGCCGAACGAATCACTTGCAAGGCCAAGGGCAGTTGGCCTTGCACCTGTGCCTGTAAGGCATGAACGGCTGCCAGCGTACCTGCTGCGAGCAGGTTGTCGGCTGAGTCGCTTTCGCAAAATGGCAGTTCGTAGCGATCGATATAGGCATCGGCCAGCGTCTGAATCACATGAAAGTCTCGCGTCAGCCTTTTATCCTTCTGGGCCCGGGCCCGGGTCAGGTCAAGCATCTGGTTAGCGAGGGCGTGCTCGCCAAGCTTTGCGTGCAAGTACGCCTGGAGCAGCAAAAGGTCTGGTTCGGTACTGAGTGTTTTTTTGTCGAATTGCTGCAGCAGGCTTTCTGCGTAACGAATGCCGTTATGCAGCACTACCTCCCACCCCCCCGCCTGCACAAGCAGGTCAACGGCGAGCCGAGTGTCACGGGCGCGCAATGCATAGCGGATGGCCTGCACCCAGTCTCTTTCTTCCGCCAGCCAGTGCGCTGCCGCGTTATAGAGGTTACGGGCTGCGTCGGCATCAATGCTCTGGTTGAGAAAGTCCTGAAGTATTCGGTGGTGACGAAACCATTGGCGGTCAGCATCCAAAGGGACGAGCAGGGCGTCCAGATGAGTCAACTGCGTCAGGAGCTGCGCACTGTCGTTACGACCACGTACTGCGTCGGCCAGCTCGGCGTTGAAGCGCTCCAGCAATGCCATATCACGCAAAAAAGCCTGACATTCAGGTGACAGGCGTTGCACCACCTGTTCGGTAAGGTACTCGGCCATGTCGGTGGCACGCCCGGAAAAGGCATTCAGGCTGTACGGTGATGCATCGCCACTGCCGCGCCACAACCTGGCCAGTTGCACGGCTACCGCCCAGCCTTCGGTTCTCTCGTGCAAGTCATGCAGTTCGACGGTCGGAATATCGAGGCCCAGAATGGCAGCGGTTTCGGCGGGTGTGAGCGTTAACGCTTGGGCGCAGACTTCGTGCACCCAACCATTGGCCTTCCATTGCGCGAGGGGCCAGTTGGGCCGCATACGTGCGGACACAATCCATTCAAGCCACGGTGATGCCTGTTCCAGCAGGGCCTGAACGATTGGGTCGAGTTGAGGGTTCGCTGTCGTGTGGTAGTCATCAAGGAACAGGGTGACTTTTCGGTTTGCACGGGCCAGTGCGTGGAGCAGGGCAGTGATTGTGCGCTGCGGTTGGACATCCAGTGATTGAGCCTGCGCCAGGCGCACAAGGTGCCCGAGATCCAGGCCGGCGTGGTCCAGCGTCAGGATCAGATAGGACAGGAAACGGTTGGGGTCGCCATCTGCTTCATCTAATGACAGCCAAGCGAGGGTCGCAGGTATCGTGGCTGACAGCAGGTCTTGTCGCCACTGCATCAATAGTGTGGTCTTGCCAAAACCTGCGGGTGCGATCACCAGCACCAAAGGGCCTCGCATTCTTTCGCGAAAAGACTTCAATAAAGCCTGACGAGGCAAGGAAGTCTGCAGTGTCAAAGGTGGCGTTAGCTTGCCAACCCAACCCCAAGCGTTGAATGAAGTGGAAGAGGTGCTTTTTTTCACAACCGAGGTCTCGTACAAAAGGGCCAGCGTCGTTTTTAGCAGCTACTTTTTCGTTGGGGCCGGCTGAATCGTCACGTAATGTTTATTCAGAGCCAAAGTCTGCGATACACGCCATCTGCGCGACGTGGGCCAGGTACTACGTTATCTGTCTAACCGCTTGTTTTATGGTGATAAGTGTGGGGCGAAGGACCCGCGCGATCGGCTTCCCACGCGCTTTGCAGGATTTATCTGATTTTGGGGGCTCAAGGCGAGGCGCCAAATCTGGAGCGAGTAGGCTCGCTCCACAGGCCGGTTTTCTCAGAACCGATCGAGTCGATAGGGCTTTAACTCAGACACTGACTCTCCCGCCGCCAGCAGCCCAACCCTTTCGGCGGTCACCGCCGCCTGTGTCAGCCCCAAATGCTGGTGCCCGAACGCAAGCAGTACTTTGCCGTCGCACACCCGGTCGATAATCGGCAGCGAGTCGGGCAGGGACGGGCGAAACCCCATCCAGGGGGTGGCTTGGCTGTCGCTGAGGTCGTGACGAAACAGCCCTTTGCTCAGACGGTGCAGTTGACAGGCCCGTTGCATATTGGCCGGGCGGTCGAGTCCGGCGAATTCGACTGTGCCGGCCAGGCGCAAACCGCCGGACAGGGGGGTCATGATGAATTTGCGCTCCAGCGAAGTGACGGCAAAGGGCAGGCGCTGATGCTCGTGGGGCAGCATCAGGTGATAACCGCGCTCGGTGTCCAGCGGCACCTGTTTGCCGGTCAGTGCGGCGGTGAGTTTGGCCGAGTGCGCACCGCAGGCGATCAGTACTTGGCGTGCCGTCAGTACGCCTTGGTCGGTCATCAGTGAAACGCCGTTGCCCTCCAGGCGTCCATCCAACACGCGCTGCTTCAGAAATTGCACGCCCTCGGCCTTGGCCGCGTTCACCAGTTCGCCCACCACGGTGTACGGGTCGAGAAAGTGCCCGGTAGTGGGGAAGAACAATCCGCCTTGTATCGCGTCGCTCAGTTGTGGCGCGGCCTTGCGCACCGCATCGCCGCTCCAGAAGTTCACCGCTACGCCTTGCTGAGTCATGCGCTGCTGCAACGCATCGATGGCAGCGCGGGATTCGGCGCGCTCAAACACCAGCAGTGAACCGTCTTCACGCAACAAATGCGCTTGCCCAATGGAGTGCAGCAAGCGCTGCCACGCGCCCAGGCTGCCTTCGTTCAATGCACGCAGGCCGGCCACGGTGCGCTGGTAGCTTGCCGGTCGCAGATTCAACAATAGGCGAATAAACCAGGGCAGGGCGCGGGGCAGGTAGGTCCAGTCCAGGCGCAGTGGGCCCATGGGGTCCAGCAGCATGGCCGGCAAGCGCTTGAGGATCGACAGGTCAGCAATGGGAAATACCTGCTCTGTCGCCAGGTGACCGGCATTGCCGTAGGAGGCGCCCATGCCCGGCGCCTGCGCGTCGACCACCAGCACTTGGCGGCCCTGGCGCGCCAGCTGCAAGGCACAGGCGACGCCGATGATGCCGGCGCCGACCACCACAATGTCTGCTTGATTGGGCTGAGCCATGGCTACGCCTCTCTCTGGCCGTCAAGCAGGCGCCGCAGCCCTAGCGGGTTGTCGTGCCCGAGCGCAGCGGGCAGCAGCGCATCCGGGAAATCCTGATAGCACACCGGCCGCAGGAACCTTTGGATCGCCGCCGTGCCCACCGAGGTGCTGCGCGCATCCGAGGTCGCCGGGAACGGCCCGCCGTGCACCATCGCATCGCAGACTTCCACGCCGGTCGGCCAGCCGTTGACCAGCAGGCGCCCGGCCTTGCGCTCCAGCACGGGCAGCAGGGCCCGGGCTTGTGGCAGATCCAGGTCATCCATATGCAAGGTCGCGGTGAGTTGACCTTCCAGGTGTTCGGATACCCGTCGCACTTGCTCGGAATCGCCGCATTCCACCACCAGCGAGGCGGCGCCGAAGACCTCGGCCTGCAGGTGTTCGTTGCTCAGGAATGCCTGGGCCTGGGTTACGAACAGATGGGTCTGGCCTTGGTTCGGCCCAGCTCCCGCCAGGCCCTTGGCGGCGACTTGGGCGTGCCGGGCCAATGCACTCACGCCGGTTTTGTAGGCGCTGAAAATGCCTGGGGTGAGCATGGTCTGCGCCGGGCACCGTGGAAGCAGATCACTGGCGACCTTGATAAATCGGTCCAGGGCGCTGCCTTTCACGGCGATTACCAAGCCAGGGTTGGTGCAGAACTGGCCGGCACCTTGGGTCAGTGAAGCGACAAAGCCTTCGGCCAATGCCTCGGCCCGTGCTTCAAGCGCGGCAGGAAACAGGTACACAGGGTTGATCGAACTCATTTCCGCATACACCGGGATCGGCTCCGGGCGTGCCTGGGCAGCCTGGCACAGCGCGACACCACCACTGCGCGAACCAGTAAAGCCTACGGCCTTGATGCGCGGGTCGGTCACCAGTGCGATACCCACCTCGTTACCCGCGCCATAGAGCAGTGAAAATACCCCTTCGGGCAAACCACACTGTTTGACCGCCTGGGCAACGGCGCGGCCCACCAGTTCGCTGGTGCCGGGGTGGGCGCTGTGGGCCTTGACCACCACCGGGCAACCGGCTGCCAGTGCCGACGCGGTATCGCCGCCCGCCACGGAGAAGGCCAGGGGAAAGTTGCTTGCCCCAAACACTGCGACCGGGCCCAGGGCGATATGTCGCTGGCGCAGGTCGGCGCGGGGCAGCGGTTGGCGCTGGGGTTGCGCGGTATCGACCCGTACGTCGAGCCATTCACCCAGTCGTACAGTGCGGGCAAAGGCGCGCAGTTGCCCGCAGGTACGACCGCGTTCACCTTGAATGCGTGCGCGGGGCAGGCCGGTTTCGGCGCTGGCGCGTTCGATCAATTCATCGCCCAGGGCTTCGATGTTATCGGCAATGGTTTCAAGAAACCCGGCGCGGTCTGCCAAGGTGGTTTCGCGGTAAGTATCGAACGCGGCCCATGCCAGTGCGCAGGCCTGCTCGACCTGCTCGCTATCGCCGCCGGCATAGGCGGGTTCCAGTGGCGTGTCGGTGGCGGGGTTGATAGCGCGGATCGCATCGCGATGGCCGCAAAGGGATTGCTGACCAATCAGCATCTTGCCTGTCAGAGTCATGGGGCATCCTGAAAAACAGAGGGGTGTTGTAGGAGCGAGCAAGCTCGCTCCTACAGAAAATCAAGCGACGTTCTGTTCCGCCGACCAGTTGGCATACCACTGGCGGAACAGCGCGTACTGCTGCTCGGCATAGCGGCGCTGGGCAGCGCTGAGCACATCGGTTTCGTTGAAGTGCAGGGCGTACTCCTGGTCACCGTTGAGCACCATCAGGTGCTTGTAATACAGCACCAGGTCGCAGCCTTCGTCGAACGACGACAGCACCGCCAGCGCGGCTTCCAGCTCGCGCGCCTGGCGACGGGCCTTGGCATCGCCCTTGGCGGCTTTTTTGCTCAGGGCCACCAGTTGCAGGACTTCCCGTGGCAGCGCGTTGCCGATGCCGGTGATCGCGCCGGTGGCGTTGCAGTTGACGAAACCGTGCACCACCTGGGTGTCGACACCGACCATCAGGGTCACGTCATCGTCCTGGGAGGTGATGTTTTCTGCGGCGTAGCGCAGGTCGGCAGCGCCGCCGAACTCCTTGAAGCCGATCAGGTTCGGGTGCTCGCGGCGCAGTTCGAAGAACAGATCGGCGCGGGTGGCGAAGCCGTAGTAGGGACTGTTGTAGATCACCGCCGGCAGGTTGGGCGCAGCGTTGAGGATCGCCGCGAAGTGGGCCTTTTGCGCGGTGACCGAAGCCCCACGGGACAGCACGCGGGGAATCACCATCAAGCCATGGGCGCCGACCTTGGCGGCATGGGCCGCGTGGGCCACCGCCTCACGGCTGTTCACCGCGCCGGTGCCGACGATGGTCGGCACGCCGGCCGCGACCAGACGCGCCACGCCTTCCTGACGCTGAGCCTCGGTGAGCAGCGGCCAATCGCCCATGGATCCGCAATACACCACCGCACTCATGCCGATATCAATCAGCTCGCGGCCTTTGGCGACCAGTGCGTCAAAGTCCGGTTGGCGCTCGGCGGTGCAGGGGGTCATCAGGGCGGGCATGCAGCCGGTGAAGATGTTGTCGCTCATGGTGCTAACTCCATTCAGGTTAATAAATAAAAGGCTCAGATGCCCCAGGCAAACGGGTCCTGCTCGTCGATCAGCAAGGTGCTGTCGGCAGTCATGTACGCGCGGCCGGTGATGAAGGGACGCACGCGTTCGCCGTCCCATTCATAGCGGCCCTGGAAGTGGCTGCCGGTGATGCTGGCTTGTACCCAGGTCTGCCCCGCCGCGAGTTTTCCATCGACGGCCAGGCACGCGAGCTTGGCGCTGGTGCCGGTGCCGCAGGGGGAGCGGTCATAGGCTTTGCCGGGGCACATCACGAAGTTGCGGCTGTCGGCGTGGGCGTCGTCGGCGAACAGTTCGACATGGTCGATCAACGCGCCGTCTGCGCCGTGAATACCTTGGGCCTCAAGGGCCTTGAGCATCGCCCAGGTGTAGTCGGTCAAGACGTCAACGTTGCTCATCTGCAGGGCTTGGCCGTGGTCCGACACCAGGAAAAACCAGTTGCCGCCCCAGGCGATGTCGCCCAGCACCACGCCATACCCGGGCACCTGCACCGGTACCTGCTGGCGGTAGCGGTAGGCGGGCACGTTGCGCAGGGTTACGCCACCGTCTTCGTGCAGCGTGGCTGCCACCGGGCCTACCGGGGTGTCGATGGTGTGGACACCTGGCGCGATAAGGCCGAGGTAATGCAGGGAGGCGACCAGGCCGATAGTGCCGTGGCCGCACATGCCGAGGTAGCCGGCATTGTTGAAGAAAATCACTCCACAGGTGGCGCCCGGCGTGACCGGCGCGCAGTACAGTGCACCGACCAGCACATCGTTGCCCCGTGGCTCCAGCAGGCAGGCGCGACGCCATTGATCGTGATGAGTGCGCAGATCTTCAAGCTGCTCGGCGACGGTGGTGCCCGCCAGGGCCGGGAAGCCGTTCATGATCAGGCGCGTGGGTTCGCCACCGGTGTGGGAATCGATTACATGCAGTCGCTTCATGGAAGGTTCCATCAGTGAGTGGCCGCCGAGAGGGGAGTGTCGTAGTGGCTGTCAGGGACCGCTTCGCTTTCATCGTCTTCGGTCTCCAGGCGCACCAGATGGGCCGGCACACCGGTGGCGGCGCCCCAGTAGTAGATGCCCAGGGCGCAGGCCGCTACGACCAGCGTGTCAAACGGGTGGCTGATCACGCCGATACCGCCAAAGCTGCCGAGCTTGGAGAGCAAAATGGTCACGGCGTAGAAGCCGATCAACCAGGCCGAGGAGCGTACTTGCTGCTTGAGATTGAGGTGCGCGGTCGGTACCCAGCGTGCACAGAGCAGGTACACCACAAACATCAGGATTTGCAGGCCCAACAGCCATGACACCGTATTCCAGCCTGACCAGTACACGATCAGCGCGGCGATGATGAATGACAGCGGACCCAGTACCGCCATGCCCTTGACCCGGAACGGCCGCGCCATGTCCGGTGCATTGCGGCGCAGAGCGGCGACGGTCACCGGGGCCACGGCGTAGCTCAGGATCAACGCGGCGGATACCACGTTGATCAGCGCTTCCCAGGAAGGGAACGGCAGGGTCCAGAACACCGACAGGCCAAAGGTCAGCCACAGCGCCGGACGCGGGATGCCGGACTTTTCATCGATGCGCGTGAAGATCTTGAAAAAGGTGCCGGTCTGCGCCCAGCCATACACCACGCGCGGGGTGGCGTTCATGTAGATATTGCCGCAGCCGCTGGGGGAGATCACCGCATCGGCCACCACCAGATAAGCCAGCCAACCTACACCCAGCGCCAGAGCGATATCGCGATACGGCAGGGCCAGCTCCTTGCTGATGCCGGCCCAGCCATTGGCGAGCATTTCGGTGGGCACACCGCCGAGGAACGCGGTTTGCAGCAGCACATAGATGGCAGTCGACAACAGCACCGAGAGAATCAGCGCGATGGGAATGGTGCGCTGCGGGTTCTTGACTTCGCTGGCCACCGAAATGATCGGCGTCAGCCCCAGGTAAGCGAAGATTACGCCGCCAGCCGACACCGCCATCTCAATGCCCGAGAGGCCGAACGGTGCAAAACCATGCATCTGGAAGTTCGCCGGTTTGAAGAAGGTGAACAGCACACCGATCACCAGCAACGGCACGATGAACTTGAACACGCTCACCAGGTTATTGGCGATGGCAAAGGTCTTGACGCTGCGGTAGTTGAGGATAAAGAACAGGCATAGCAGCGCGAACTGCACCAGCCAGCCCAGGGTGGTCGGGTCGCTGGAACCGGCCTTGGTCAACTCCGGAAACCACGCTGCAGCGTATTGGCGCGAGGCAACCACTTCAATCGCCACCAGGCTGGAAAACGCGATCAGCGTGATAAAGCCCATCAGGTAGCCCAGCAACGGGCCATGGGAGTACACCGGGTAACGCACTACGCCACCGGCGCGGGGCAGGGCGGCGCCGAGTTCGCAATAGACAATGCCCAGCAACAGCACGGCGAACCCACCCAGCAACCAGGAAAAAATCCCTGCCGGGCCGGCGATGGCCGACACATGACTGGCGGCGAATAACCAACCCGAACCGAAGATGGCTCCCAGCCCGATAAAGGTGAGGTCCATCAGTGACAACTGTTTCTTGAACTTGCCTTGGCCTGACATAGCGGCGCCTTCTTGTGAGTTATTGGATAGGCATGCAGTGGCGCTATCGTGAACCCGCCAGCCCGGCGGCGATTGATGTTTTACGTGGGGATGAATGACGAATTCAGCACAATTTCTCGCACTCGACAGCGCCCGGCACATGGCGCAATCTGCTGGCCGTCGATCAATAAAAGGGCGGTGAAAGTCATGTTGCACAGCGCGTTTGCGAGCCTTCTCCACGGCAGCCGCCCCGACAGCATCGAGCAGCTATTGAACGGGGTAGAGCAGTTATTACCGATGTTCGACGTGCTACCCAACGCCGCGATTTTTATCAAGGACATCGACGCCCGCTACGTGCTCGCCAACCGCACCCTGGTGCAGCGCTGCGGCCTGAGGCAGTTGCAACCGCTGCTGGGCAAGACCAGCGCCGAGGTGTTCCCTGCGCAACTGGGGCCGGGCTATACCGAGCAGGATCGGCGTGTGCTCGAACAGGGGCGGGTGTTGGAAGACCAGCTTGAATTACACCTCTACGGCACCCGCGAACCCGGCTGGTGCCTCACGCACAAATGGCCGCTGTACAACCGGCTCGGTGCAATCATTGGCTTGGCCGGGATTTCGGTAGACCTGCAATCGGCCAGCGAAACCCACCCGGCTTATCAACGCCTGGCGGCGGTGGATGAACACATCCGCGCCCATTTCAACCGTCGCGTCACCTTGGGTGAGTTGACCCGTATCGCCGGGATTTCCGTGGCGCAACTGGAGCGCTACTGCAAGCGCGTCTTCCACCTCACGCCGCGGCAAATGATCCAGAAGGTACGCCTGGAACATGCCCGGCGGTTGTTGCATACCGAGCTGCCGATTACCGAGGTGGCGCTGCAATGCGGGTACACCGACCACAGCGCGTTTACCCGCCAGTTCAAGGCATCGACCGGGTTCACCCCCAGGCAGTATCGGCAGACAACGCCAAGAGACAAGACAGACGAAAATCCAGTGTGGGAGGGGCGGTGCGACGATTCGACTTGCTCCCGATAGCTGTGGGTCAGATAAACATATGCTGACTGACACACCGCTATCCACATTTTAGATTGCTGCCGGCCCTGGCTCTATTTCAATGCAACGAATGGCGCGCACGCCCCTCATATGCTTACGAGTAACCTTTAACGACCACAGGTACCGAGCTTATGACCGCGGCGAACAACGATCATGTGAACTGGCTGGTGCAACAATCGATGCTGCACGCGGCGCGGCAGCGGGCCAAGCTCTACTCCGGGCAAGGGCGCTTGTGGCAGCAGCCCTACGCGCATACCCGGCCGCGTGATGCGTCAGCCTTGTCGTCAGTGTGGTTCACCGCCTACCCGGCGTCGATTGTCACCCGCGAAGGCGGCACGGTGCTCGAAGCGCTGGGGGATGAAACCCTGTGGCATGCCTTGTCGAAAATCGGCATTCAAGGCATTCACAACGGCCCATTGAAAAAGTCCGGTGGCTTGGCTGGCACCGAACACACCCCGACCATCGACGGCAATTTCGACCGCATCAGCTTCGACATCGACCCTCAACTGGGCACCGAGGCGCAGTTACAGGCGTTGACGCGCATGGCCGCCGCGCACAATGCGGTGATCATCGACGATGTAATCCCATCCCACACCGGCAAGGGCGCAGACTTTCGCCTCGCGGAGATGGCCTACGAGGACTATCCCGGTCTGTACCACATGGTGGAAATCCGTGAGGAAGATTGGCCGTTGCTGCCGGACGTGCTCGAGGGCCGTGATGCGCAGAACCTCAGCCCGATGCAGGTGGATGCGCTGCGCGACAAGCACTACATCGTTGGCCAGTTGCAGCGGGTGATCTTCTTCGAACCCGGTGTAAAGGAAACCGACTGGAGCGCCACGCCAGAGGTGGTCGGCGTGGATGGCAAACCACGGCGATGGGTGTACCTGCATTACTTCAAGGAAGGCCAACCGTCGCTCAATTGGCTGGACCCCTCGTTCGCCGCGCAGCAGATGATCATCGGTGATGCGTTGCACGCCATTGATGTGATGGGCGCGAAGATCCTGCGCCTGGACGCCAACGGTTTTCTCGGCGTGGAGCGCAAGCTGGACGGCACGGCCTGGTCGGAAAGCCATCCGCTGTCGATCACCGGCAACCAGTTGCTCGGCGGCGCAATTCGCAAGGCCGGTGGTTTCAGCTTCCAGGAACTCAACCTGACTGTGGATGACATTGCCTCCATGTCCCACGGCGGTGCAGACCTGTCATACGACTTCATCACCCGGCCGGCCTACCAGCACGCGTTGCTGATGGGCGACACCGAATTCCTGCGCCTGATGCTGCGCCAGATGCACACGCTGGGCATCGACCCGGGTTCGTTGATCCACGCGCTGCAGAACCACGACGAACTGACTCTGGAGTTGGTGCACTTCTGGACGCTGCACGCCCATGACACCTTCCTGTTCCAGGGCCAGACTTTTCCCGGCAACATCCTGCGCGAGCATATCCGCGAGCAGATGTACGAACGCCTGACCGGTGAACATGCGCCGTACAACCTCAAGTTCGTCACCAACGGCGTGTCCTGCACCACGGTCAGCATCATCACTGCTGCCTTGGGCATTCGTGACCTTGAGGCGATTACCGCTGCGGATATCCAGCAGATTCGCCAGATCCATTTGCTGCTGGTGATGTATAACGCCATGCAGCCTGGGGTGTTCGCGTTATCCGGCTGGGACCTGGTGGGCGCGCTGCCGTTGGCGGCCGAAGACGTGGCGCACCTGATGGCCGATGGTGATACCCGCTGGATACATCGCGGCGCTTACGATCTGGTCGACCTGAACCCCGAGGCCGAGCTGTCGGCCGGGCAGATGCCGCGCTCCAAAAGCCTGTACGGCAGCCTGAACCACCAGTTGCAGGATCCGGATTCATTCGCTTCGCAACTGCAGAAAATCCTCAGCGTACGCCGCGCCTACGACATCGCCGCGAGCCGTCAGATCCTGATACCGGATGTCGAGCATCCGGGGTTGCTGGTCATGGTTCACGAACTGCCGGCGGGTAAGGGGACGCAGATCACTGCGCTGAACTTTGGTGCCACGCCGATCACCGAATCCCTGCACCTGCCTAACATCGCGCCGGGGCCGGTGGTGGATATCATCAATGAGCGTGTAGAAGGGGACCTGACAGAGGAGGGCACGTTCACGATTACGCTGGATGCCTATGAAGGGCTGGCATTGCGGGTAGTGAGCAGCACGCCGATGTAAATGGATATTGGCCCGACGTAGGAGCGAGCTTGCTCGCTCCTACACCTGGCATTATGGCAGGCCGATCAATGATGCTTATTCTTGTGCTTATGCTTGTTGCCTTTGTGCTTGGTGCCGCCTGAGCGATGATTGCTTTCGTCGTCGGCCAGGTTATTGCCCAGCGCGCCTCCGGCTGCACCACCGACGCCTGCGCCGATGGTCGAACCGGTGGTGCCGCCCAGGCGATTGCCAATCACCGACCCGCCTGCCGAGCCCAAACCGCCGCCAATCGCCGCTTCGGTTTTATTGCCCTTTTGCGCGCCGACCGCGCCACCCGCTGCGCCACCCACACCTGCGCCGATGGCCGCACCGGTGGACCCGCCGAGCTGTTGGCCGACCACATTGCCCAACGCGCCGCCGACACCGCCGCCCAGCGCGGCAGTGCCATCTCCGGCGGCCAGGGCCCCTTGGGAAATCAGGATGCCCAATGCCAGGGCAGGGAATGTCATTTTCATTTTTTTGTACCTCAAGGGCTGTCTCAGGCGCTCACGGGTTAAAGCACGCCTGGCATTCAGATTAGAGCACATGCGGTATCACTGCGGTTTTTGCGATAGTCATTGGCGCAAGAAAAAATTTCTTGCAGCCCTCTTGAATTCCGTTTCCTCGTCCATAAATTTTTGATCACGCGATGCCGAATGCGGGTCGCGTACTAAATCACTTGGAGAAACTCAGGAGATTTTAAAATGGCTACTACCCTTTCGTTGGCCCCACTGTTCCGTCAATCGGTGGGCTTTGATCGCTTCAATGACCTGTTCGAGTCGGCGCTGCGTAGCGAGGCTCCGAATTCCTATCCACCTCACAACGTGGAAAAGCACGGTGATGACGCCTATCGGATTGTCATCGCGGTTGCCGGCCTGACCGAGGAGGATCTGGATATCCAGGTCGAAAGGGGCGTCTTGACGGTTTCCGGCGGTAAACGCGAAACCGACGATAAGGTCGCTTACCTGCACCAAGGCATTGCTCAACGTGCCTTCCGGTTGTCGTTCCGCCTGGCGGACCACATCGAAGTGCGCGGCGCAGCCCTGACCAATGGTTTGCTGAGCATCGGCCTGCAGCGCGAGGTGCCTGAAGAGGCCAAGCCCAAACGCATCACGATTGGTGGCGAAACCAAGCCTGAACTGCGTCAGGTAAGTGTGCAGTAAAGCAAACGGCGGTAAAAAGGCGCTCTATGGAGCGCCTTTTTTGTGCGCGTCAGACCCCGGTCTTGGCCGCGAACAACTTCCTGGCTTCGGCAAAACACTTCTCGGCAATGGCCGAGCGTGGTTCGGTCTTGCGCATCACCATGCCCAGGGGCGCGAGGACGCTGGCGTCCGGCAGGTTGATGAACGCCAGGTTCTCGATCGGGCTTTCCAGGCCGCTGTCCAACGGCATGATCGCGCAGCAGAAGCCTTCGTGGATCGCCTGGAACAGTTGATAGGTGGAATCGCTTTCGAGGATCGGCTGCGGATCCAGGCCACGGCTGCGGAAACTCAGGTCGATGGATTTGCGGTAGTGCATGCCGTTGCTGATCATCCCCAGTGGCAGTTCGGCGGCGTCTTCCCAGCTCATTTGGGTGCCTTCGAAATGGAAGTGGCGGGTGTCGTAGAGCAGCCCGACACGGGTCTCGCCCATTTCAAAAAAATCCAGATAGTTGGGATTGACGTGGTCCAGGTAGCACACACCCAGGTCCAGCTGGTTGGTGCCCAGCGCTTCGATGATCCTGTCCGAACTCATGGATGTGAGGCTGAACTTCAGTTCCGGGAAGGTGTGGGACAAGTCCTGAATGAAACTGATCGGGTTGAAGCCGCTCAGGGGCACCAGGCCCAGGCGCAGGTTACCGACCAGTTGGCCACGGCATGCGGCGGCTTCGGCAAACAGGCCGTCATGGGCGGCGAGCAGCGTCCTCGCCCAGGCCAGCACACGCTCGCCGGTTTCGGTGAAGCCTTCAAAGCGCTGGCCGCGGGTGACCAGCTCCAGGCCAAGCTCATCTTCCAGGTTGCGCAGGCGCATCGACAGGGTCGGCTGGGTGATATGGCAGCGTGCAGCAGCCTGGCCGAAGTGCCGGGTCTGCTCCAGCGCGATCAGGAATTTGAGTTGCTTTATGTCCATTAATGCACCTGCCTGGGAATAAGTGAAAAGCCGTTCATGGCGCAAGGTGCTGGAACCCCGCGCAACCCGGCGAATGAATGAGCAGACGATCTCATTGTAACGGCAGGCACGTCCAATCACCTGTATTGACAGAGTGATTGATGCACTCGATAGCAGTCCAGGGCCGGCAGTAAAAGCCGTGATAGAAACGCTCGATAACCCGGTCAGTCGTAACGATTAGACAGCCATCGTTTCAGCGCTTTAGCCTCAGGCCATTGTTTTGATAATTGCCTGCCGGAGAATCACATGAGCGTCACGTCGGATGCATTGTTTGTACCCCTGAATATTGCCGTGTTGACGGTCAGCGATACCCGCGAATATGCCAATGACACCTCCGGGCAATTGCTGGTCAGTCGCCTGTTGGAAGCTGGGCACAGCCTGTTGGAGCGCAACCTGCTCAAGGATGACCTGTACAAAATTCGCGCCCAGGTGGCGGCCTGGATCGCCGATGAGCGCGTGCAGGTGGTGTTGATTACCGGCGGCACGGGGTTTACCGGCCGCGACAGCACCCCCGAGGCGGTGGGCTGTTTGCTGGATAAGCACATTGATGGTTTTGGTGAGCTGTTCCGTGCGATCTCGATTCTTGATATTGGTACGTCCACGGTGCAGAGCCGCGCCTTGGCCGGGCTGGCCAACGGCACGCTGGTGTGCTGCCTGCCGGGCTCGACGGGTGCTTGTCGTACTGCCTGGGAAGGTATTCTGGCCGAGCAGCTCGATGCGCGCCACCGACCATGTAACTTCGTGCCGCACCTCAAGCCGGTGGCTCTGTGCGGCACGCGAGGATGAGCCGCGCCGCGCTGATGTCGGTGGAGGAGGCCATTGCTGCGTTGTTGGCCCTGGCCGAGGAGCACCGCCTGCACGACAGCGAGCCGGTGCTGCTCAGCGATGCCCGGCAACGGGTGCTGGCCAATGACCTGGTGGCGAGCCTGGACCTGCCGCCCTGGCCCAACAGTGCCATGGACGGCTACGCCCTGAACCTCACAGACTGGCACGGCCAGCCACTGCCGGTGTCGCAGCAGATCTTCGCCGGTCAAGCGCCTGAACCGCTGCAGCCCGGTACCTGTGCGCGCATCTTCACCGGCGCACCGGTGCCGGACGGGGCCAACTGCATCGAAATGCAGGAGAACGCCGAGGTGCTGGACGATGCGCGTGTGCGCTTTACCCAGCCGCTGCGCGAGGGCCAGAATATCCGCACCCAAGGCCAGGAAAACCGCGCCGGTGAGGTATTACTGCAGGCCGGCAAGCGACTCGGCCCTTTCGAGCTGGCCATTGCGGCGGCCCAGGGCTGTACCCATGTGTCGGTGGTACGCCGGCCACGGGTGGCGCTGCTGTCCACCGGCGATGAACTGGCCGAGCCGGGCACACCGCTCAAGCCTGGCTGCATCTACAACAGCAATCGCACTTTGCTCAGCCATTGGCTGGGGGCACTGGGTTGTGAGGTCATCGACGGCGGCATTCTCCCCGACCAGTCGCAACTGACTCGGCTCAAGCTGGAGCAGCTGCAACAGGCGGCCGACCTGATCCTGACCACCGGCGGCGTGTCGGCCGGCGATGCCGATTGCCTCGGCCAGGTACTGCGTGAATGCGGCAAGCCATTGTTCTGGAAACTTGCGATCAAACCGGGCAAACCCCTGACCGTCGGTTCGTTTGGCCGAGTGCCGGTGATTGGCCTGCCCGGCAACCCGGCTTCTGCACTGGTGACCTTCGGCTTGCTGGCCCGGGCTTATCTACTGCGTATCCAGGGGGTCGATGATGTCACGCCGATGAGCTTTGAGGTGTATGTGGGGTTTGACTGGCCCAAGGCCAGCAGTCGCCGCGAGTACCTGCGAGCCAGGATCGAGGCGGGCAGGGCGGTGCTGTATCCGAACCAGAGTTCCGGGGTGATGCTGGGTGCGTCGTGGGCGGATGGGTTGGTTGAAATTTGCGAGGGCAGCACGTTGCGGGCCGGTGATACGGCGCGGTTTATACCGTTCTCTGAGTTGTTCTGATTCGGGCACGCTAATGCCAGTCAGTTAAGGCTTTTGCAGGAGCGATGTACGCTTAACTGAGTACCCAGCGCTCCTGCGCCAGGCGGTCACTTTCCCGTCCTTCTACCCAACGCTCTCCAGCTGGCGTTTGCTCCCGCTTCCAGAACGGCGCCCGAGTCTTGAGGTAGTCCATCAGGAACGCGCAGGCTTCAAAGGCCGCCAGGCGATGTTGGCTGGCGACGCCGACGAAGACGATGGGCTCACCCACCTTCAGCGGGCCCACACGATGAACGATGCTTACCCGCTGTAGCGGCCAGCGTTCATGGGCTTGATCAACGATCAACTGCAATGCGCGCTCGGTCATGCCGGGGTAATGCTCAAGGAACAATGCGCTGACCTGATCGCCCTGGTTGATATCGCGTACATACCCCACGAACGTGGCCACGGCGCCAACGCCGGGGTCTTCGGCGTGTACGCTGCGGGTCAGTTCACCCAGGTCCAACAGTTCGGTCTGCACCTGAACCGGCATGGGTCAACCTCCGGTCACTTGGGGGAAGAACGCAATTTCGTCGAAGTCTTCGATCAGCGCTTGCGGTGTGCAGAGTTCCTGGTTCAGCGCGCACATCAGGCTGGTTTCACCCAGCACCTGCTGCCAGGTCTCACCGCGGGCGCACAGCAATTGCCTGACGTGCTCAATGGTGCGCAGGGACTCATCCAATACGAGCTTTTCACCGCCAACGCCCAGTTGTTCACGGTAGCGCGCAAAGTAGTTGATCAGAATCATTGGGCGTCTCCTGCAATGAAGGTGCCTGACTTGCCGCCGTGTTTTTTCAGCAGCTGGATTCGGTCGATGACCATGCCCCGATCCACGGCCTTGCACATGTCATAGATCGTCAAGGCTGCCACGCTGGCGGCGGTCAGGGCTTCGAGTTCGACGCCGGTCTGGCCGTTGAGCCGGCAGGTGCTGAGGATCTGCACTCTGTCAGGCTCGATGGCGCGCAGTTCGAGGTGGATCGAACTGAGCATCAGCGGGTGGCACAGCGGGATCAGCTCATGGGTTTTCTTCGCGGCCATGATCCCGGCGATACGTGCCACGGCAAACACATCGCCCTTGGGATGGCCGTTGGCCTGGATCAGTTGCAAGGTGGCCGGCAACATGTGCACCCAAGCCTGGGCCTGGGCTTCGCGGGTGGTAGCGGCTTTGTCGGTGACGTCGACCATGCTGGCTCGGCCTGCGGCGTCCAGATGGGTCAGGGTAGGCGAGTGTTCGTGCATGGGGTACCTCGGGTCAACTGAGTACAAAGAAAGAGAGGCCGGCCAGCTAGCCGCCGGTCATGTTCATGAAACGCACCACCTGCACGTCATCGTTGAGCTCGAAGTTGTGTCGATACGGCTTGATCTTCATCGACTCGAGAATGGCCTGCTCCAGCCGTTGCTGTTCACCCGGGTAACGGCGCAGCACCTCCTTGAGGTCGACCGAATGCTCGTTGCCCAGGCACAGCAGCAAGCGGCCTTCAACGGTCAGCCGCACGCGGTTGCAGGTGCCGCAGAAGTTGTGGCTGTGGGGGGAAATAAAGCCCAGGCGGATATGCGGTGCTTCGGCCAGGCGCCAGTAGCGTGAAGGGCCCTGGGTCGATTCGGCCGAGTCGATCAGGGTGTAGCGTTCGGCGATGCGCTCGCGCACTTGCGCGCTGGAATAGAAAGCCTCGGCACGGCTGTGTTCGCTGATCACGCCCAGGGGCATTTCCTCGATAAAGCTGATATCCACGCCGCGTTCGATGGCGAAAGCTACCAGATCGTTGATCTCGTGATCGTTGCGGCCTTTCATCACCACGCAATTGAGTTTGGTGTGTTGAAAACCCGCAGCATTCGCAGCGTCAATACCGGCGATGACTTTGGCTAGGTCGCCGGTGCGCGTCAGTTCGCGAAAGCGCTGGGGATCAAGGCTGTCGAGGCTGATATTCAGGCGCTTGAGGCCGGCGTCGAACAAGGGGGCGGCGAGCTTGCCCAACTGCGAGCCGTTGGTGGTCATGCACAGCTCGCGCAGGCCGGGGAGGGCGGCGATGCGCTGGCACAGGTCAACCACACCTGGGCGAATCAGCGGCTCGCCGCCGGTCAGGCGGATTTTACGAGTGCCCAGGGTGACGAAGCTTTCAGCCAGTTGATACAGCTCCTCCAGTGTGAGGATGCGCTGGCGCGGCAGGAACTGCATGTCTTCGGCCATGCAATACACACAACGGAAATCGCAGCGGTCGGTCACCGACATTCTGAGATAGTCGACCCGGCGAGAAAAACTATCCATCAGGATTTTATCGGTCATGGAAACCTCCGGCTGCGACTCAATAAGAGCGTAGCCATGGCGTTGTTTTTGAGCGCTCGACAGAGATGAGAGCCTTATTTGATTCAAGCCTAAAGTTGTTTTTCAAGGGCGTCTAATCACTATTAACAACTGAGTGATCGATGAAATCTATAGCGATTTTATTTGAGCTTTTTAGGTTCGTATCACTATGAAAAATAAAGATTTTAATGTTGATAGATGGTGTCGATGGCGTGGTCGTTATTTGTGATTAGACAGATGTTTTTGCAGGGCCTAGCCTGAATATGTAAACCGATTTCCAGACCGTGGAAAGATCGGTGAAAACACTGTTTGCGTTCTGCAATGCCTGAAAATAACCATCAATAAAGGCTTTAAGTTAGGCGCTGCCTATGCGTGAAGTCCTGGAGAAACATCATGAGCGAAGTTGAACGTTATAAACCGTACAAGGGGGCTGCCGCCGGTTGGGGCGCGCTGATCGCGGTGACGAAAAACTGGCTGGGCAGTGAAAACGCGCTCAAGAACATCCGTGCGATGCTCAAGACCAACCAGAACGGCGGTTTTGACTGTCCCGGTTGCGCCTGGGGCGAGTCGCCGGAAAGCGGCATGGTCAAGTTCTGCGAGAACGGCGCCAAGGCGGTCAACTGGGAAGCCACCGGGCGCCTGGTCAATCCGGCGTTCTTCAACAAATACACGGTGTCGTCGCTGGCAGCGCAAAGTGACTACTGGCTCGAATACCAGGGCCGCCTGACACACCCGATGCGCTATGACGACTCCCTGGACCGTTATGTCGAAATCACTTGGGACGATGCCTTTGCCCTGATCGCCAAGCACCTCAACGAACTGGAGTCGCCGGACCAGGCCGAGTTCTATACCTCGGGCCGCGCCAGTAACGAAGCGGCTTATTTGTACCAACTGTTCGTTCGCGCCTACGGTACCAACAACTTTCCCGACTGTTCGAACATGTGCCACGAAGCCAGCGGCCTGGGCATGGACGACAGTGTTGGCGTGGGCAAAGGCACGGTGACCTTCGATGACCTGGAGGAAGCCGACGCGATTTTCGTCATCGGCCAGAACCCCGGCACCAACCACCCACGTATGCTCGAACCGCTGCGCGAGGCGGTAAAGCGCGGTGCCCAGGTGATCTGTTTCAACCCGCTCAAGGAACGTGGGCTGGAGCGTTTCCAACACCCGCAGCATCCCTTGGAGATGCTCACCAACGGTTCCGAACCTACCTCGTCGGCGTACTTTCGCCCGGCCTTGGGAGGCGACATGGCGGCCTTTCGTGGTATCGCCAAGTTCCTGCTCAAATGGGAACGTGAAGCCCTGGAGAACGATGGCGAGGCAGTCTTCGACCGCGCTTTCATTGCCCAGCACACCTCGGGCCTGGAGCACTATCTGGCGCAAGTGGACGCCACCTCATGGGAGCATATCGTCGAGCAATCGGGCCTGAGCCTTGAGGATATCGAGCTGGCCGCACGCATGTACCGACGCGCCAAGCGGGTGATCATGTGCTGGGCGATGGGCGTGACCCAGCACACACACTCGGTGCTGACCGTGCAGGAAATCATCAACGTGCAACTGTTGCGCGGCAATATCGGCCGGCCAGGGGCGGGGCTATCGCCCGTGCGCGGCCACAGCAACGTGCAGGGCGACCGCACCATGGGCATCAACGAACTGGCGCCGCCGGAGTTGATCAACGCATTGGAAGCACGCTTTGACTTCAAGGTCCCGCGCCGCCATGGTCACAACACGGTCATGGCGATTGCGGCCATGGAAGAAGGGCGCGCCAAGGTCTTCATCGGCCTGGGCGGCAATTTTGCCCAAGCGACGCCGGACACCCCGCGCACCCACGCGGCACTGCGCAAGTGCGACCTCACTGTGCACATCGCTACCAAGCTCAACCGCAGCCATCTGGTGACGGGCCGCGAAGCCTTGATCCTGCCGTGCCTGGGCCGCACCGATATCGACATCCAGGAACAAGGCCCGCAAGGCGTGACCGTTGAAGACACCTTCAGCATGGTGCACATCTCCCACGGCCAGCTGAAACCCAAGTCGCCGCTGATGCGTTCGGAACCCGCCATCATTGCCGGGATCGCCAATGCGACCCTGGGCAATCACCCGATTGACTGGCTGTGGACGGTGGCCGACTACGGCCGCATCCGCGACTTGATTGCCGACACCATTCCCGGCTTCAAGGACTTCAACACCAAACTGCTGCACCCGGGCGGCTTTCATCTGGGCAACGACGCAGCGCGACGCATCTGGAAAACCGACAGCGGCAAAGCCCAGTTTGTCTCCAGCGTGTTGCCGGCGCACCTGGTCAGCGAAGGCGTGCGCAATCTGGACGTCAAGCCGGAGCTGATCCTGCAGACCATGCGTTCCCACGACCAGTACAACACCACCCTGTACGGGCTCGATGACCGTTATCGCGGCGTCTATGGCATGCGCGATGTGGTGTTCGTCAATGAACAGGACATCCGCAAGCTGGGCTACGAGCCGGGGCAGAAAGTCGACATGGTCTCGCTGTGGGGCGATGGCCGTGAGCGTCGGGTCAGCGGCTTCACCTTGATCGCCTATGACATTCCCGCCGGGCAGGCCGCCGCCTATTACCCCGAAACCAACCCGTTGGTGCCGCTGGAAAGCTATGGCGACCGTACGTTTACCCCGACGTCGAAGTTCATCGCCATCCGGCTTGAACCCGCGCCGGTCAGCAATCTGATCCAGTCCCACGGCGCTTGAGTCGTACCGGGGCGGCCAGTATGGCGCCCTGGTTTTCCCTGATCACTGCACATCCGCTTGCCCCAGGCCACCAGGCCAGAGGCACGCCGATCTGGGTGCGCGTGCGCATCAAGTTTCCATAAGGGTATTGCCATGTTAAATATCGAGGCGCTGGACCTTGCGCGAATTCAATTCGCCTTCACGGTCTCGTTTCACATTATTTTCCCCGCTGTCACCATCGGCCTGGCCAGTTTCCTGGCGGTGCTCGAAGGCTTGTGGCTGAGAACCAACAACGCGGTCTACAAGGACCTGTATCACTTCTGGTCGAAGATCTTCGCCGTCAACTTCGGCATGGGCGTGGTCTCGGGCCTGGTCATGGCCTACGAGTTCGGCACCAATTGGAGTCGTTTCTCGGACTTTGCCGGCAGCATCACCGGGCCGTTGCTCACCTATGAGGTGCTGACGGCGTTCTTCCTGGAAGCGGGTTTCCTCGGGGTCATGCTGTTTGGCTGGAACCGGGTGGGGCGCGGTTTGCACTTCTTTTCTACGGTGATGGTCGCCATCGGGACGTTGATCTCGACGTTCTGGATCCTGGCGTCCAACAGCTGGATGCAAACGCCCCAGGGCTTCTCCATCGTCGATGGCCGGGTGGTGCCGCTGGACTGGTTCGCCATCGTCTTCAACCCGTCGTTCCCGTTCCGCCTGGCGCATATGGCAATCGCTGCCTTTGTTGCCACGGCGTTCTTCGTCGGCTCATCGGCGGCCTGGCACTTGCTGCGTAAAAACGACACCCCGGCAGTGCGTAAAATGCTCTCGATGGCGTTGTGGATGGCGTTGATCGTGGCTCCGATCCAGGCGGTCGTCGGTGATGCCCATGGTTTGAACACTCTGGAGCACCAGCCGGCGAAAATTGCTGCGATTGAAGGGCATTGGGAAAACGTCGGTAACGGCGCGACGCCGCTGGTGCTGTTCGGTATCCCTGACATGGAGGCCGAAAAGACCCGCTACGCAATAGAAGTCCCGTACCTGGGCAGCCTGATCCTGACCCACAGCCTGGACAAACAGATCCCGGCGCTCAAGAGCTTCCCCAAGGAAGATCGGCCGAACTCAACCATCATTTTCTTCAGTTTCCGGATCATGGCCGGGCTGGGGATGTTGATGATCCTCACTGGGATACTGGGCTTGGCGTTGCGCCGTAACGGCGCGCTGTATCGCAATCGGTTATTCCTGCGCCTGGTGCTGTTCATGGGGCCGACCGGGCTGATCGCCATGCTGGCCGGCTGGATCACCACTGAAGTAGGGCGCCAGCCGTGGGTGGTCTACGGGCTGATGCGTACTGCAGACGCGGCGTCCAATCACAGCGTCACGCAATTGAGCATCTCCCTGGCGTTGTTTGTACTGATCTACTTCTCGGTATTTGCCGTGGGTATCGGCTACATGATGAAGCTGGTGCGCAAGGGCCCGCAGCCCCATCACGACCAACCGCCACAGGGCGGCCCCGGCCAGGAGCGCACACCACGCCGCCCCCTGTCCGCCGTCACCGAGACGCTCGCGTCCGGCGACCACACCAACTGATCAAGGGGATTGCACATGGGCATTGTAGGTATAGACCTGTCGTTGATCTGGGGCGTGATCATTGCCTTCGGGGTGATGATGTACGTGATCATGGATGGCTTCGATTTGGGCCTGGGCATCCTGTTTCCGCTGATCCCGGACGAGCAGGAGCGCGATGTGATGATGAACACCGTGGCGCCGGTATGGGACGGTAACGAGACATGGTTGGTACTCGGCGGCGCGGCGTTGTATGGGGCGTTTCCGCTGGCGTATTCGGTGATCCTGGAGGCGTTGTACCTGCCGCTGATTTTCATGCTGGCCGGGCTGATCTTTCGTGGTGTGGCGTTTGAGTTTCGCTTCAAGGCCAGCCCGCAGAAGCGGCATATCTGGGACATGGCGTTTATCGGCGGCTCGTTCCTGGCGACCTTTTGCCAGGGCGTGGTGATCGGCACCTACATCGCCGGCATTCCTGTGGTCAATCGCCAGTTTGCCGGGGGCAGCCTCGACTGGCTCTCGCCGTTCCCGCTGTTCTGCGGGATTGGGTTGGTAGTGGCCTACGCGTTGCTGGGCAGCACCTGGTTGCTGGTCAAGACCGAAGGCATGCTCGAATCGCGCATGCGCCTGTTCAGCCGCTACCTGGCCTTTGCGCTGATGGCGGTGGTGGCGGTGCTGTGCGTGTGGACGCCGTGGCTGCACCCGGAAATCGCCCTGCGCTGGTTTGCCCAGGCGCACATTGTGGTGTTTGGCGGTCTGATGCTGCTGGGCGTACTGGCACTGGTGGGGCTGTTGAAAACGTTGCGCCAACACCACTCGCACTGGCCGTTCGTATTCACCCTGATGCTGGTGTTCCTGGGGTATATCGGGCTGGCCTTCAGCATCTGGCCGAACATTGTGCCGCCATCCATCAGCTTGTGGGACGCTGCATCGCCGCCTTCGAGCCAGCTGTTCATCCTGATCGGCACGCTGTTCATCCTGCCGATCATCCTGATGTACACCTGCTGGAGCTACTACGTATTCCGCGGCAAAGTGAGGATTGGCGATGGCTACCACTAAGGGTGAAAAGCCGCTGCCTGCTGGCCGTTGGTACCAGCGGGTGTTGTGGCTGATCGCTATCTGGTTCGCCAGCGTGCTCGCCCTCGGCATCCTTGCGAGTGGCTTGCGCTGGATGATGCATATGGCTGGCATGGCCAGCCATTGAGGCGAGCCTGAGCCAATGTGCAAGGGGCGGTACATCGTTCCATTTTTGAGATGCAGCGGCCCGGTTCAGCCACTACCTAACCCTGAACCTGATGATTAAGGTGGCTCCATTGTTTTTTCGCAGGTGTCCTACAGGCGCAAGTCTTGGATACCGGTCGGAGCGTGTCTATACAGGAAGTGCAGACACTGCCGGGCACTGTTCCGGCACACCATTCCAGGGAGGTCTATCCAAGCAAAGAGGAAATGCAAATGACTGCATCAGGTAACGCTGCAAACTTCAATGGTCAAAAGCCGACGATTGATCCCGCCGACACGGCCATGTTGCTGATCGACCACCAGAGTGGTCTGTTCCAGATCGTCAAGGACATTGATGTTCCTCAGTTGCGCGCCAACGCTATCGCGCTGGCCAAGGCCGCGACCCTGTTGAAAATCCCGGTCATCACTACCGCTTCGGTTCCACAAGGCCCCAATGGCCCGCTGATCCCGGAAATCCACGAAGCCGCGCCCCACGCCAAGTACGTCGCCCGTCGCGGCGAAATCAACGCCTGGGATAACCCTGAGTTTCACGCCGCCGTCAAAGCCACCGGCAAGAAGACCCTGGTGATTGCCGGCACCCTGACCAGCGTATGCCTGGCGTTTCCGTCCATCGCGGCGGTGCATGAAGGCTACAAGGTGTTTGCGGTGGTCGACGCTTCGGGCAACCACTCCAAGCTGGCCACTGACCTGACCATCGCGCGCCTGGCCCAAGCCGGCGCGGTGCCGATCGACATCATGGGCACGCTCTCGGAGTTGCAAGGTTCGTGGAACCGTCCGGATGCCCAGGAGTGGGCGAACGTCTACACCCAGGCGATGCCGCACTACCAACTGCTGATCGAGAGCTACATCAAGGCTCAGGAAGTGGCAAACAATCACGAAGAACTAGACTCACAGCGCAAGTAAACACGCTGGGTTCTTTACCGGGCGCCCACTCGGGGCGTCACCTTCTTTATCAGGAGTATCACGATGTCTACACCTTACGTTCGCTTGGACAAAGATAACGCCGCTGTGTTGTTGGTCGACCATCAGGCTGGCCTGCTGTCATTGGTCCGCGACATCGACCCGGACAAGTTCAAGAACAACGTGCTGGCCCTGGCTGACCTGGCCAAGTACTTCAAGCTGCCGACCATCCTGACCACCAGTTTCGAAACCGGCCCCAATGGCCCGCTGGTACCGGAACTCAAGGCGCTGTTCCCGGACGCTCCGTACATTGCCCGTCCTGGGCAGATCAATGCCTGGGACAACGAAGACTTCGTCAAGGCCATCAAGGCCACCGGCAAGAAGCAACTGATCATTGCCGGCGTGGTGACCGAAGTGTGCGTGGCATTCCCGGCGCTGTCGGCGCTGGCGGAAGGCTTTGAAGTGTTCGTGGTGACCGATGCCTCCGGCACCTTCAATGAGCTGACCCAGCAATCGGCCTGGGCCCGCATGTCGGCCAATGGTGCGCAGCTGATGACCTGGTTCGGCCTGGCCTGTGAGCTGCACCGCGACTGGCGCAACGATATCGAAGGCTTGGGGACGTTGTTCTCCAACCACATCCCTGACTACCGCAACCTGTTCACCAGCTACAACGCGTTGACTGAAGGCAAGTAAGCCTGGAATGCAGGCTGCCGATGTATTGGCAGCTTGCACTTGCTCTTGGGATAGGGCCGCTTGCGCGCGGGCACTACGGCGACCGTGACGGTGATTGAACAACCACAGGAGCAACGCTGATGCCTATTTTCAAGCGGATCGTGCGTGTCTCCATATCGCTCACGGTGTCACTCTCGGCGGCGGGCGTGCAGGCCGATAACTCCTTGGGCCAACGGGATAACCTCAGCACCGGTATCAATGAACGACAGAAAGCCGAACTGGCGGTGACGCCGGGATTTGTCGGCGGCTCGTCCCTCAATGGGCTGCTGCGCAATTACTACCTGGGCCGCGATAACCACAACACGCCGTCGCGCCTGGATCAGCGTGAATGGGTGCAAGGTGTGTACCTGTCGTTTCGCTCGGGTTACACCGACACGCCGATTGGTGTGGGGGTCGATGTGCATGGGTTCTATGGTCTCAAGCTCGATGGCGGTGGAGGCAGTGGCGGGGCGGGTTTGCTGCCGCTGGATTCGAAAAAGGCTCCGGAGTCTGACTTCTCGGCAGCGGGCGCGGCACTCAAGCTGCGCGGCTTTGGCAGCTTGGTGCAGGCAGGTGACCAGTATCTGGATAACCCACTGGTGGCCAGCGGTGTGAGCCGGGTGTTCCCACAGACTTTTCGTGGCGTCACGCTGAAGAACTACAGCTTGCAAAACCTGACCCTCGACACCGGCTGGGTCGATTCCACACGCCTGCGCAACCAGAGCGGCCAGAGCCACCTGACCACCAGTTACGGCACTGGCAACAAGGCCGGTGTGGCGGCCGAGCGCGAGAGTTCGCACATGAGCTGGCTGGGCGGCGTTTACAGTGCGCCGGGCGGGGTTACGCTGACGCTGTATGGCGGCCAGCTCAGCGATATCTGGAGCCAGTATTACGCTGGGGTCAGCTACCCCTTCACGTTGAACCATGGGGTCACGCTGACGCCGTATGTGCATTACTTCAAGACCCGTGACCAGGGCCAAAGCCACTTGGGGCGCATCGACAACAATACTTACACCGGCGGCCTGACCCTGTCCGGCGCAGGCCAGAGCCTGACCCTCGGTGTGCAGAAGGTCGACGGCGACACGCCGTTCGACTACGTCGTGCTGGACGACCGCACGTTCATGTACCTGAACAATTCCCAGCAATACGCCGACTTCAATGCCCCGGGTGAAAAGTCGTGGAAGATCCAATACCAGACCAGCCTGGCCTTCATCAACGCGCCGGACTTTCAGCTCAGCACCTCCTACACCCGGGGTGAAGCGGATCTGACGCGAGTCGACCCCAACAGCACCGGCTACGGCTACATCTATAACGCTGCGGGCAAGGATGCGCACCACTGGGAACGCGACGTCGCCCTGCGTTATGTGGTGCCGGGCGGCAAGGCCAAGGGCTTGAACGTCACATTGCGCTGGGCCGCGCATCGATCCGGCCAAGGCTATACCGCGCCGGGCAATACCCGTGGCAACTCGAATGCCGATGAGTACCGGGTGATCGTGGATTACCCATTCGCCGTTTTTTAATCGGCAGTCAATGAAGGTGCTGTATGCGTCAAACACAGTGGATTCGGGTTCTGGGCATCAGCTCGGCATTGGCCTGCGCCACCAGCGAGGCGGACAGTGTCAGCCTGCCGCCCCTGGCCTTGGGCAATGCCAGTTTCATGGACGGGGTCGCCGGCCCCGGCGCGCTGTTCGAGTTGCCAGTGCAGTATTACCGCAGCCACTCGGCCTACGATGCCCACGGCCATTCGCTGCCCGGGCGCCAGCAGGTGCACAGCACCACGGTGCTGCCGCACTTGGCCTACTTCAGTGACAAGACGCTGTTGGGGGCCAATTACGGCGCTGAGGTATTGTTGCCGCTGGTGAACCTGGAACTGGATATCGATCATGGCCCCGAGGGCCGCCGCACCCGCCAGGGCGACATGGTCGTCAGCCCGTTTCTGTGTCTGGGTATTCAACCCTCATTACGTATTTACCTGGGAGTTGACCGATCGCCTGGAGGTGAGCGGCCGTTTCAACTACGCATGGTCCAGTCGTAATCACGACCCGGCCTCGGTCCTGAACGCCAGCAGTCTCCAGCCGGGCCAAGCCATTCACAGTAACCTCGCGGTGTCCTACGCCGTTGCCGAACGCTGGCGGGTCGGCGTGGCGGGGTATCAACGCACAATCTTTTTCCGGTAACGCTGGCATTTGCGGCGGTAAGCGTATTGCCTGCGTGTTCCACCCAACTGACCGAGCGCGGTTTTAACGTCAACCTGGTCACTGCCTCGTCTTCGAACCAGTGTCGACTGATTGAAATGTTCACCGTGCAGGGGGCTGGGCCGGATGACACCTTGCGACGGGCGCTCAACCAGGCGGCGGTTCTTGGGGCAGACAGCATGGCTGTGGCTGATGGCAAGGAAACGGCCGATGGCGCCGAGATCAGGGGGGCCGCCTTGATTTGTCGCCAGCCATGAGCCCTGCGGGGGCGGGGCTGCTGCGTAGCTCAGCAGGAACAAGCGCCCTCGCCATAGGCATGGGTATCTACACAACTTCAGTTCGCAGCCCCCTACGGTAACCACGATGCGAAGCGAGCTGCTCTTGATCTTGATCTGCTTTTGATCTTAGGCGCCCCGTTAAACCACGCTGGCCGGAATTCGACAGGGGTTTGGGGGGTAAACCGGCAGGGATGCCGGTTTAGCCGCCCCGCGCCATGGATGGCGCGTGGCGGCGGCCCCCCAAATCCCTGTCGGATTACGGGCACGCCGAGCCTGAGCGAGGTGCCGAGTGGTGGGGCAAGAGCGTTTTGCTCACTTTTGCGCTTTTCAAAAGTGAGCCGCTGTAAGAGCGGAACCAATAGTGGCCGTTACCTAAATAACGGATATGTACTCGATCTGACCCAGCACCCGGGTCGGCCCTGAGGCCGCCAGCGGGAGCAAGCTCCCTCGCCACAGGTACAGCGCCGTATCAAAAGATGTGTAGATACCTATGCCGCCATAGGGGATCGCAGCATTTTAGACGCAATTTGTTACTAACCAATCGCCCGAAAATACATCGTTGTAGCGGCAAACAGGGACAAAACCCCGGTTCGCCACTCAATTTTCATAAAAATGTAACAACCCTGCTGCACAGTTCGGGAGCCCGTCACCACAACGAGTTCTTTTAATGAAAAGCTTGATGAAGTCTGCAGCACTGGCCGTTACGGTTTCTTTGTGTGCCTCCTCCATGACCTTCGCCGCCGAAAACGTGCGCCTCACCGGCTCCGGTGCCAGCTTCCCTGCACCGATCTACCTCACCTGGTTCAAGGACTTCAGCAAGAAGACCGCTGGCGTCACTGTGGATTATCAATCCAAGGGCAGCGGCGCAGGTGTGCAGGACTTCCTGAATAAAACCGTCGATTTCGCCGCCAGTGATTCGGCCATGAAAGATGAAGACATCGCCAAGGTGGCCGAAGGCGTGCAATTGCTGCCGATGACCGCGGGTGAAATCGTGCTGGCGTATAACCTGCCGGGCAACCCCAAGGGCCTCAAGCTGCCACGCGATGTGTATTCCAATATCTTCCTGGGCAAGATCACCAAGTGGAACGACCCACAGATAGTCGCCGCCAACCCGGACCTGAAACTGACCGATACACCGATCACCGTGGTAGTGCGTGCAGACTCCAGCGGCACCACGGCGGTGTTCACCAAGCATTTGGCGACCATCAATCCTGAATTCAAAACGGCGCTGGGCGAGGGCAACACGGTCAACTGGCCTGCCAGCGACAAATTCATCAAGTCGCCCAAGAACGATGGCGTGACGGCCACCGTACGCCAGACACCAGGCGCGATTGGCTACATTGAGTACGGCTTCGCCAAGCTGGCCAAGGTCGACTTCGCCCAGTTGCAGAACAAGGCCGGCCAGTACGTGGTGCCGAACGCCGAGAGCGGTGCCGAGGCCCTGGCAGCAGTGAAGATGCCGGAAAGCCTGGTGGCCTGGCTGCCGGACCCGGACGGCGCCAAGTCCTACCCGATCACGTCCTACACCTGGATGATCTTCCGCAAGGACAACGGTAATCCGGCCAAGGCCAAGGCCATGCGCGAAATGGTCGAGTACAGCTTGACCGAGGGGCAGAAAATCGCCGACTCGATGGGCTACATCCCACTGCCGCAATCGGTGGTCGATCAGGTGCGTAAAGCTTCCGCCAACATCCAGTAACACCCGTGAGGTCGCTCTTGGCCTGGGCTGTCAGCCAGGCCGGGAGCGTTTCCCCCTTTGTTCCGGAATTCGCCCATGATCAAACCTTTCGTCGTTCCGGTTAACCCGGATTCTGCCTGCCAACCCCCCTCTGCAAAAGACTTCCTGGTCGATCGCACCTTCCGTGGGCTCGCGCGAATCGGGGTGGTACTGATTCTGGCGTTGGTCGCAGCCTTGGTATTCGAGGTGGGACGCAAGGCCCTTCCCGGCATGGAGAAGCACGGTTTCGACGTGCTTTTTGGCAGTGTCTGGGATGTCAACCAAGGCAAGTACGGGATCCTGCCGGCGATTTGGGGCACGCTCTATAGCGCCCTGATTGCGCTGCTGATTGCAGGGGTTTTCGGCGTCAGCATGGCGATTTTCCTGACTCAGGATTTCCTGCCGGCGAAGCTGGCGGCGGTGTTTCGCACCATCGTTGAGTTGCTCGCGGCCATCCCCAGCGTGGTGTATGGCCTGTGGGGCATCTACGTGGTGATCCCGGCGATCCGGCCACTGACCACCTGGTTGAATAGTGAACTGGGCTGGATCCCGTTTTTCGGCACCTCCTTGAGCGGGCCAGGGTTGCTGCCTGCGGCGCTGGTATTGGCGATCATGATTCTGCCGACGATTGCCGCCGTGTCCCAGGACGCCCTGACCAGCGTGCCGATGAAAACCAAGCAGGCTGCCTACGGTATGGGGACTACCCATTGGGAGGCGATTCTCAAGGTGATGGTGCCTTCTGCCGCCACCGGTATTTTCGGCTCGCTGGTGCTCGGCCTCGGCCGCGCGCTGGGTGAAACCATGGCGCTGGCGATGCTGGTGGGCAACGCCAACAACATCTCACTGTCGCTGTTTGCGCCGGCCAATACCTTGGCGGCCTTGTTGGCGCTGAACTTTCCCGAAGCCGGGCCGAATGAGATCGAGGTGTTGATGTACGCCGCGCTCGTGCTGATGTTTATCACGCTGCTGGTGAACGTCATCGGTTCCATGATCATGCTCTACGCCCAGCGCGGTACTAAACAATGACTGACCTCACGTCCCCGATCACCGCGGTGCCCAGCCTGCAGCGCAAGTTCGAAGGCCGTGCCCTGCGCAGCCTAGTGTTGACCACATTGGTCTGGCTGGGTGCGCTGCTGGCCAGCGTGCCGCTGATTTCCGTGCTCTACATGCTGATCACCCGTGGCGGCGCACGCCTGAGCCTGGAAGTGTTTACCGAACTGCCGCCCACCGGCTTCGAAACCGGCGGCGGTTTCGGCAACGCCATGGCAGGCACCTTTGTGATGGTCGGTATTGCTGCTGCCATCGCGGTACCGGTCGGCATCATGGCGGCGATCTTCCTGGCCGAACTGGGGCCGGACAGCAAATTGGCGAACACTGCGCGCTTTGCCGCAAAGATGCTCACGGGCCTGCCGTCGATCCTGGCCGGGGTGTTCGCCTACGCCCTGGTGGTCATGACCACCGGTACTTACTCGGCGCCGGCGGGCGGTGTAGCCCTGGCGGTACTGATGCTGCCGATCGTGGTGCTCACCGCCGAAGAGTCGATGCGCATGGTGCCCAAGATCATGAAGGACGCCGCCTACGGCATGGGCTGCACGCGCTCGCAGGTGATTTGGAAAATCATCTTGCCGACCGGCCTGCCGGCGATCCTCACCGGCGTGATGCTCGCCGTGGCCCGGGCTGCCGGCGAAACCGCGCCGCTGCTGTTTACCGCGCTGTTCAGCAACTACTGGATCTACCACGACGGCGACCTCGCGGTCATGAACCCCACGGCCTCGCTGGCGGTGCTGATCTACAACTTCTCCGGCATGCCGTTCGACAACCAGCTTGAGCTCGCCTGGGCGGCCTCTTTGGTGTTGGTGATGATTGTGCTGGTTGTCAATATTGTCAGCCGTATCTTCGGCAAGCCCAAGTATTAAGAACGGGAGCATCTGAATTTTGAACGTCTCAACTGCGCAAATAGCCGCTCCGTTTGTCACCCAGTCGCCTGTGGTCATGGACTGCAAGCTGGACAGGATTTTCTACGGCAACTTCATGGCGGTGCGTGACAGCCATGTGCCGATTGAAAAAAACAAGATCACCGGGTTTATCGGCCCGTCGGGCTGCGGCAAAAGTACTGTGCTGCGCAGCCTCAACCGCATGAACGATTTGGTGAAGGGCTTTCGCTTCGAGGGCCACGTGCATTTCCTCGGCCAGGACGTGTATGGCAAGGGCGTCGACCCGGTGGTGGTACGCCGCTACATCGGCATGGTGTTCCAGCAGCCCAACCCGTTTTCCATGAGCATCTTCGACAACGTCGCGTTCGGCCTGCGCCTGAACCGCTACAAAGGCGACCTGGGCGACCGCGTCAAGCACGCCCTGCAAGGCGCGGCGCTGTGGGATGAGGTCAAGGACAAGCTCAAGGTCAGTGGCTTGTCGCTTTCTGGTGGTCAGCAGCAGCGGTTATGTATCGCCCGCGCCATCGCCACCGAGCCGGAAGTGCTGTTGCTCGATGAGCCCTGTTCGGCCCTCGACCCCATCGCGACCCGCCGGGTGGAGGAGCTGATGGTGGAATTGAAGAAGGACTACACCATCGCACTGGTGACCCACAACATGCAGCAGGCCATCCGCGTAGCAGACACCACGGCGTTTTTCTCGGTGGATATTTCCCAGGGTACGCGCACTGGCTACCTGGTGGAAATGGGCCCGACTGCGCAGATTTTCGGCAGCCCGCGTGAGCAGATGACCGAGGATTACATCAGCGGCAAGTTCAGCTGAGCCATCCATGTTCGATAACAGCCGCACCTGCGCCAACGTCTTCTCGGGAATGCCAATGCCTGTAACGCATCGTCTAGATTTGCCAGCGATTGAACGCGCCCTGCGTAAGGTGCAGAGCCGCTTTGCCCAGCTCAGCACGCAGTTTACCGAGCCGCGGGACCCGCTGACGGACGAGGTGTTGGACAATGTGCTTGAAGGTTATGCGCTGGTTGACGACTACGTGGCCCAGGGCGTGGACCTGTTTGACCTGCATCACCTTGACCTGATGCTGGAGATCAACGCCACGGTGCTCTGTGGTCGAGATCCGGCACGCCGCCTGGAATACGCGCAACACCTGGCCGCAACCGAGGAGCACTTCTTCAACAACGTTGAGGGTGGCATCAAGGACTTGTTCAATTGGTACTGCGCCTACCGCAGTGAATCGGTGTGGAAGCGTGCAGCAGGTGTGTATGTACGCATCCTCAGCAAGCCGCAATTGTTCATCGAAGGCAATAACCGCAGTGGCTCGCTGATCGTCAGCTACCTGCTGATGCGTGCAGGGTTGCCGCCGTTCGTGCTGACACTCGAAAACGCCGAAGGCTACTTCAACCCCTCCTCGGTGATCCGCAACTCGGCCAAACATGGGGTGAAGGCACTGTATGAATTGCCCAAGATCAAGAAAAAGTACGCCGCGTTCCTGGAGGAACAAGCGCCTGATCCGGGTGTGTTTTTCTTGAGCGACACACCGCAGCCAATCTATCAGGGAGGCCAATGATGAGCAGGTATCAAACCTTTGCGGGCAAATGCCGAACGTCCGCCAACCTACTCGTTCAAGCCCTGTCCACGCGTCTGCTCACACGGCCACGCGTACGGATCTCGTTTGATATCGACGACACCCTGGCCTGCCAACTTGATCACTCGCCCGTGGAAAGCAGCTGGTTGCCGGCCTGCGTCCATCGCTGGTGGGGCGAGCCGCTGCGTGTCGGCACCCGCTCCCTGACCCGGGAGCTACGGCGCCAGGGGTGCAGCATCTGGGTTTACACCTCGTCAGGCCGGGCGCCTTCGTATATCAGGCGTTGGCTGATGCTGTACGGCATACGCGTCGATGGCGTGGTGAACAGCGTCGTGCATAACCAGGCTCTCAACGCGCGCGGGCTGTTGAACACGCCGTCGAAGCTTCCGTCGGCCTTCGATATCGATTTACACGTGGATGATTCCGAGGGCGTGCGCATAGAAGGTCATGAACATGGCTTTCGTGTGGTCGTGGTTGACCCGCAGGATGGGCAGTGGGCGCAGAGAGTACTTGAAGCTGTCGCGGGCGTGCAGGCGCAATTGGCCAGGCAGCAAGTGCCCCGATATCAAAAGCCGGCGCGACAAGGTGCTGAAGTTTTTTCTTCCTGAGGGCGAGTGTTATCTGCATCGCTATTTGATATTGGATCGTTATTGGGTTGAGTAAGTCATCCATAACGCGCGCGGCGGGTTTAATTAGTCCTGACCCATTAGTCACGTAAAAAACAAACGCCCACTTATTGTTTGTTAAATAGCGCTCCCGGCGCTTTTTTTGTATGGGTGCTTAATAATAGCTCCTTACAATCCGATAGTCGGTCGATGTACGGCAATGTTTCTACGCTAATGTTGACAAGCTTCCTTAATGGTCAAAGTCGATATTAAGAAAAGAAGCAGCCTGAACAGAATGCACAACAACAACTTCAATGCATATTGTTTAGCCCGACGTATCAGTTATTACCGTCGACTTCGGTGTTGATCGCTGGGCTCAAGGAGTACTGACATGGCTATATTCGATTACAAGGGTCAAGATGCCCGTGTGCTGATTTCAGATGCCTGGAACCTCGCCACTTACACCAGCGGTGTCGCGACCGTAGGCGCGCTCTACAACCTTCCAGGGGCGGTACTGGGGGAGGGCAACACCTTTGCATTGCCCAAAGGCTGGCGTGAAATCGGCGCCAATGAACTGAGCGTTGATAGCAGTCACACCGATATCACCGGAAGCTTCACCGGCGATGGCGTGTTCGGTTCCCAGGCCAGGGTGTTTGGTCAATACGATGACAGTGGTCAATTGCTGAAAATGGGGTTTTCCATTGCCGGCACCAACTCCCTGACTGATCTGCTGGGCTGGCCGGCCATGATCGACAACTCGTATATCAACGGCTATGAGTACCTGCTCAATTCAATCAAGGATTACGCGATAGACCACAACCTGAGCGGCAAGGATGTGCTGGTGACCGGCTACAGCCAGGGCGGCTCAGTGACTAACAGCATGTATATCGGCAAGGACACGCTGGCAGACGGTTTCTTCAAGGATTCGGACTACTTTGGCATGGAGTCACCCAAGTCCAGCAACAGCGACGGAATCTACAACTTCGGTTTTGAAAACGATGTGGTGCACCGCCTCACCGGTCAGGAAACCAACGTGGGAAGCGCCATCATCGACGCTCTTCAGGGGAGTGATGCCAGTTACACCTCGACGACCGACAATATCGTGCTGTTCGATACGATCTACGCCCTGCCAACCTGGCCCAACGGTCCGTTTTCCATTGCCAACTTGTCAGGATGGGCTGCGCACCTCGAAGGTATTTTCATCAACCCCATCCAGCGCATCGCCCAGTCGACGTTCTACGATTACATCGAGCGCGATAGCACCATCGTGATCAGCAACCTCGACGCGATCAGCCGCAGCTTCACCTGGGTCAGCGACAAACAGACCGCCACCTCCAACCATTACGGTACACCGGCCTTCCTGCTGGGCACCGACAGTGCAGACAAGCTGCAGGATGGTCGCAGCGATGACTTCCTCGACGGGTTCAGTGGTAACGACAGTTTCCGGGTCAGTACCGGTACCGATATCGTTGCTGGCGGTGCAGGCGATGACAAAGTCTTTCTCAAAGGTACGGCGTCCGCCTACGAAGCCGTGAAACTGAGCGACGGTACGTTGTTTTTGAACGATAGCAGCGGCCAATACGGCCTTAAAGAACTGCATGGCGTAGAGCATGTCGAGTTCGAAACGGGCCTTGCCAACACGCTCGGTCAACTGCCTGTTATCGGTGGCATCTTCAGCGGTATCGGGCAGACGCTGACGCCGTCTTATACGGTCACCAACGGCAAGCTGGATTTCGATGGCCTGTTCGGCGCCGACAAGGCTTACGCCAGATCCATTGAAGGTAGCCAACTGGCCGACACCCTGAAAGGCACTGCAGCACGCGACCTGATATTCGGCCAGAACGGCAATGATCGGCTCGACGGTGGCGCCGGCAATGACCTGCTGCACGGCGGTGACGGCAACGACACGTTGCTGGGCGGCATGGGTAACGACTCGCTGTATGGCGCCAGCGGTAATGATGTTTTGATCGGCGGGCAGGGCAATGACCAGCTCAGTGGTGGCGTGGGCAGCGACTTGTTTGTGTTCGATCAGCGCGGGTTCGGCCACGACGTGATCAGCGACTTCAACATCCATCAGAACGGGCATGATCTGCTGGTGTTCGCCAAGTCGTTGTTTGCGAGCGCCGATGCTGTAATCGGGTCCACCACCCAGAACGGCAGTGACAGCGTGATTCTGGCGGGGGACAGCAGTGTCACCCTGGTGGGGTTCAATGCGGCACAGCTGAGCGCAGAGATGATCAGCGTGGTTTGATGCGGCATCGGTACAGTTGGCGGTAAAACCTCACAGGATCGCTGATGCTGTGGGGTTTTTTCTTGCTTGTCGTTTTATAGCAATCTATATCCCGCAGTATCGCGTTTTCCTCACTTGCTGGCAGCCATCATGTGCTTGCTTCGCATGACTACGGCTCGATCAGGCCTTGATCGCTCAGCGCTGCGCGGGCAATCCAATCCCGGTGCGATACCAGTACGAAGGCTTTCTTCAAGGGTTTGTTGCAGCATCAACAACTCCTCACGCTGCACTTTTAGTGTGGCTTCGATTTGCTGTATCTCCTCCAGGCGTACATTGATCTGTTCCAGAGTGAGGGATTTGGAGCAGCTCCCGTCATGAAGGAAAAGGCCACGAATGGTGTCGAGGGAAAACCCCAGCCTTTGCGCGTGGATCACGACTTCCAGGCGTTTAATGGTGGACTCGCTGTAATAGCGATAGTTGTTCATGTCTCGCGTGGGGGCGTCCAGCAGGCCTTGCTCCTCGTAGTAGCGTATTGCTGAAGCAGCAAGGCCGGTACGTCGCGCAATCTCGCCTATCTTCATTTTTTGCTTGACCTTCAAGTTGACTTTAATCCGCAGTATAAGCCGCAGCGTAATCCGGAAGGTAATCGGATTGGGCTGGATAAACACCGTTGACCTACGTGGAATGTGAAGAATGAGCAAAATAACCGAGTTGCTGAATTGGCGTTATGCGACGAAAAGTTACGATTCGTCCAAGACAATACCTGCTGAAAAGCTGGAGCGAATCCTGGAGGCGGTACGCCTGACGGCGACGTCGAGCGGGCTGCAGCCATTTGAATTGCTGGTGGTGACCAATCCGCAAATTCGCGAAAAGATTAAGGCGGTCAGCTGGAATCAGTCCCAGGTGACCGACTGCTCTCATTTACTGGTGTTCGCCGCCTGGGATGACATCACGCCTGAGCGTGTCAACATGATGTTCGACCTGACCAATACGGTACGAGCTACCGTCAACCAGGGTTGGGAAGATTACCGTCAAATGCTCCTCGGTATAGTCGCCGAGCGTGGGCAGGAGGCCAACTATCAAGCGGCTGCGCGCCAAGCCTATATTGGCCTGGGCTCGGCTTTAATCGCCGCGGCATCCGAGCAAGTCGATGCGACGCCCATGGAAGGGTTCGACCCATCGGCTGTCGATGAGATTCTGGGATTGGGAGCCAGGCATCTGCGCAGTGTGGTGCTGCTGCCTTTGGGGTATCGGGCAGCAGAGTCTGACTGGCTGGTAAACCTGAAAAAAGTACGGCGGTCTCGCGAAAATTTCGTAACCGAAATCAACTAGGGAGTAGTGCAGCCGCTCCACATTGCAGCAATAGTGGGGCGCAGCTGCATGGGTAGAACTGAGTATTTGATCGTGAGTTCCTTTCCAATCATTGAGCGCGGCGCGCGAAGCGCCGCGCTTTGTATCACGCCACGATGTCGCTGACGGCTGCCTGGCCAACGGTGGTGACGAGGAAATCCGCCACACCGTGTCCGGAGAAGTCCACAGCCAAGGTGCCCAGGTTGGTACCCGAGGCATAGTTCAGCACAGCATCGCCGGCATGGCCGGTAAATGCATTGACGAAGCTCAAGCCCGCACCTTTGGTAATGCCCGACAGGTCGATCTTGTCGGAGCCCGAGGTGAAGTCAAAGATCTTGTCCGCAGCGCGTGGCGTGGAATCGGAACTGGCACCGTACACGAACGCGTCGTTGCCGGCGCCGCCCCACAATTGGTCTGCGCCGCCACCTCCATAGATTAGGTCGTTACCGGCCCCGCCTTTGATTAGGTTGGCGACCTGGTTACCAATGATCAGGTCGTTGCCCGAACCGCCGAATGCGTTCTCGATGGTGACGCCCTTGGCGATCGACACGTTGCCCACCAGGCCGCCCACATCAGAAAACGAGGTGGCAGTGAGGTTGATCTTCTGGTTTTGAGTGAAACCGGAGAAGTCCAGAGTGTCTTTGCCGCCGCCGTCCCATACCGAAAACACCAGCTTGTCGGCATCGGATGTGGCAGTGAGGAAATCACGCCCGGTATTGGAGTTGAACCCGTAGGTCGTGTCACCGGCGCGAGTGCTGTAGTTGGCACCGTAGAGCTTCTGGATCGCGGCGATGTCGTCGATCAGCGGGCCGGCAGCATAGGCTTCGACACCACCTTTACTGAAGTTCTGGTTGGTGTTGCTCTCGCTCCAGTAACTCATCACGGAGTAAGCATGTGTATCTTCGGCATATTTCGCATCCGAATACGACGGTTGACCCACACTGGCGTCGTACGAACCTGGGTGCTGCAGTCCAAGCGTGTGACCAATTTCATGGGTCAAGGTTTGACGACCGTAATTGCCGTTTGCCGGTGTTAAATTTTCTTGATAGTTTTGATTGGTATAAAACAACGCATCGCTATTTCCGCTGTTATTAGGGTAGAAGGCGAAAGCTGACCTGGCACCTCCATGCTGCAGGTCATTACTATAATTGCCCAGTGATATATGTGCGTCGCCTCCGCTTCTGGATTCGATGAATGAAATGTTGGCGACGTCTGACCAGGATTGGAAAGAAAGGGCTGCTTGGGATCTCTGTTGAGCGTCGAATGCGCTGAATCCAGACACGTTCTCGGAGGCGTATGCTTGACTTTCTGAAGTCAGAAAGCTGTAGGTGAAGTTGTATTTCCCATTGTGGTCGTTGTCACCCCAATAGTAACCTCCTCGAGTTATTTCATCCGCGGCCTGCGCAATAGTGTAAGACGGCTTGCCCTGTGAGGAGTTAAATCCTCCTCGATCATAGGTGTGTGAAAAATTATAGAGTGCCTGGTAATCTTCACTTGTTCGGAGCTGCGCCGAAGTGGTGAGTGGGCTAACAAGATTTTTCGCCAAGATAGTCATACGAGTACATTCCTTCGTGTCCATTGATTTGAAGTGTTATATGCTTATCACGTTTTCGCTGCCTTCTTGTTGTGGTAGACATTTATAAATGACTTGTGGGTTTAGTGTTATTTAAAAATTAAATAGAATATATAACGTATTGATATATCCTCAGAAATTATCAAGGCGCCTTAGACGGATGAGTAAAAAGGCTGATTTTATTGCAGGGAAGTAATTTGCGTTTTTAAAGATACAGCCAAGATGCGGCCAGGTCATGTGGTGGTGTATTGGGTGCGCGGTATATGGTCAAGATTGTTGCCGTTTTGTATATGTGATCTAACTTTAAATTAGGCTGTGAGCTATTATTTCGATACTTTAGTGGCGGCTCGCGGCGTCTGGTAACTGCCCGATGGCAGTAAAAAATATAGGCGCACCGTTTCTCCGGTGGATCAGGTAGGGCTGCTTTCTGGGCTACAGTCCGGCAGGACGCCGGGGAAAGGAATTACGGGGTAGAAAAGATAAGGGCCTGCCCAGGTTTCCCTGGCAAGCCCTTGATATCTATGGTGCCCGAACCCGGAATCGAACCGGGACGCCCTTACGAGCGGGGGATTTTAAGTCCACATACAAACATATACAAAACAGTAGGTTAGCGATACTTTCGGTCCGCAATTGTTCTTAGATGACTCGCTTGTAGCCCTTTGTTTTCAAGGGCTCATATATTATTGCGGAACGGAATTTTACTTTGTGGGAAGCACCTTTAGGCCTTTGCGGCGCCGGATGTACTGCTCTGTCATGCCGACAGTTGTGTGACCCAATTGATCTCTCGCATCGCGAATACTTCCAGTCGATTCTTCCTTGTCTGTTGCCGCTTTTGCGCGTAGGTCGCGCATCTGAAAAGCAGACTTTTCAATCCCGGCCTTCATTCTGGCCGCGTCAAATCTCCCTCTGAGCATACTCGTTGTCATCGCCTGGCCGTTGTCCATAACGACGAGCCTGGTTGAGCGAATCTTGTGCCCCTTTTTCCTTTCCAGAATGCGGTCAATAACCACCTTCAGCTCTCCTACAATCTCAATGCGGCGTTTTGCACTCGTCTTCCCCTGCTTTATCAGCAACTGGTTATCCAGCAGGTCACGTTCGTCCATCTTGAGCGTGTCACCTATGCGCTGAGCTGTGAGATAGAAGAGGTCTAACGCGTCCTTGAGTGGCTGATCAGCGTGCAGGTACACCGCCGCAAACATTTCGTCTTCGACGTAGGTGTCCCGGCCCGTTTCCTTGTTCCCTTTGATGCCGGCGCACGGGTTTGCGAGCGACGTATAACCGCTCTGACGGGCGAAATTCCAGATGGCGCTGAGCAAGGCTTTTTCTCGGTTGGCGCGCACCTTCGCTGTCTTCGACCGATAACGCAGGTACTGAACGACGTGTTTCGGCTCGATCGCCTCTAGAGGGCCGGGCGGGTCATTGAAAAAGATCAGTAGTTGCTTCAGCTCCCTAGTGTTGTCCTTTTGTGTGGTCGGAGACTTCGTGGGCACAACCTCATCCATGTACTTGGTAGCGACGTACTCAAAAGTCAGTACGGCTTCTACAAGTGCACTCGCCGCACGGCTCTTTTCAAGTCGAGCGTATTCAACGATTGCGGCTCCGTAGTCGGAACCAAGCGCTATCTCCTTTCTCGGTTTGTCGCCTGCGTCATAGTAGTAATAAACCCTTCCCCCTGGTCGCAGTCGCTTTCTAAGCCGGGGGATGCTGCCAGGGTTGGTCGGTCGCCTTGCCATTTACTAGATACCCATCCTTGGTTGCCATTCAGCCTTTTCTGGCTTGAGATCTTTCGAAATGACCATCAGCGATGCGGATATCACGCAAGGCCATCCGTTGCGCTTGATGGTGTGCCGTATACCGTTACGCGATAGGACCTGGATCTGGCCCGCTTTTGTTCTGGCGCCCGTCAATTCACAAACATCTTCGTGCGACAGAAAATGAATTTCCATAACTACCTCCCGCCGCCCACAGTGGGCCGCGCTGTCTTAATGATGTGGATGGCCAGGCCGAAGGTGATCAGCAGCCAGGCGCATGTGCCGCCGAAGGCGTAGAGCAATGCCTCGGTGGTGCCGGTGTCCAGCAGGTCGAGCCCGAGCCAGCCGAACCAGCCGATGGTTCCTGCCAGGTACAGCAAAGCGCCCAGCAGTATCAGGGTGAGTTTCATAGCGAACATGGGGTGTCCTTGCCGCGCTGGGCGGCAGAAGGTGGCCCGCCGTTTTCCGGCAGGCTTGTTAGAGAAGGGATTCGGGGCTTCTACATCAAGGTGGCGAGATATGCCCCTGCGATGTGCCGCCGCAAATCTTGACGCTCTTCAAGGTCGATGAGACCCAGCCGAAGCAAGCGGTCGGTCCATCGGTCGTATTCTCGGAAGAAACGATTCCTAGACTTGCGAGTTTTTACTGGCGCGATTGCGATGACTGCTTCTGCGAAATGTTTCATCAGGCATTCCTTGTGGGGGTGAGCCTCAATGGTTGATGTTCCGGGGTGTCGGTTTCCCGACTGTTTATCTTCCGCACCCTTCATAAACGTGATCCAGTGCGTTTTCTCGCGCTTCCCGGACTTGTGGCCAAACAGCGGTAGCTCTTCGGTGAGTGAAAGAATCTCGCTGACCCGGATCTGGGTTTCGTTCCACTTGAAGATCAGGAACTGGCCAGGCCGCAGAACCCGGAAGCACTCCGCGAAGCCTTTGCGCAGGTCGTCGCGCCAGTCGTCGGTCAGGATTCCGTATTTCAGCCGCAGCCAACTCTCCCGGCCGGCGCGCACCAGGTGTGGTGGATCGAACACCACCATGTTGAAGCTTGCGTCGGGGAAGGGCAGGTGCCGGAAATCCATGATCACGTCCGGTTCAACCTTCAGCACCCGGCCATCACACAACACATGTTCTTCATCGCGGATGTCGCCGAATAGGGCTCGCTGGTCGGCCTTGTCGAACCACATCATGCGACTGGCGCTACATGGGTCCAGTACTTGTGCATTCATGGCATAGCTCCGCCCGCCGCTCACCGGCAGGCATGTAGGGGGATTGTGGTTAGGCTGTTGCGAACAGATCGATTTGCGGTACCGGCGTGTCGCGGATGGTGATCGCTTCATTGATTCGCTCGGTCGCGGTCACGTAGATCTCGCGGTCCTGCTCGATGCCGATGAACTTCCGACCCAGCTGTATGCAGGCCACGCCGGTGGTACCGCTTCCCATCGTGTTATCCAGCACCACCTGACCGCGCTGCGTATAGGTGCTGATCAGGAAAGACATCCAGGCCACGGGCTTCTGCGTCGGGTGAAAGCTGCCAGCCTGCTTGTCGCTGGAGAAGAACTGCACCGATCTCGGGTACCGCTCTGTCGAGTCGTATTCAGTCAGGGCCAGGGCCTTTCCGTAGCACTCGGAGTTGACCGTCTTGCGCTTCGCGGTCTTGCGTTCGTTACCGCTGGACATCTGCGGGTTATAAACCGGCTGCTTGCGGTAGAAGACCTGGGCGCTTTCGTGTGCCCGAAGCGGTTGCTTCTTGGCGTTCAGGAATCCGGTGGCATTGCCTTTCTCCCAGATCCACTCATACCGGTAGAGCTTCGGGTTGCTCGCCACCAGCATCGACGCGAACGGCTGGGCTGCGCACAACACGATTGCGGCCTCTGGCTTGGCGATCCGCAAGTACTCACGCCAGAGCGGCTCGAGCGGGATGATGGTGTCCCAGGCGCACTGGGTGGTGCCGTAGGGCAAGTCGGCCAGAACCATGTCGACGCTGGCGTCTGGCAACTGCTTCATGACCTCCAGGCAATCGCCAAGATAGAGTTGGTACTCGTTTTCCATGGACGAGCGCATCCTTGCCGCTATAGCGGCTGACTTTGAAGGGGGAGGGATGAGTTAAATATTTGTTGCGCAGTCTTCTGTCCGACTTAAATAAAGCCGCATAATCGCTGCCTTAAAATCAGGACGACACATATGAGAAACAGAGGCTGCGTTTATTTGGATTGGATAGATCCAGCGCTTCACGCGCGCTCTGTGGATGAGCGCCAGGCTGACGGCACCTTGTTGAATGTGCAGGTTCGGCTTTCTCTTCTAGGCAGAACTCAGTTGTTTATCGGGGTCTACGGCGCGAAAGGCGCAATGATTTCAGAAGAAGCATTTGATTCGTTGCCGGGACAAACAATGACGCAGGCTTTGGCGTGGGGACTCGGACAAGCGAGGCTCAAAGCTCCAGCCAATTCGGCGATTAATACAATCACCAAACCTCATCCGCTACCTAGACGAGGTTCCCGCCAAGGAAAGTGATCATCATTGGTAGCATGTGGGTAGAGTGCGGATGTACTCCTGTCGGTTTTAGGCAGGCGCTGCGCTGGCTTAGAGCTCGCCAATTGTTAGCATTGCAATCTCGAAAGGCTTTTCGCGCATGGCTGATACCTTGACCACCTCATCGAGGGCGCGCACGGCGTAGGCCAGTTCCGCCTTAAGGTCGCGAGCCCGATGCATTCGCCGGGAAATTGCGGTGCTCAGGTCTGCAATGGCCTGGTCCGTGGTGTTCAAGCTCAGCTGTAGGCAGTCACGCTCTGCGGTTACCCGATCGAGAAGCGCGGACTCCGTCATGCCCACCTTCTTATTCGATCCGTGAATTAACACGGAAATGCGTGTCACTTCGGAAACAGTTAATTCCTTGTCAGGCACGCCCGGTCAGTGGATAGGCTCAAAGAATCAGCTAAAGTTTGACAATAGTTCAGTAGGAGAATTTCATGACTTGCTTTATCTGCGGCGAGCCAGCGATAGCAGTTGATGTTGGCGTTGATTACGAAGAAAGAGCCTGTCAGAAATGTGGTCACTATCGAATCACCTGCACGGCGCTTATGCTTATGAAAGCTCGCGATTGGCGCTTTGATGTGGAACTGGTCAGAACATGGCTTGAGCATCAAAAGAGTTCTGGATTCATACCCACCATCGATCATCAACAGGCAAGTCGACTGACCCACGCTTAGCTGGGGAAGTTTAGTCAGGTCAGGCTGGTCATTGGCCCGCTGAGTTCAATCTGTTTCATAGGAGTCCTTGCCGGGCAATGCCCGGGCGGTGGAGTGGGGGAGTTATGCGGCGCGTGCTTGGCGTTGTTCGGCGCGCCATGGATCATTGCCCCGAGCCAGTGCTGCCATCGGCGGCGGGCTGACGCTGTTGCCGCACATGTGAACCTGCTGAGTCTTGGTGAACGGCTTGCCGTCAGCACCGTGGCTGATGATGTAGTCGGCAGGGAAGCCCTGAGCCTTGTACAGCTCCGACGGTTTCAGCATCCGTAGGCGGATGTCGACGATCACATAGGGCGTGCCTTTGACCATAACGGTGACCATGGCCAGGCGGTCTTTGGTGGTGATCGTCGGCGCTGGCGAATCACAAGCGCTAATGTTCTCCGTGCCGTAGTAGCTGATCAGGAACGCAGCGACCCGCAGGGCACCGGCTTCGTGCTCAGGCGATAGCGTGAGCGACACCAGTGAGCTCTTGCCGCCACCACCTGCAGTGATGGTCGGCGCCGGTTCTTCGAGGCCTTGGCCCACGCTGCCGCCGAACGCCCGTTCCATGAATGCGCTGGCCAACCCGTGGTGCTGGCCGCCGGCGCTGATGGTGTGCAGCGGATCATTTACGTCCCGGGCATCGCAGTTGCCACGCAAGTGCACCAGGTTCGCCGCCACCAGCTGCTGCTGGCTGCCGGTGTTGGTCACAGTGGTCATCGGGTCTTCGATGCTCTTGGCGACGGTGGTGTTGAAGCCGCCGTTCATCTGGGCCATGAATACTGTGGAGATGCCCATGGCGTGCGCGGCACCGGCCGGGCGCTGATAGTTGCCGCCGCTGGTGATGGTCGGCAGTGGTTCGTCCAGCGCCTTGCCCGCGTCATTGAAGCGGAACTTCACCAGGTGCGCCGCTGCGAGAGCGTGCTTCACGCCGCCGGCGACTACGGTTCCCAGAGGTTGATCCAGCCCAGGTACGCGCGGTTCCTGACCCGGTCGCTCACCGTACCCCGACTGAATCAACGTGGGGCTGATCAGTGTCAGCTCGCCGCGGTTCGCGCAGGTCACGGTCGGCAGAGGCTCAAGCGGATCATTGATGCGGTCGCTGCCCTGGTGTGTTGCCGGTGCAATGATCGGGCTGACCACCGAGAAGGCACCGCCCTTGGGGTAGGAGGTGATGGTGCGCAGGGGCTCTTCGGCTGACTGCACTGCCTCGCCGGACCAGTTGGCAATCGGCACAATGAACGGCGCCGCGCTATCGATGACGAACTTCTTCATTCCCTTGGCAACACGTCGTAGGGTGGCCGGTGCCAGGTCCTTCTTGCGGCCGAAAATACTTTTGCCCAGGTCGGTGAAGTCGATGCAGTCAGCGGCTGTTTTCCACTTCTGCTGGCCTTTGGCGGGGTTCTTGGCGTGGGTCGGCTCCGGCCACACAATTGGCTGGCCGTCGCACCGGGCAATCATGAAAAGGCGTTCCCTGCTGGTCGGTGCGCCAAAGTCGCAGGCCTTGATCACCTTCCACTCAACGATATAGCCCATGCCCTCGAGCAGGGCCACGAAGCGGCGCCAGGTCCGGCCGCGCTGTTTTGGGTCGGGAATTAGGAACTGCTGGCCAACCGGCACGACCTCACCAGGTGCCGCAACGTCGCCGCCGAGTTTCACCACGCGGCCGGTGGCCTTGTCGCGCTTGGCGATCAGGCGGCCCCATTGCAGGATCTGCTTCACGTTCTCTAGGCTGATTACCCGGGGCCGTTTCATGCCAGCCCACTTGAGGCCGATCCACGATAAGTTGCGGATCTCACGCTTGCGCGGTTGGCCGCCGGCGGCCTGGCTGTGGTGCGTGCAGTCCGGTGACATGTGGAACCAGCCGACTGCCTTGCCGCCGCATTCGGTGTCCGGGTCACCCTCGAACACGTCGGTGGTGAAGTGCTTGGCGCCTGGGTGATTCACGGTGTGCATGCTGATCGCTTGCGGGCTGTGGTTCTTCGCCACGTTCACCGCACGGCCCAGGCCAATCTCCAGGCCGGTACCGGCGCCACCACCGCCACAGAAGAAGTCGACAACGATCTCATCGTCCTGTGGGTTGAAGCCGAGTCCGTATTGGGTTTTGAAATCGAAGGGGTGTTTCTTCTGTTGTGCGGACATAGGGGATCCTCGCCGGTATAGTTCCGGGATCTACAGGGGAGTGGGTCATGGAATCTTTGACGGTATGGGAAGCTTTTTTGAAGTGGGTGGAAGTACACCCAGGACTGGCATCATGGGTGCAAGCCTTTGGGTCGATAGTTGCAATTGCCGTTGCAATTCGACTTTCAGGAAGCGAGAGGCGTTATAAATCTGTACTGGATAAAAGAGCCCGCGTTGATGCTATAGAGCGCTCGATTCAGGCAAGTCAATTTGCGTTGAATATAACCACAAACACGCTCGAGTTTTTTACGTGCAACTCAATTGCGCGAAGCATGATCCCTCGATTTATTCGAGTCATCGATCAGGCATCGAACTATGTCGATGAGTCCCGCGCGAGCCAATCAGTGGACAGTCAAATTTCAGCAGCGATGATGGAAGTGAAGAACGCCCTGGTCGACATTAGAAGCCTCACATCTGCTTGGGCAGATAATGAAGAAGATGACTATTCCCACGAGCTTGAGTTTTTCAACGCAAACATCAGAAGAATTACGAACGCAATTATCAATCTTTTGGAGATGAAGGCTGACGCTCTGAGAAGACTTAAGTGGTGGTGGCCTTCTGACTAGAGAGTTTAGGCGAGTAAATCGTGCGACTGCTCGCCGGCTGGCGTAATTCGTTGATATGGGGTATTACGGGTGACCGGCATGGAGCCGGATCAGGGAGACAGATATGAGCCAGAAGACCCGTATCAAATTCACCATTGGTGAGCTAGATCCAGCGCAGCCCAATTTACAAATGTGGTTTCAAGACTCAGTCGACGGTCTGCCCGATAACCCTCCGGTTTTTGAGTTGCCGCCTGGGACGAGCATGGAGCAGGCTGAGGAAATCGCTAAATTTCTGAACAAGACACTTATCTCTTTCAGATTATTTTCTGGTGAGTCATTCGCTCAAAGCCGATAGCATTGGTTGCTCAGGCGGCTGGTTGTTCGGCGATGAAGTAGTCCCAGGCTGCTTTATCGCCTTGGGCTACGTACCACTTCAGTTCCTCGCCCTCTTCCTTATCAGTGACCGAACCGCCGTACTGGGCGCCGGGGAAGGTGAACAGCCCTTTGTTGCCGCACCATGGATAACCACCGGTGAACTCGGTGAAGGTAACGCCGGGGCGCTCTGCTACTACCCGAACCTTGAATTCTTCGAATCTTGCATTGCGTGCCGCGACCTCGGCTTCGTGCCCTGACTTGCAGTCCGCAGAGCAGTAGACCACGCGACCGTCGAACACCAGGTTCAGTGAAATATCGGTTTCGGTCTCGTCATCCCAATAGCTGGCATCACTGTCGCACCTGGCGCCGCAATGGTTACAGCCGAACCACCACCCAGCGTCAATGTAAGCCTCCGCCGGGATAAAGCGCTGGCCCGCATACTGGTCAGCCCAATGCGCGCGCCGGCAGGACACCGCACCGAAGTCTGTGCCAATCTCATCCGCACCCTGGCGCCGCGCTGCGGCGTTCGAGGTGGCGAACTGGATGTTGGATTCTTCGGGGTCGTTGGTCTCTACGGAGTAGGCCAGCACCTTACGCGATGCCGGAACGACTTTTGGCTTGGTCATGGATTATCTCCAGTCAGGCGCCGCCCTCCGGTGGCCGGTGGTGGCAATTTGGTTTGGGTTGGGGTATTACGGGTGACCGGCAGGGCGTTGGCTCAGGCGGCTACGGCGTCTTCGAACTTGATCAGTAGGCTGCGGGTGTCGTTGGTGCAGCCGTCTTCTTTGACGCAGTACATGGCCGGGGTGTGCTCGTAGATCCGTGTGATCACGCCTTGTTTGACCCTGGTGCCAATAGGCAGCGGCGGCTCGGGCTTGAACTCTTCAGCCCACGCTTTAACCGCCAGGTCTTCGGCCCGATCTACGAGATAGTCGACCTCGTCCAGCGCATCCATGTCATCCCGCGTAGTGTCCCAGGACGCATACTTATCAAGCTCCTTTGCCAACTCAAAGCCGTCCATGTGGCGGCGGTAATGCTGGGCGATGGTTTCGGCGTCCCCATTGATCTTTTCAGCAACAACGGTGCAAGCCGCGAGGATCATTGCTTTATCGGCCTTCGGGCGCGGAGGAATGTTGCTCATAGATTATCTCCAGTCAGGCGCCGCCCTCCGGTTACCGGATGCAGCGAGTAGGGTGGGTTACGCTGGTGTTTCGATTTCGTCGTCTGGCTCGGGTGGGTCGTCGGCGAGCGACTTCAGGCCCGCCGCCTTGATGATCTGCGACACCTTTTCAGTTACTACAAAAGGTGTCGTGACACACTTGAGCATCTGCGCTTGAGTTTCGAAGTCTGCGGCGATCAGATTAATGATCAGCCGCTGGTGAATGTCCTGCTGGTTGTTGATGCCGTGGGCCTTCATCACCTTGCGAAGATCGCCCTTGAACACCCCGGCCACTTCAACCGTAAACTTCTCGACGCCCAATGCAGCGTCCTTCGCTGCTGCCTTCTCGCGCTTGCGTCGCTGCTTCAGCGCTTCCGCCGTCGGCTGCTGTTCTTCCTCGGCCATGGCCTACCTCTTCGATTTCATGTGCTGGCAAATCAAGCCATGCCTTGCGCCGGCGTTGTCGCACCTGGTTGTTGATGCGCCTCATGGGGTGTCGGCGAACTTGAAGCCGTTCTCCTGGGCGATCAGCGTCACGCGCTTGATGTGCATACCCAGGTTCTTCGCTGCCACGCTGGCTACGACGCCCTTTGCTGCTTCGGCGCGTACGGACGGTGCGAGCTTGTCGCGTTCTTTGCGCAGGCGTTCGTGGTGCGCCGTGGTGCCGTTGTAGGGACCGTCAACACCAACACCGTTCGGGATGACCTGGGCTTTCTTGCCAGAGCCGAAGAACGCTTCCATCTGCTGGTTCAGCTCGTCGATTATCGAGCGCCGTGGATCCGGCATTGGTTCGCCGATCATGGCTGCGCACCGTAATAGGCGAACAACACAAGCAGCGCCGAGAAGCCGGCCGTCCAGCGCACCATTCGCCATCCGAAGCGCTTCGACGTGGCCGTGACTGCGCTGAAAAAGTCAGCGTTGCGCTCGAGCTGATCGGCGTACTGGCAAGCACCGTCGTGGCCGGTACGTGCACCGCGGGAAACGCCCGTGGAGCGCTCCACCACATCGAACAGGTTCTTGCCGAGCGGCACCACGTTGAAGCGCGGCACCTTCACTGGCTGTTCGCGACCGATCTTCATGTACATCTCCGAAGTGGAAAGCGAAACACGTTCCCGCAGGGCCTGCAGAACGGCTTGGCTTTGTTGGATGGCTGGGTTCATGCCGACTCCTTGGTTGTGGTTGCGTTTATTCGTCAGCACCCTGACCGCCTGGTATGTACCGGTGGGCCCAGGGGAGGGTGCTGACGGATAAAGGCGCGCGCAAAAGAAAGGCCCGTTGGACGTTCGGGCCATTCTCGGATGCAGTAGTTTGAGTTTTGGGCGGGACCGTTAGCGCCAGAACGCCGCGACCCCGGTGGTACATCGCCAGGCCTCGCGGTGGTGGCGCACTTGATCGCCTGGCACGCTTGAGAGCACTCGAGGTTCTGGCCTCTCGAAACTCAGCGTGGCACCGATCAGGATCAGTAGGAGCATGGTGTTCTCCAGTGGGTGGTTGATGCAGGTGGCCGCATAGCGGTATTGGTCGTCCGCATCCCGCTGTCCACTCAGTGAATGGGCAGAAGTGATGCTTTCGATTACGCGGTGAGGCTTGGCCGTTCCGCCTGGCGCAGCACTCGAACCTGGGCTGTGCGCCGCTCTGGTGCCCGGCGGTCACGGCGCATGGCGTCATCACCGATCATTGCGTGCATGGCGATCAAGGCCGCCAAGGTGAAGCACATCGGCGAGATGATCTGACGGCGCATGGCCTCGGCGACCGCCGCTGTCTGGCGGGTCACGCCGAGCTTGAACATGGCGCAGGAAAGCCGCTTGGCCACGGTGCAGGCCGCCACGTCGAATTGGCGGGCAATCTCCTTGGCTGTCTTGCCTTGGGCAGTGCCCAGCAGGTACTGAACTTCCTTTGGCGCAAGGCCGCGTCCGAGATGACCCTTCCATGCGCCGCTGACGATTGTTGCGTCCATCAATGTGACTCCCGGTTGGTTTCCGAAAGCGCCCGATACAGGCGCTGACGTGAAATCTTCTGGTGTCGCTTGCCGGCTTCCCGCTACTGGCGCTGCCGCCGGCCCCATCGAATTGTTCGTCCAGCCGCGGGCCTTTCGGCTTGTTCTCCCGCTGGATAACTCGTCTTGGCGATTTACGCTGCACGCCCGGGTCAGTTGCCAACCCTCTGAACCGTTGAGGCCGGTTCATCGCTGCCTTCCATCTGGCCGGTTGTTATCCGGCGATGGAGTGAATTTAGCCCCAAGCTAAATATCAGTCAATAGCTCAGAGCTAAATAAATTTAGCCGCGTGCAAAAAAGCCCGCTCATGGCGGGCTCCTTTATTTAGCTGTGAGTGCTATCGGGCGTACATTCCCCACCAGAACACATGGCCTAGAATGCTGATCTGCTCGTCCTGTAGCTTTTGATAGCTGTAATCCTCGTCCGGGTGTTCGTCTCGATTGAAGCTGCGCATTCGCAAACCCGTGGGTAGCCGATAGAGCTGTTTAACGCGCAGCTGCCCATTATGGTTGATGGCGTACAAGTCTCCGTCGACGACGTCACCAAGGCCCGTACAAGCGGTGTTCACGCCGACAATAGCGCCATCTCGCAGAACTGGGATCATGCTATTCCCGCGGACCGTTACGCATCTCGCTTTATCGAACTGCACACCATTTTGACGCAGGCTGCGCTTATCAAAACGAAGGCTTGATTTCTCGCCCTCCTCGATAACAAAGCGCCCGGAGCCGGCGGCGAGTTCGACTTCACGCAGATAGGGAACTGAGATTTCATCATTCTCTATAGGGGTTCCGTCGTCCCATAGTCGCATCTCGTTTAGCCCTGAGTGACCAGGCTCTTCAGCTCCCCCCGTACTGCCCTGTAGCGAATCGAACCAGCCGGAATCGAGTCCTTCCAAGCGCTCTATCCGGCGCGCGACGTCATCGCCCAGGTTCTTGGGTGTTTTATTGGAAAGTACCTGACTGAGGTGGGCAGGGTTCATTTCCCAGCGCGCTGCGCAGGAGGCTTTCTTCTGCTTACCGATGAGGGTCCGCAGATTTTGTTTTCTGATTTCGTAGATATCCATGCACGAAAGATTGCCACCATTTAGCGCATTGCTAAATATGCTCACAGCTAAATTATCCTTGCTGAAAATGTAGCCCTAAGCTAAATTCCTCTTCATATTAAACGGAGAGGCACCTATGAATGACCATCTGCGTGGATGGCTCGCCCAAAAGTCTGCTGAAGAGCGCGAGCTGATCGCCAAAAAGGCGGGGACCACAGTTGGTCACCTCAGACAGCTGGCGGGCGGCCATCGTCAAGCTTCTGCCGAGCTCGCTGAGCGTCTACAGGACGCTTCTTCCGGTGAAATCACCATCGCTGGGCTCAGGCCCGATCTGGTGCCGCTAGCGCGGAAGGTATTGCTCGGCGCTGCGTAAATGTTGGGCCAATTATCTACTCAGCAACAGGGCAGCGTCAGTCCTCTGGATCAGCTGTTAATTCATACAGTGCATAGGAAGGGAATAGAGATGGACGACAAGGCGAGTGATTTAAGTTTTCCGGTCAATGGAGGCCCAGACGAGCACGCCGCCTGGGTTTCCAAGGTTATTGGGAGCGATCCGCTGTTCAGGGCTTACGAGCGGCCTCCAGCCCCGTTAACAGCGAGCTTAGCGCGGATTGGTGCTCGCCTTGACCGCCTTGCAACTTTGGCTCTTCGGGCATTGAAGTTTGAAGGCGTTCTGCTGCGGCTTTCAGAGCATCCAGGTCGGCGCCATGTACCGATCCAAGAGCCTTCCCAATCAGCACCAATGCAGCAGACAACCCCATCTCATAAGGGGTGAGAACTCGGCTTTCAGTCATGTCTGGTCTCCGTGACCTTTTCGTGTGGAAGCAAAAAGCTACCACGGATGCGCCGGACACCCATAACGCCTGAATCGCAGGCATAAAAAAACCGCCTGGCAGGGCGGCTTAGTACAGCTGTATTTCGAGGTGAATAATGATCAATAAAGCTCCCGCAGTCAATAGTTCGAGGGATGTCGCGACACTTTCCGACACCTCTGAAAACGTGTCACGACACCTCACCAAAAATCAATCCGCCGCGATGGATGCCGCCTTGATGATCAGCGGCCAGTACTCGCACGCATCTAAATCCAAATTTCGCCGGGAATGCCTCAGTCACCTGAAAGCATCCCTGGCACCTGCCCAGGATGTTTCCGCATGAGCACCATCATCATGAGCCTGTGCTGGCCGTTGCAAGGCATGAGCGGCCCGCAGAAGGCTGTCCTGATATCGCTGGCTGACAACGCAAACGACGAGGGTGTTTGCTGGCCTTCTATTGCTCGCATCGCTGAGCGCACTTGCTTGGGCGAGCGCACTGTTCAGTCTGCAATTAAGTGGCTTGGCACGTCCGGGATTCTGTCGTTCCGTGAGCGCATGGGACGTTCGACGATGTATACCCTTACCCCCGCAGCATACGCACCCCCGCAGGAGATGCACCCCGCAGCAGATGCACCACCACCCCCGCAGGAGCAGCGTACCCCCCCCGCAGCAGCCGCACCCAGAACCGTAATAGAACCATCAAGTGAACCGTCACCTTCTCGAGCTGATGCAAATCCGTCGAAAGCCTCGAAGCCGAAATGCCCAACTCAGGCCATCGTCGATCTGTTCAACGAAACCCTTCCTGGGCTTCCTCGGGTAGTGATGATCACAAAGAGCCGTGTGGCCACGCTTAACGCCCGTTGGAATGAGAGTGTGGTTCACCAGGATCTAGATTTCTGGTCGGACTTTTTCAAGTTGGTTGCCGCTAGCCCCTTCCTGATGGGCCAGACAGAAGGGCGAAACAGCAAGCCGTTCCGCGCAGTGTTTGACTGGCTCATCGCGCCTGGCAATTTTGTGAAGGTCATCGAGGGTAATTTCAATGCGTGATCCATACAGCCTTGAAGCCGAGCACGGTGTGCTAGGGGCGATGTTCCTGCGTCCCGAGTTGATCGACTTGCTCAGCGCCGACCTGGCGGTCGAGGATTTTTACTACGAGGACAACGCCGCCATCTATCGCGGCATACTGGATTTGCACGGCTCGGGTCAGCCTGTTGATATCGTGACTATCGGCGCACATGTCGGTGACCTACCTTGCGGCTCTCCAGCCTTCGCATACGCCGCCGATATCGCCCGTAACACTCCAAGCGTTGCGAACGCCGCCTCCTACGCCGGCACCGTACGCGAGCGCAGCCTGGATAGATCGCTGCTTGAGCTGAGCGTTCGGATCAACGATATCGCTTATGGCGACCAGTCCACGGCGGACAAGGTCGCTGCCGTTCAGGCCGAAGCCCAGGCGGTCGATAGCCAGTCGGCCACATCCGAGGTGATCAAGGCAGAGGACATCTTGGATGACTACATCGAGGTTCTTCAGGCCCGCGCCGACCGGGGTGACGAGATTGACGGGCTATCCACCGGTATTCCCGACTTGGATGAAAAGCTCCAGGGTCTCAAGCCTGGCCAACTGATCATCATCGCGGGCCGTCCTGCCATGGGGAAAACCACCCTGGCCATGAACATCGCGTCCAACGCCGCCATTCGTGAGGGTAAGAGCGTGATGGCGTTCAGTCTCGAAATGGATAACACCGGCCTGATGGACCGCTTCATGGCGTCTGAAGGGCGCATACCCCTGCACTTGATCAAGAACGGGAAGGCTCCCCACAGCCACGGCGCCGAGCTGATGAGTGCGGCCGGCAAGCTTAAGCACTCCAGTCTGTACCTGTCGGACCGCGCATCAATGTCGATGAACCGGATGCGGGCGGCTGCGCGCCGTCACAAACGCCGGTACGGACTGGATCTTATGGTGATCGATTACCTGCAATTGATCGAATCCGACTCGCGCACATTCAGCCGAGAGCAGGAAGTCAGCCACATGACCCGCACCGCGAAACTGATGGCTCGCGAACTGGGCATCCCGGTGATTCTGCTCAGCCAGCTCTCGCGTGAGTGCGAAAAACGCCCCAACAAGCGCCCAATGTGCTCTGACCTGCGCGAATCCGGCGCCATTGAGCAAGACGCCGACATCATCTTGTTCGTCTACCGCGACGAGGTTTACCACGAGCATTCCGAAGCGAAGGGCATTGCCGAAATCATCATTGGCAAGGGCCGTGACATCGCCGGTGGCACCGTGCGTGCTGCCTTCCTCGGGCAGTACAGCCGATTTGAACAACTGGCTGCTGGATGGGTTGAGCCGTCCAAGCCTGCAAAGGTCACCAGCATGGCTGACCGCTACAAACAAAAGGATCAATTCTAATGGCAGATCCCCGCCTTGCGGTTCCGAAGCCTGACCTGTACCGCTACGCGGTGTTTTGCTGTTCATCCAAGATAGACCTGGGGAGTGCACCAGATCATGCGCTAGCGCTCTTTTTTGATAGGGCCATGGCAGTTCGATACGGCGGCCAGATGTGGCCGTCGACGTTTGAGGTTATCGACCTCCTTAATCCGGAGGAGGGCGCGTTTTGAACACCCAAATCAAAACCCTGACGGTGAAGCTGTCAGATGCCGAGATTGCCCGCAATGCCAAGCTTGAGCATGTGCGTGATCTGCGGGACGCCGGCCACCCGGCGCTGCACTTCCGTTTCGCCAAGAACCGCACGCGCGGCTCCTGGTATCTGCTCAACAAGCGCCAATGGCACCGCATCGGTGGCTTTCCCGACCTGAGCACCAAGCAGGTTATCGCGGCCTTGCCGGCGGTACGTCTGCGCGTTGCTGCCGACGGCGCGGCCAGTGTGTCCGGCTGGGTAACCGTGGGTGAGCTGCTCGACTGGTTTTCTGAGCGTATGGCCAAGTCGCGCGCGCTTTCGGACAAGCGCCGAGCCGCGATCAAGTCCGCGATCAGCTGCCAGCTCAAGCCGCGCCTTGATGATTTGCTGATCAGCGACGTAAACGCCCAGACCTTGGACAAGCTGCTGATGTGGCCGGCCCAGGCGGAACTGTCGCTGTCGTATGTGCAGCAGCTGTTTCGCCTTGTCGCCATGGCCTTCCGTCAGGCGCGCAAGCTCGACCTGATCCCCGTCAATCCCTTGGCAGAACTCAAATTCAGTCATTTCACCACGGCGCGCATCCAGCCCAAACCGGCCCGCCTGCGCGACGTTCAGCTGCCCGATCTGGTGACGTTGCTGACTGAGCGTTTCGACAGCGCACCAGGTGACGCCGTGCTGGCCTTGATGATGCTGTGCCACGGCACCCGGATCGGCGAAACCCGCCAGGCGCGGTGGGCTGACATTGCACTGCCAGAGCGCGAGTGGTTCCTGCCTGCCGAACACACCAAGACCAAGACCGAGCTGCGCGTGCCACTGACCGACCAAGTATGCGCGTTGCTGCGCCGCTACCGTGACCGCCAGACCGCCCAGGGATACGAAGGGGCCTTCCTGTTCCCGTCACGCCGTGGCAAGCCGCTCAGCGACAACCAGGCAAGTGCGGTATTCACACGGCTAGGGCAGGGCGCCTGGACCAGTCACGACCTGCGCAAGGTGGCCCGCACTGCCTGGACTGACCTTGGCGTCGACGGGCACATCGGCGAGATGCTGCTCAACCACTCCCTGGGCAAGATCGCCTCCACCTACATCAACACCCAGGCCAAAGAGCAGCGCCGCCTGGCTCTGGTGAAGTGGCACAACTGGTTAGATGAGCGTGGCTTCAAGGCGATTCACGAGCAGACAGGCGTTAGATATGAAGATTCGCAAAACCTCGTAGACGCCTTGAACGGCGGGGCCTGCGAGCCGGAACCACAATTTGTTAACGGCGAGGTTTAGAAATGATGATTTTGCTCGAAAGGCGCACCGGCCTCGCCGTGAATTCCGCCGATGTCAGTTCGATGGTGACCCGCAGTTCGAACGGCTGGCAGGTGCTCGACGTGAAGATGTCGACGGGTGATCGGCACCTGGTCAGGCACACCGCCCATTGTTCAGACGGTGACGACATCTACGCGCTGTACAAGCAGCTGCTGGAGGCCAAATGAAGAAGTCCCACGGCCCAGCTTTCCGCCGCACCTTGATACCTCTGGAGCACTGCAAGTCTTGCAAGGGAAAGGCAGTGATTCAAGGTCTCTTCCATCACCTGGATTGCATCGACTGCCATGCCTCGGGCTGGGTCCGGGCGGATGGCGGTGAGCCGCTTTCGCTTCAGGACTTGGTGACCCAATTGAGTTTCAACCTGAATGCAGCCCAGGACATGTTTCTGGCGAGTAAGAGCGACCTGAAACCGGTGGGCCTTCTCAACTATTACGACCAGAACAATCGCCGCGGCGCCGGCGGCACTAACTTTACAGGGGATTGAGCCATGGCCTTCACACCGAGCTTTAGAGAGCGTACTGCCGAGGATCTGCTTGAGCATTGGGGCCGCTGGGTTGTACTGGGCTCCGGCGTGTCGTGCTGCGCCTCCCGCGAGAACACCGTGCTGTCGCCAATGATCACCGACGACGATGCCTTGATGATCGATGGCTTGATGGGGCGGCTGCTCAAGCGTTACCCCGAATGCGGGCAGGTGCTGATGAAGTACTACACCAGGCTCGACAGCTCCTTAATGGAGGTTGGTAAGAAGATGGGCTTCGGGGAAGAGAAGACGCGGCAGCTCTGGAAGGCGGGTGTTGCGTGGATTGATGGAGCTTTAGATATTCGTCGTCAGGCTGCTTGACAGGCCCGGGGACGATATATAGATTTAAGTTACTTTGCGGTTTTTCCGCGAGCAAAGCCCGACCCTAGAGTTGGGCTTTTTGCTTTCTGGAGATGATCAAAGCCCGGCGGCAACGTGCAGGGGTAACAGTCAGCGTGGGGACTGGGGGGAAACGCCACGACAGAGACCTGACAGGGTCTCCATCTCCACCCACATTGAGCCTCGGCATTTGCCGGGGCTTTTTCGTTTTCGGCTCCACCACACCCATCGCGCTGAGCTGGGAGTGCTGCTGGAGCCGGACCTATCACGCTCCCCCAAAGGGAGGACTGCCGGATGTCCTCGAACATGCCTGAGAAAAACCCCGACTTTTGGGCCCAGGTCTGGCTGGTCCTCTCGAATCCACTGTGGCAGGGCGCAATCATGGCCTTCACGATCACGCTATTGCGCGTGCTGTACGCCGCAAAAGAGCCTAACTACTGGCGCACCTTGTTTGAAGCGCTGTTGTGTGGGGCCTTGAGCCTGTCAGCCAGCAGCATTATTGAGTGGATGGAATGGCCGCCGAGCCTGTCAGTGGCTGCCGGCGGTGCCATCGGCTTCATTGGTGTGACAGCGATCCGCGACCTGATCATCAGGTTCCTGGGCAGAAAGGCGGACTCAGCATGAAGGCGATAGCAGTGGCAATCATCGTCGCCCTGGTTGGCCTGTTGCTCGTCGGCATCCAGCAGATGCGTGTCGAGGATCTGCGCGCAGAGAAGCGCATTGAATCCCAGGCCAAGGATGAGGCGGTCAAGGCCAACAACGAAAGCCAGGCCACCATCACCACGCTGCGCGCCGAAGCACTTCGCAACGCGGCGTACACCGCAGACCTGGCACAGCGCATCAAGGCCAGCGAGAAGAAAGCCGAGAAGGCGAGGAAAGACTTTGAAGAACTCAAGCGCAACAGCAAGCCTGTTCGTGACTGGGCTGCTCAGCCTCTTCCTGACGGCCTGCGCGGCAAAGCCGGCGGTAGTAACAAAGACTCAGGCCGTAAGAATCGAAGCCCCTGAGCTGATCCCGTGCGAACGGGTCGATCAGGATGAGGCAGGCCTTCGCTTCAATGGCGATGTGTGGGAACTGAAGGACAAGGCCATCAAGTTGCTGGATACCTGCGCTGACCAAGTGGACGCCCAGATCGTCCGCAGCCAGAGCAAGTAATCCGCGCCACGTTTTCGAATGCGCCAAATCGTGGCGCGCATCAAGGATCACACCATGAGCACAGTAAGCGCCGAGTACTACCAGATCAAAGGGATGGTCAGTGACATGCCAGCGGATGAGCAGGCCGAGGTTGCACGCGTTGAGGCGTTGGTAGTTGAACTGGCCAAGTCATCGAAGCCGGCCTGCCTCGGCGTGATCCTGGCCTCGATCAAGATTTCGCTGGAGGTGTGACCATGGACCTTGGTTACAGCAACACGGTTTGCCGCGGTGATTGGCGGCTCGGTACTGCCTGCGGCAAGTGTGCTCGCTGCATCATCACAAACCCCGCACCGCCACCAGCACCGCCACCCATGCGCACGCCACGGCCCGCATCGATCATACCAAGCATCGGCTCTATGCTGGTGGTCCTGGTGTTCATCGCGGGCATGGCAGTAGGCGCCAAGATGGCAGGAGGTTGGTGATGGCAAAGATATCCAGCCTCAAGCCCAGGCTGACGCCGGTCACTACCCGCAAGGTCTCGTCGGTTGCTGAGGCCGCCGGCGCTGATAGCTGGGGCATGGGCCGAGGGGGTAGGCCATGGCGCCGAAAGCGTGAAGCGATCCTGATCCGTGACAACTACACCTGTCGGGTGTGCGGGCTGACCACCAAGGACCTTGAGGTAGACCACATCATCAATATCGCCCAGGGCGGCACCGATGACGATGGCAACCTCCAAGCGCTATGCATCCCATGCCACAAAGCCAAGACCGCGCTCGAGTCGACTGCGCAGCGGTGCTGATTGGTGGTGCTGCACATCAATGGCGTGCCACATGGCGCCAGTGACGTGCCACAGCGGGCCACTGGCGTGCCACAAGGGGGGAGGGAGGGTCTAAAGTTCACGACCTTTTGTCTCGGACACCACTCCCCCTCTCACGCGTAGATTTTCTCCCACTTTTGAAAAAGGAATTCAGCAAATGGCAGGCGTTAAAGGCAAGAGCGGGGGCGCTCGCCCCAACTCTGGCGGCGCGCGGCCTGGTGCTGGAAGGAAAAAGAAGGTCGAGCCGGAATCAGCAAATTCCTCGGCGGTCTCTGTGGAGTTTGAGGCACAACCTCACGGCGGCGCGTTGAAGCGCGAGAGGGCGGTGCCGGTGCCAGCGCCTGAGATGGATATGCTGGTCCTGCTGACCAAGATTGCGCTCGGTCAACTCGACGCGAGCCCCATTCAGGTTAGGGCAGCCATCGCAGCAGTCCAATACACCCACGTCAAAAAAGCGGAGGGCGGCAAGAAGGACGGGAAGCAGAAGGCGGCTGAAGAGGCTGCTGGAAAATTCAACCGGCAGGCCCCGCCCAAATTAGTAGCAGCTAACGGTAAGCAGGTTTAACTATGGAATGGTCGACCGCATGTCCTGAATGGGAGCAGCGCCTGATCGACCATAAATCGATTATCCCTCCTCCGATTTTCGTAGAAGAAGCGGAGCGTGCACTTCAAATATTCAAGGAGTTGCGCGTTCCAGATCTGCCGGGCAAGCCAAGGATGGCCGACTGTTGCGATGAGTGGGTACTCGACTACGTTCGCTGCATCTTCGGCGCTTACGATGCTGAGACCGGCAAGCAAATGATCCGCGAGTTCGGCTTACTGATCAGCAAGAAGAACACGAAGAGCACCATCGCAGCCGGCATCATGCTCACTGCCTTGATTCTCTGCTGGCGTGAGGAAGAGGAGCATCTGATTCTGGCGCCGACCAAGGAGGTTGCGGACAACGCTTTCAAGCCAGCTGCCGGGATGGTTCGCGCTGATGAAGAGCTTTCAGCGATGTTCCACATCCAGGAACACACCAGGACCATCACGGACCGAACCACCCTGAACTCATTGAAGGTCGTTGCGGCTGACACTGACACCGTTTCCGGCAAGAAGTCGGGCAAGGTGCTGGTCGATGAGCTTTGGGTGTTTGGCAAGCGCGCAAATGCCGAGTCGATGTTCATGGAGGCCCTAGGCGGACAGATCTCCCGCGAAGAGGGATGGGTCATCTATCTCACCACTCAAAGTGATGAGCCGCCGGCAGGGGTTTTCAAGGAGCGCCTGAGTTACTGGCGCGATGTTCGTGATGGAAAGGTTGTGGATTGCAAGACGCTGGGGGTTCTTTACGAGTTCCCGGTCCGGATGGTCGCTAACAAGCAATACCTGAATCCAGAAAACTTCTACATCACCAACCCGAACATCGGGCGCTCCGTGAGTGCGGAGTGGCTAGAAGACCAGCTCAAGAAAAGGCTGGGCACTTCAGATGGATCCCTGCAGAAGTTCCTGGCCAAGCATCTGAATATCGAAATTGGTCTGAACTTAAGGACCGACCGGTGGGCGGGGGCTGATCACTGGGAAGCCGCCGGCGACAAGTCGCTCACCTTTGATGAGTTGCTGCGGCGCTCCGAGGTGATTGTGGTAGGTATCGATGGCGGCGGCCTTGATGACTTGTTGGGCCTGAGTTTGATTGGCCGCGAGCGTGAAACTCGGCGCTGGTTGCACTGGGCGCACGCCTGGGCCCACCAGATCGCACTCGACCGCCGCAAGGATATCGTTTCAAACCTGCGCGACTTCGAAGCTGATGGCGATCTGACCATTGTCGAGCGGCCAGGTGATGATGTCCTGCAGGTCGCAGATATCATCTGCGAAGTCCGGGACGCTGGATTACTGCCTGACAAGCAGGCAATAGGCGTCGATGCGGCCGGTATCGGCGATATCGTTGACGAGCTCACCACTGAAGATCGCGGCATTACCATGGAGCAGATTGTTTCTATCTCCCAGGGCTGGCGACTCAACGGCGCAATCAAAACCACAGAGCGCAAGGTTGCGGGCGGCGAGTTTGTGCACGGTGGCACGCGGCTCATGGCCTGGTGCGTCGGCAACGCCAGAACTGTTGCGGTTGGCAACGCGATAGCGATCAACAAACAGGTGAGCGGGTCGGCAAAGATTGACCCGCTCATGGCTACCTTCGACGCAACAACGCTCATAGCGCTGAACCCGGTGGGTTGCGGTGATCTACAGGGCTTTTTCGACAATCCAATTATGGTGGGGCTTTGATGGCGCGCGAAAAGAAACCCGGGCGAATCAAGGCCACTCTTCAAAATTGGCTTGGTGTGCCCATCGGCTTAAAGGATGGTTCGTTCTGGCAGGAGTGGTTCGGAAGTTCAGTCAGTGGACAGCACGTATCGGTTGATAAAGCCATGCAGCTGTCCACGGTATGGGCCTGCGTGCGTTTGCTTTCGGAATCGGTATCTACGTTGCCGCTGAAGCTTTACCGGCGCCTGCCTGATGGCTCAAGGGCGCCAGCTACTGATCATCCGCTTTATCGGCTGCTATGCCGGGTGCCGAACGCAGAAATGACCCCTCAACGCTTCATGCTGTTGGTGGTGGCCAGCATCTGCCTACGCGGGAACGCGTTCGTTGAAAAGAAGATGCTTGCGGGCCGGATCATCGCCCTGGTACCGCTGTTGCCGCAGTGCATGCGGGTCAAACGCGAGGAAAATGGCCGACTCAAGTACACGTACACCGAGAACGGAGTTGAGCGCGACATCCCCGAAAAATCCCTGATGCATATCCGCGGCTTTGGCCTGGATGGCGTGTGCGGGATGCTGCCCGTGACCACAGGCAAGGAGATATTCGGTTCTGCAATGGCGGTAGAAGAGGCAGCCGCGAAGGTGTTTGCCCAGGGTATGCAGGCCTCCGGGATACTCTCCAGCGACAAGACGCTAACCCCGGCGCAGCGCGAGCAGTTGCGAAGCAGTCTCGGTTCCTTCATGGGCTCCAAGAACGCCGGCAAGATCATGGTGGCCGAGGCTGGGCTCAAGTACCAGGGGATCACAATGAACCCCGAAGCCTCGCAAATGCTTGAGTCGCGATCGTTCAGCATTGAAGAGATGTGCCGGTGGTTCCGGGTGCCGCCCTTTATGGTCGGGCACATGGACAAGCAATCCAGCTGGGCCAGTTCGGTAGAAGCGCAAAACCTGCACTTCCTTACCAACAGTCTGCGCCCGCTACTGGTGAACATCGAACAGGAAATCACCCGGTGCTTGATCGGTGAGGCTGATGCTGACGAGTTCTTCGCTGAGTTTGCGGTAGAAGGCCTACTGCGCGCTGACAGCGCCGGGCGCGGCGCCTGGTACAACACAGCTCTGCAAAACGGCTGGATGTCCCGCAACGAAGTGCGGCGCCTGGAAAACATGGCTCCAATCCCAGGTGGCGATACCTTCACTGTTCAGTCGGCGCTTGTGCCGCTTGACCAACTCGGCAAACAGTCAGCCGGAATGTCGCCGGCGGCTACCGCCTTCATGTTGCGCATCACTGCGGCAAATCAGAGCGGGGACAAGGAAGCCATCAAGGAAGCCTTCGACTTGGCTAACAAGGCGCTCGATGCCGGAAACCCGGACGGGCCAATGATGGCCCACGCACTGATATCACTACCGCGGCTCCTCGCCGCCTGATCCTGGAGTAACCAATGACCCTTAAGACCATTCCGGCGGCGCCGGAGGCTCGGCCGCGCGCGCAGGTTCACTGCGACCTGACGCCGAAGGCCTTGGAGCGGTGGAATCCATCGATCAAGGCGGCAATCACGGACGACAACTCCATCACCATTTACGACCCAATAGGGTTTGATTGGTGGACGGGCGAGGGCGTGACTGCAAAGCGGATCAGTGCCGCGCTGCGATCAATCGGTGACAGCGATGTAACGGTGAAGATCAATAGCCCAGGCGGCGACGTGTTTGAAGGCCTGGCCATCTACAACCTGCTGCGTGAACACAAAGGCAAGGTAACAGTGCAAATCCTCGGCCTGGCAGCCTCGGCCGCATCGTTCATCGCCATGGCAGCGGATGAAATCCAGATTGCTCGGGCCGGCTTCCTGATGATTCACAACAGCTGGACCATGGCCGCCGGTGACCGCAACGACATTCGAGAGGTGGCCGACTTCCTCGAGCAGATCGACGGAACACTCGCTGATATCTACGCCGTACGCACCGGTGACCCCATTGAGGCCATGCGCAAGCTAATGGACGTCGAGACCTGGATGGGCGGCGCCGCTGCAATCGATGCGGGGTTTGCAGACAGCCTTCTGGCATCTGACGCCGCCGTCGAGGATGCCAGCGCATCGGCGCCGCACCAGGTTGCCGCCCGCCGTATGGATCTGATCCTGGCAAAACAGGGCATGCCGCGCTCCGAGCGCCGCGCCCTCATTCAAGAACTCAAGGCTGGTACGCCTGGCGCTACCACCTCCGGCAAGCAGAACGCTGCCGCAACCCCGGCCAACCTGGCCGACCCCATTGCCGAACTACAAGCTGCGCTTTCGCGGTTCTCGGCAGCAGCAATTCAAACCGGAGAAAAACCATGAGCGACACTACTGCCGAGCTGTTGAAGAACGTCTCCAACGAGCTCAAGAAGGCAACCGACGAATTCAGCAAACAGGCTGAAAACGCACTGACCGAAGCCAAGAAGGCCGGCTCCTTGTCGGCGGAAACCAAAAACGCAGTCGACGAACTGGCCACCAAGTTCAACAGCTTGACCGAGGCTGAAAAGCAGCTGAAGGCACAACTCGGCGAGCTGGAGCAGGAGTTTGCACGCATCCCTGCCAGTACTGCCGCTGCTTCCCGTGACACCGTGGGAGGGGTGGTGATCAAAAGCGAAGCGCTGAAGCAATTCTCCGCTCACATCGAGGGCAATCGTCGCATCAGCATCCCGGTGCATGCCGCCTTGTTGAGTGGCAACGTACCTGCTGGTGTGGTTGAGCCGCAACGCCTGCCGGGCATTGATGCCGCTCCGAAACAGCGCCTGTTTATCCGCGACCTCATTGCCCCTGGACGCACCACGTCGCCCGCGATCTTCTGGGTTCAGCAAACCGGCTTCACCAACGCCGCCAGGGTAGTGGCTGAGGGCACTCAGAAGCCTTACAGCGACATCCAGTTCGCGACCAAGATCACCCCGGTCAGCACCATCGCGCATATGTTCAAGTCGTCGAAGCAGATTCTGGATGACTTTGCACAACTGCAATCGACCATCGATACCGAAATGCGCTACGGCCTGAAGTATGCCGAAGAGCAGGAAATCCTGTTCGGTGACGGCACCGGCGTGCACCTGCATGGCATCGTGCCGCAGGCATCGGCCTTCGACCCTGCATTTACCGTTGAAAATCAGTCCGGCATCGATGATCTGCGCCTGGCCATGCTTCAAGCTCAGCTTGCCCGCCTGCCAGCATCCGGTCACGTGTTGCACTTCATCGACTGGGCGAAGATCGAGCTCACCAAAGACTCTCTGGGCCGCTACATCCTGGCCAACCCTCTGGGCCTGGCTGGTCCCTTGCTGTGGGGCCTGCCGGTGGTGGCAACCGAGATCGCAGCCTTCCAGGGCAAGTTCCTGACCGGCGCTTTCCAGACCGGTGCGCAGCTGTTCGATCGCGAAGACGCCAACGTGGTGATCTCCACCGAGAACGCTGACGACTTCGAGAAGAACATGATCTCGATCCGTTGCGAGGAGCGTGCAGCTCTGGCGGTGAAACGCCCGGAAGCATTCATTTACGGCTCGTTCACCCCGCCTAAAGCCCCTTAAACCACTGATAGGCCGCCCTGCTGGCGGCCCAACGGAGCGCGCTATGAAGATGAAAACGACCAAGCCGCTTTATCTGGGCGGTAAAACCTTGTCTGAAGGCTCGATGTTTGTCACAGACGAACAGCACGGTCGTCAGCTTCTGCAAAAAAACTACGCCGTGGAGTGCGATGACGACGGTGAGCCGCTGGTGGATTTGACCGAGCAGGAAGATTCGACCGATCCGCTGACCAGTGATAAGGCGACAGGCAAGCCAGGCGCCAAGAAGAAAGGCGCCTGACATGACAATCATCCCGATTGAAGTAGCAATGCAGCACTTACGGGCGGAGGTCGAGGATCAGGCCTATGTCGCGCTGGTTCTGGAGGCTGCTGAGGATAGTGCGGCCCGGTACCTGAATCGCAAGTTTTACGCCGACGCTGATGCGCTTGCCGCAGCAGTCCTCGCAGGTGATGCGGGTACTGATCCTATCTTGGTCAACCCATCGATCCGTGCTGCCTGCCTGTTGATTGCTGGCAACCTCTACGGCAATCGTGAGGATGTTGTGGTGGGCACCATCTCTTCCGAGTTGCCGATGGGGTCCAAGTCTATGTTGATGCCTTACCGCGTCGAGCTGGGTGTGTAATGAGGGCAGGTCCGCTTCGACACTCTTGCATGCGCCGCGGCTACATCGATGGCAAGGATGCCCTCGGCCAGCCCTCGAAAGTTTGGGGAGACCTCGGAAAGCTATGGGCGGAGATCAACATTCCTTCCGGCCGCATGTACGAGGCCGCGTCCCAAATGCAGGTCACGGTCACTGCCGAGATCAACATCCGCTACCGCAAGGATGTGGTGGCGGGCCAGCACCTGGTGCACGACGGAACCACTTACGAAATCATCGCGCCGCTGGCCACCAACCAGCGCGACATGCTGAAACTCATGTGCAAAACGGTGAAGCCAAAATGAGCAACGGATCGCTGACAGTTCTGGGGCTTGGTGAGCTGCAGGCCGATTTCGAGCGCCTGGCCAAGTCCGTGGGCAACAAGATTGCCAGGGATGCAGTTATGGCTGGTGCCAGGGTGGCCAGGGACAAGGCCCGGAGCACGGCACCGGTTCGCACGGGCAAATTGAAGAAGAACATTATTGCTGTCAGCGTGAAACAGGCAGACACGCCTGGCGGCGCTACTGCCGGCATTCGCGTAAAGAATCCAACCGGCAAGCAAGCCAAGGCGCTCAAGCGTCCCGGCAAAAAAGGGCGCACCTCGAAAACGGATTACGAATCACCGTTCTACTGGAAGTTCCTGGAGCTGGGCACATCGAAGATGCCGGCTCATCCATTTATTCGACCATCTTGGGACGGCAGCCTGCCTCAGATCGAAAAGGCCGTTGCCGACAAGCTGGCCGAAGGCATCGACAACGCCATCACCCGGTAACCCCAATGATTGAGAAATCCCTCATCGACAGGCTTTCGCCTTTGGTCGACGGGCGAGTGTACTTCGGCGTTGCGCCGGTGGACGCCGCCCAGCCACGCCTGGTGATTCAAACGGTAGGCACCACCACCGGTTTCACGCTCGCCGGATGGGATGGCTCCAGCGACCTCACTATTCAGCTCGACGCATGGGGGGAGAGCTTCCTCGAGGCGCTCACGCTTGCTGGCCTGGCCTTTACCGCGATGACCACGGATGGCGCTGACTTCACCACCGGCAGCGCAGACCGCCTAGCGGATGTGTTCGAGAACGACACCAAACTTTTCAGCGTGAGCTGGGAATACACCCTGCAACCATAGGAGGCCACATGGCCGTTCAAACTCCAACGAAAGCGAAGTTCGTCAAGACGCAGGGCACGGCTCTCAGCGTTTCTAAAACCACCACCCTGGACCCCAAGGATGAGGACCTGACCTGGGCCGATCTGTCCGTCACCATTAAGCAGCCTCAGTTCCAGGGCGGCCAGTCGGACGAAATTGAAACCACGGTGCTCGCCAGTGTGGCCAAGGAGTTCACCACGGGCCTGGCTGACAACGGCACCTTCAGCATGTCCGGCAACTGGAAGGCAGACGACGAAGCACAGACCGTCCTGCGTACCGCGCGCGACGACGCCGAGCCTCGCGCCTTCAAGTCGGTGTTCAAGGATGGCACCTCCTCGACGTTCCTTGGCCTGGTCACCCAGTTCACCTGGGACGCTGCGCCGAACGGTACCGTGAACGGCACGTTTAACGTGCGTATCACTGGCGCCGTGTCCTTCGACCTGCCTCCGGTGACTCCATAATGGCGCGCACGAAGATCGGCGCCGTGGCGGATCTGCGCTCCATGGCACTGGACCCGATGCGCAACTTCAAGCATGAGCGCCTCACCATCGACGAGTGGGAGGGCGCCCAGGTGGTGGTCAGGGCGTTGAGCGCTGGCGACTGGGTTGAGTATCGCCGCCGCGCTGCTTTGGCGGTTGCTGAAGCCCGTCAGGATGCTGGGCTTCCGGCCCAGCCTCCAGCAACTGAAGGTGTCGAGGAGGCGCCGCTTGAGCCGCGGGTGGAGATTCATTCCTCGCCGCTCTATGCATTCGTCCTGGTGCGGGCCTTGCTCGATGAGAACAATGCCCGAGTGTTCCAGGACGAGGACGTGCCTTCGGTAGCTGATGCCTTCAGCCCAGTGCATGACCGGCTCGTCGGCAAGGTTTTCGAGCTGAGTGGCGTAGCGGCCGGCGCTGGCGCGCAAGACCCGGTGGATGCCGCGGGAAACGACTGACGGAGGAGCCGGAGTTGGCGTTTATGCTGACTCTTGCCCTCCGGCTTGGCATGACGCTCCAGGACCTGCGCTCAAGGATGAGCGCGGAGGAGTTGTTCCTTTGGATGGCCTACAACCAGGAGTCGCCATTGAGTGATACTCGTGGAGATATCCAGGCATCAATTGTTGCGGCGTCTGTGTTTCAGGCCCAGGGCGCGAAAGTATCGGCTGTCGACCTGATGCCTAAATGGAAGGAAGAGCCGGCGGTTGTGGTTGATGAGGCGGCGCAGGCGGAGGAGGGAGCGGAACTGTTCCGCGCGTTCCTGATGGTAAAAGCGAACGAGGCTAACAATTGTTCGTGAAGATCATTCTAGATGCTAGAGTTTGATTTTTTAAATGTGAAGGTCCAATTGTGCTTAGGTACACGGAGTTTGATCGCCAGAAAGTGAGGGCATTGCTGGATGAGCATGCCGCCGAAGTGACCAGGGAAGTCAGGATCACAGGCGTACCGGATTCGGCGCTTGCAAGGAACAATCAGGAAATTGATCGACTCCGAGAGATCATGACTGACCAAGAGCGTCAGGTTTTTGATTCCTTACTGAGTTCCGAGATTGAAGCTGATCAGCAAAAGGCGAGAGAGGGCCTGATCATTGCTCGACATGAGGCCAGCGCCGCTCAGCATGAATTTGAAGTTGCGCAAGGCCGTGAGTTGCGAGCGGCAGAGGATGGCGTCAAAATATCTACATACCTTGTTTTGGCCGTGATCGGAGTTCTTATTTTGTTTTTCTTGTTCAGATAACTTCACACCGGACCATCGACCCGCCTCGCGCGGGTTTTTTATTGCCTGGAGAAAACTATGGCGGGGCAAACCCTTCGATCCCTGATCGTGAGTGTTTCGGCCGAAACGAGCGCTTACCAGCGTGAGATGGCGAAAGCCGGTCGTATGGGCCAGAGCTATCTGCGGACTATCACCTCAGGCAATCGGGACGCCACAAGTTCTTGGCGCTCCCAAGAGGCTGCTGTGCGTGCGCAGGGCGCGGCAATGCAGTCTCTCACTTCCACAGTGGGCAGCTATGCCGCCGCAATGGCTGGTGCATTGGCAGTGGGCAACGTTGTTCACCAGGCTGACGCCTGGAACCAGGTAAATGCTAGGCTCAAACAGGCTACCACCAGCACTGAAGACTTCGCCGTAAGCCAGAAATCCTTGTTTGAACTGAGCCAGCGTACTGGCACTTCGTATTCAGATAATGCCGGTTTGTTCAGCCGCTCGGCGTCATCGATGCGTGAATTCGGGTATTCAACATCTGAGGTGCTTGGAGTTACAGAAGCATTATCGGTGGGTCTGCAAGTATCCGGTGCGACCTCAGCTGAAGCTTCCTCTTCTATCACTCAGTTTGCTCAAGCACTTGCCCAGGGCGTGCTGCGCGGGGAGGAATTTAACTCCATCGCTGATAGCGGAGATCGTGTTCTACGCGCGCTTGCGGCAGGGATGGGCGTTGCTAGGAGCGAGCTTAAGGCTATGGCTGATAAAGGGCTGATCACTATTGATAAGCTCGTGCCAGCGCTGATCAGCCAGCTTGGGGTCCTAAACGAAGAGTTCGGCAAAATGCCCCCTTCAGTCAGCCGCTCAACCACGGCCCTGACTAATGCCTTCCAGGCGTGGATTGGAGGAGCTGACTCAGCAACCGGCAGCACAGCGGTTCTCTCTGGTGCGATTGACCTTGTTGCAAAGAACATGGATGTACTGGCTGCGTCGGCGTTAACTGCGGGCGCCGCCTATGTCGGACTGAAGTCTGGCGAACTGATTAAGGGGTTGCGTGATCAGGTCGGCGCTTTGCGAGAAGCCCGATCTGCCGAAATTGGCCGGACTACCGCCCAGCTTGATGCGGCCACAGCCGCCGCCCGCCGTACCGCTGCAGAAGTGATCGCCGCAGAATCCCAGGTCGCAGCGACAAGATTTACCGATGGTCATACCGCAGCCCTCAGCCGCCTTCGACTCGCCAGGCTGGCTGATACCCAAGCAACCGTCGCGCAGACCGCCGCGCAAGCCGCCCAAACAGCCGCGACATCACTGGCTGGGCGGGCCGGATCGGCGCTGCTTGGGGTAATGGGTGGCCCGGCCGGGCTTGCTGTTACCGCCGGCGCCGTAGCGGCGAGCTATTTATTGTTCCGCGACAACAGCGATAAGGCCCGGCAAGCTACCGTCGACCTAAAGCGCCCCGTGGAGGAGTTGCGCAAAGAGTTTGCCGAGCTTGGCAAAGAGCAGGCGCGGTACAAGCTTGACGGCGTTATCCAGCAGCAGGCGGACGCACAGGTCGCGGCACAGAAGGCGCTACGAGAGATCCGCGCCGCTGCCCAGGGCAATGACAAGTGGGGAGATACCTACTCGGCCAACCCGTTCCAGCGCGATCGGGCGGTGACAGACTTCAATCGTCGCATTGCCGGCGGCCAGGATATTGATTCCGCCAGTCAGCAGTTGGTCGCGGCAATCGGCCCAAACGAGGAGATGACCAAAGCTATTAATGCTTCTGCATCCGCGTACGGCGAAGCGATCAAAGCCTCCGGCGATTACGGCGACGCCGCCAATATGCTCACCGCCCGCCTGAACGATGTTGCAGTTGCCGCTGGACAGGCCGGCGCAGGTCTCAAGAAGATTGAAGGCCCCGACTCGAAAACAATTGCGGGCTGGGATAGCTACACCAAAACGCTCGTTGAAAGACTGAATGCTGCTCGCGACGGCGGCGACCCGATGGGTGAGCTCAATCGGAAAATCCAGCGCGAAGGTGTTGACCCAGGGGTGGCCGAAGGCTGGCGCATTCTACTTACCGCTGAGACGGCTGCTAAGGATGCAGCCAAAGCAACAGAGGAGGCGCAGCAAAAGGCGAAAAAGGCAGGCGAGGATGCCCAACGCCAAACAGAGCAGTTGACCAACGCATACAAGCAAACGCTCGCCAACCTCACCCAGCAGGTCGCGCTTTACGGTGAAACAACCGAGATAGGGCGTCTTCGCTACGAGCTCACCACGGGCGAGCTGTCGAAGCTGTCGGAAAAGAACAAGGTCATGCTTCAGAGCAAGGCCATCGAGCTCGACGCGCTCAATGCCAGAAAGGCCTATGACGGCTTGATGGCTGGACTGCAAACGAAAGAGCAGGCGCTGCTGGCCACCACGAAAGAACGGATGCAGGTGCTGGAAACAGCCAATCGAGCAGGGAAGCTAAGTTCGGACGACTACCGCGCCGGCGCTGATGCAATCTCGAAAGCCACTGTTACCGAGGCGCCGGAGTTCGGTGGCATTGATTCATCGGTGGGCGGTCCTTCCGGTGAGCTGGTAAAGATTGCCGAGGCTGAAGCGGCCCTGAAAAAGTGGCACGACAAGCAGTTGTCCATGCAGGCAGATCTACGCGATCAGATCCTGGCCGACCAGCAAAGCACCAACGAGCAGAAGCTTGCCGCCGAGCAGCAGTACCTGGACCGAGTCGTCGAGATCAATCAAACGAACCAGGCGCGGCTTTCGGACATTCAGGGTGCCTACAAAGTAGCTGTGATCGGCACCTTCAGCGAACTGTCGGGCCAGGCCGCCGACATGGTTGGCAAGATCGCTGGCGAGCAGTCCGGCGCGTACAAGGCATTGTTTGTAGCGCAAAAAGCGTTCGCGGTGGCATCGATCATCATGAACGCGCAGATTGCCGCAGCCAAAGCGCCTGCAGAACTAACCATTCTGGGCGGTATCCCGGTGGGCGCGGCGCTGCTTGCTGCGGGCTATGCCAATGCGGGCATGGTCGCCGGCATGGCGCTGGCCGGCTTCTCTGAGGGTGGCTATACCGGCCCCGGTGGCAAGTTTGAGCCGAAGGGGGTGGTTCACGGCGGCGAGGTCGTCATCCGCAAGGAAGTGGTCGATCAGCCTGGGATGAAGGATTACCTCATCGGCCTGAACCGTAGCGGTAAGCCGGGCTATGCAACCGGCGGGTTCGTCGGCAGCCCAGGCATCTCGCCTGCGTTCACTGCTCCTTCTGTTGCTCCCGGAACTGGTTCAGGCTCGGCGCCTGAGATTCACCTGCACATCAATGGCGATGGATCCGGCGGAGCTGTCAATGCTCCCGAAGGATACGAGCAGATGGGTATAGCGTTGTTGGCCACCGCCCGTTCCGAAATGCCGAAGATCGCCCGGCAGGTGATTCAGCAGGAAAAAGGCCAGAACGGCCTGCTTGATCCAAACAATCGGAGAAACAGCTGATGGCAGAGGTATTCAACTGGTCGCCCCGGGTTGGCTCTTCCGGTGACGATCAGCCTGACGTGCTTGAGTCGAAGTTCGGTAACGGATACAGCCAGCGATTATCGGTCGGAATAAACAATGTCGCTGGCGCGTACACCGTTTCCTTCACGGGCGGGGAGGCTTACATCAAGCCGATCCGGGAGTTCTTCAAGCGGCACAAGGGGGCAAATCACTTTCTGTGGACCCCGCCGCTTGAGGTTCAGGGGGCGTTCATAACCACCGGAGGCTGGCAGCTGCAAACCCACGGCAACAAGAAGTACACCCTCAGCACCACCTTCCAACAGGTATTCAATCCATGATCACGCTGGACGACCAGAAACTAGAGCCTGGCGCGATCATCCAATTGATCGAGCTGGATGGTGAAGCGCGGGGCATGGGCATCTTGCGGTACCACGCACACCAGCAGTCCACCCCGATCATCTGGAAGGGTGAGACATACCTGCCCAGGCCTTACGAAACGGGCGGCTTTGGGCGCAGCGTTGAGGGCAACAACTCCACGCCCATGCTGAAGATCAGCAATATTGACGGAACGATTACAGCGCTATGCCGGCGCTTCCAGGGGATGAGCGGGGTCAAGCTGACGGTTCGGCAGACTTACGTCAAATACCTAGACCCTGCGAATTTCCCAGAGGGCAACCCGACGGCCAGCACCATGGAAAGGCTCGACATCTCCTATATCAACCAGGTCACCAGCCTGTTGCGTGAAGAGGTGGTGTTTTCGTTGGCCCCTCCGACTGCCGTTAAAGGTCAGAGGTTGCCGGGCGGCCTGATCATGAACCGGTGCGAATGGTGCCTTTGGGGCGAGTACCGCGGCCCGGACTGCAATTACACCGGGATCAAGATGTTCGACCTCGACGGCAACCCAGTGGACGACCCGGCACTGGATCGCTGTGGCGGCCGGCCAAGTGACTGCGAAATCCGCTTTGGCAAGGGCAACCCGTTGTCGTTCGGCGGCGCCCCTGGCGCTGCGCTTATTGGATAGACCCCATGAACAAGACGATGCTGAAACAAATTCAGGCGCACGCTGCGGCGGAGTTTCCGAAGGAAAGCTGCGGCGTGGTGATCCGTGAGGCCGGGCGGCTGAAGTACGTTCCCTGCCGCAACGATGCCAAGACCCCCAGCGAGCACTTCATCATCAACCCCGAGGATAAGTGTGACGCTGAGGACCGTGGCGAGGTGACGATGATCATTCACTCTCATCCCGACGTGCCGCCCATGCCGAGCATGACCGATCGTGTCAGCTGCGAATTGCATGAAAAACCGTGGGGTATTGTGAGCTGGCCGTCTGGTGAGTACTTCGAGTTCAAGCCGGAGGGCTATCAGGCCCCGCTGGTTGGCCGCGAGTTCGGCCATGGTCTGCTGGACTGCTATGCCCTGTGCCGCGACTACTACGAGCGCGAGCTTGGGATTGAATTGCCGAACTACCCACGCCGGGATGGCTGGTGGAACGATGGTGAGAGCCTCTACGAGAAGTACTACGAGGAGGCCGGTTTCTATCCGGTTTCGATGCCGCGCAAGGGCGACATGATCGTCATGCAGATCAACGCCGCCGCACCGAACCATGCAGGAATCTATCTGGGTGACGGTTTGCTGACCAGCGCCCCGGAGCTACACCCGGCCCCGGGCACCTTCCTGCATCATCGCTACAGTAAGAAATCCACCCGCGACGTTTACGGCGGCATGTGGGCTGATTACACCGTGCTGATTCTTCGGCACCAACGAATGCCGGAGGTTGACTGATGGCAATGAAAACAACGGTTAACCCGCAGCCTTTGGTGGTGCTGGTGATGCTTTATGGTGTGCTTGGCGCCCGGTTCGGTCGCGTTCACCACCTGGCCGTAGCGTCATGCGCCGAGGCGATTCATGCGTTGTGCGTGAAGATCCCCGGCTTCAGACGGTTCTTGCGCTTTTCGGAAGAGCGCGGCCTGACCTACGCAGTATTCCGCGGGAAGAAGAACCTGAGCGATACCGAGATTGAGATGCGCCAGGACACCGTTGAGCCGATCCGTATTGCGCCAATTGTGATTGGCAGTAAGGGAGGCGGCTTGTTCGCCACCATTGCCGGTCTCGCCCTGGTGGTGGTCGGCGCGATCACCCAGCAGTACTACCTGGTGGCAGCTGGTGCCGGCTTGATGATCGGCGGTATCGCCATGAGTATGTCTCCGTCACCGGTGGGCGTGCTGGACAAAGAGGGCGATGGCAACAGGCCGTCCTATGCGTTCGGCGGCGCCGTCACCACCACGGCCCAGGGCCGCTGCAAACCACTTCTGTATGGCGAACGCGATATCGGCGGCGCCCTCATCTCGGCTGGCGTCTTTTCGGAAGATCAGCAGTAAGGAAAACCCATGTCCAAAATCGCAAAAGCGCCTGCTGCAAAGCATCGGCGCCGGCCTACTGCTGCCCGCGTTTTGGGCGCCAAGGGAGGCGAGCAGAAGCCATACACGCCCTACAAGGCACCCGATACTGCGCTTTCTGTTGCCACTGTAAAATTGCTCTATGCCTTGAGTGAGGGCCCAATCGTCGGCCTGGTCGATGATAAGAAGTCGGTAAAACTCAACGGCACGCCGCTGGTCTCGCCTGACGGTAGCGAGAACTTTCCCGGTACCGTTTGGGATTTCCGCCCGGGCACTGTGGACCAAGAACACATTCCAGGCTTTCCGGCCATTGAGAACGAGGCGTCCCAGGGGCTGCCGGTTGAGTTGAAGTCGGATAACGCCTGGACGCGTGCGATCACTGATCAGCAGTTGTCGGCTGTGCGCATCCGTTTGTCCTGGCCGCAAATTTGGCAGGTCAAGACGAATGGCGACCAGATCGGCTACCGCATCGACTACGCCATTGATCTTTCCGTAGATGGCGGAAGCTATCAAACGGTTTTGTCGGCGACCCTGGACGACAAAGGGACAACCGAATACGAGCGCACCCATCGAATCGACCTACCCGAAGGATTTACCAGCGCATTGGTGCGCGTGCGTCGGCTCACCCCCAACCGCAACGACTCCAATTTCGCAGACCTGATGCGTATCAAAGGGTTGACGGAGGTCATCGACAAGAAACTGCGCTACCCGAACCTGGCGCTGGGTGGCCTGCAGTTCGATGCGAAACAGTTCCAAGACACGCCGAAGGCCAGCTTCCTGATGCGCGGCCGCATTGTGCAGGTGCCGACCAACTACAACCCGGAGACTCGAGCCTACACAGGTGACTGGAACGGCACTTTTAAGCTTGCCTACACCAACAACCCTGTCTGGGTATGGCGCGACCTGCTGTTGCATCGTCGCTATGGCCTGGGCCGCCGCATCACCGCCGATATGGTTGACCATTGGACGCTGTACGAGATCGGTCGCTATTGCGACGTGATGGTTCCAGACGGGAAGGGCGGTATGCAGCCGCGCATGACCACCAACGTCTACATTCAGGATTCAGTTGAGGGCTACGCACTCCTTTCGGACTTGGCCAGTGTGTTCCGTGGGAGCAGTTGCTGGAACGGCTCCCAGGTCACCATGGTGGCGGACATTCCAGGCAACGAGGATGGCTACGTCTTCACGCGCTCGAACATCATCGGTGAATTTGAGTACGTCTCCGCAGCGCTTCCTGATCGCCATACACGGGCGAAGGTGGCCTGGGACAATCCTGAAAACGAGTTCAAGACACAGCCGGCCCCAGTTACCAACGAAGAGTTGATCGGCGAGCTTGGGCACCGGATGCTGGATATCTCACGGTTCGGCTGCACCGTGGAAGGGGAGGCAATCCGCCACGGCATTTGGGCGCTTAAGTCCGAGCAGTATGAGGAGTGGTCGGTAAGCTTCACCGCCGGCATGGAGGGCCGCAACGTCGAGCCTGGCCAGATTATCTGCGTGGCTGATGAGTTGTTCTCGGGGCGTGCAAATGGTGGGCGTATCAGCGCCGCGACCAGGCGTGTGATCACGCTCGATATCGATGCCGAGGTGCACGAAGAGGATCGGCTAATCCTCAACCTACCCAGCGGCAAGACCGAAGGGCGCATCGTGAAGTCCGTCTCTGGCCGCTTGGTCACCGTCATGGCCGACTATTCGGAACTCCCAGAGCCGGAGTGCAGCTGGTCCGTGGAAAGTGCTGATCTGGCCGTGATGCGCTTTCGTGTGCAGACCATCGAGCCGCAAGGGCTGCACCAGTTCAAGATAGCTGCCACTCAACATGAGCCCCTTAAGTACCAGGCGATCGACACTGGCGCACGCATTGACCCACAGCCAACGAGCATCATTCCACCAGGGGTGATGTCTCCGCCGGATAACGTCAGCATCGAGGCGCGCAGCGTCGTATCGCAAGGCATTGCTGTTACCAGTATGCGTATCACCTGGGACTCGGTGCCGGGGGCCATTGCGTACAACGTGGAATGGCGCAAGGACAGCGGCAACTGGATCCGCTTGCCGCGCACGGGGAGCTTGGGTGCAGAAGTTGAGGGTATCTACAGCGGTCGCTACGTTGCTCGGGTAAGCTCGGTCAACGCAATGGACGTGGCCTCTATTTGGGGCGCCAGCCCTGAAGTGATGCTGACAGGCAAGACAGGCCTGCCGCCGGCGGTGTCGTTCCTGACCACCACCAGCCTGGTTTATGGCATCGGCATTCAATGGGGCTTCCCACCAGGCGCAGAGGACACCCAGCGGACGGAGATCTGGTACAGCCAGTCGGCCGACCTGAGCACCGCGATCAAGCTGAGCGACTTCAGTTACCCGCAAGCCAAGCACGAAATGCACAGCCTGTTGGCTGGCGCGAGTCTGTTCTTCTGGGCTCGCCTGGTGGATCGGACCGGCAACGTCGGCCCGTTCTTTCCTGTACCTGGTGCGGTCAATGGTCAGGCCAGTTCGGATCAAGCCGAGTATGAAAAATACTTTGCGGACAAGATCGGAAAGGGCGCCCTGTACCAAAGCCTTCGAGAAGAGATCGAGCTGATTACAGGTGATGGTCCAGGATCTGTGAATGAACGCCTGGAGGAGGCCAAGCAGGAACTTGAAGACCTGATCAAGAAAGTGAGCGATGCCCTCGCTTACGACCCGGCAAAGCCATATTTGAAGGGCGACATCGTGCGTCTGGATCAACGCCTCTACCAAGCGAAAGGCCCTGTGCCTGTCGGCGCAACGCCGCCCGACGCCACGTACTGGGCCGATATTGGCACCATCCTTGAGACCTCTGACGCGCTGGTGTCGCAGGTCCAGATCATTGAAACCAAGATCGAGGAAATCGACGGCAAGGTGTTGGCCACCGCTACCTCCGTCGAGGCGTTGCGTTCTGCTGCTCGGGGTGATGATGGCGCTGGCGATCTTGCCGACGCAGTCAAGGGTTGGACATCCACGGCGGATCTTGCCGTTGAGCGTAAAACCCGAGCCAGCGAAAATGATGCGATGGCCCAGCAATTGCTGACCTTGGGCGCACAGGTTGGTGACAACAAGTCGTCGCTGACGGTGCTTGAGCAGGTGGTTGCCACCAACCGCGAGACGTCCGCAACGCAGATCACCCAACTCAAGAGTGATCTGTCTGCGGTTGATCAAAAGGCGATCGGCAATGCCCAAGCGATTAATGGCCTCGACACGAAGGTCACCAACTTGGACGGGCGGGTCACGGCACAGGCATCCAGTAATGAATCACTGCGTGCTTCGGTGCGTGGTGATGACGGCGCTGGCGAGCTGGCGGGGGCGTTGAAAGCGTATGAGTCCACCGCAAGTATCGCCCAGCAGATGCGTGTTGAAGCATCTCGCGAATTGGCAACTGCTGAGCGGCTGACTACCTTGCAGGCCGGGATTGATAATGCGAAGGGGCTTATCCAGCAGGAGGAACTGGTAAGAGCCACAGCGATAGAAGTTCAGTCCAAACGGACTGATACGGTCCAGGCCAGTCTGGGCCAGACCAATGCATCGGTTCAGCAGGTGAGTCAGGTCGTAGCGGGCCTTGACGGCAAGGTTTCGGCACAGACAACCATCAAGGCCCAGACCAATGTGGACGGAAAGAAAGTAATGGCGGGGCTCGCTCTGGGCAGCGATGGGGAAACGTCCGAAATTCTGGCGTTTGCTCAGCGATTCGCCATTATCGACGAGGTCAGTGGCGCTGCAACTTTCCCGTTTGTGGTTTCTGGCGGGCAGGTGTTCATTAGTTCGGCAGTAATTAAGACGGGCATGATTACCAATGCCATGATCGGTAATTACATTCAGTCAAATAACTACGTGGCAGGAGTCAGCGGGTGGAGGCTTTCATTCGACGGTACGTTTGAAATGAACGGGAATATTGCTGGTCTTGGCACCATGAGGCTAACCAATACATTCCTTAAATTTATTTACGCCAACGGTGTGGTTGGTATTGATCTGAGTCTCTAACATGGTCGGATTAGTAATAAGGGATCGCGAGACGGGTCTGGTTAAAGTCGATATGACTATGAGTATTAGCCAGACCCAAGGATCAGTGGTTACCAACTCTGCAAATGGTTCAATAGCGATCCCGGCACCGCCCCCTGGAAAGGTCCAGTTTCCAATCGTCGTTCCTCTTCAGGACAGGCAACTCGAAAAGGGAAAGGTCCCGTCGGTAACCATATCCAACGGGGTTCTCTCTTGGATTTACTCGTACAACACCAATGGCTGGGGTAATTTTTCAGCCAATTGCATTATTTACTACGGTTATTATTGATGGCTAATCTCGTAGTTAAAAAACAAGACGGCAGTCTTCTGTTCGATACGGCCAAAATTACCTATGGTCTTGTGAAAAGCGGAAACCTGAGCGTCATCGAGACCTGGTGGCGCCGGAGTTTTAAAGGAGGGAACGTAGATCCTAATTGGGGGGGCAATTGGACAAGCTCAGGTGTAAGTCCTAGCGTTGCCTTGTCAGATGTTATTTATGGCTTCACTGTGGTTAGAGCCTCGTCGCCAATCGTGTTTCTCACTGGCAGCGGCTGCTTGCAGGGGACAAAGATTTCCGGCGATTCAATGACTTTTCTTTACACCAACGCAAGCGTAAATACTAAGTTCTATTGCTTTGATTTGATGAAGGACGCTATTGCGGGGTCTCCGTACTTGAAAACCCGGCAAACGGACGGTGCAATGACGTTTAACTCTCTGCAACTGGCCTTGAATGTGGTTGCATCCATTCAGGCGCCTCCGCCGACGGGAACGCAGGAGTCGCAATATCCAATCCCATCGGGTAGCAGGCCATACGCGAATGCCGTCTTGAATGTTGAGCAGCGCGAAACACCTCCCAGTTACCAGTCAAATATATTTACCGCCAAGGTAACGATTAATATCAAGTCGGGCGTTGAGTACGCCGCGTACCTTCCCTGGAGTAGGGGGTGTCAAATCTGGTTGTACGGTCTCAACGAGTCGAAGCCGACCTATCGTTATGGGGGAAGCGAGGGGTGTGGCGGTGTCGTAGGAGGCATTCAGTTTATGTTCGGGCCTGCTGGGGGGACACCTCAAGATCACCCGACGGTTGTAAGTGGTACTGCAATGCCACCGAACTTTTCGCAAATTGCAACGGATAGGCTACCGACCGCTTTGGTGATCGAGACGGCCAACCTGCCATTTCCCTTCAACTGATTTATTAGCTCAAAGAGCCCGCCGAGTGCGGGTAATTTTTTGCCTGGAGAAAAATATGGCTTCTTGGTTTTCAGAAGGAACCGTCACCGTCAATAACGGCAACACCGTTGTGACTGGTGTCGGTACGAAGTTTTCTAACTGCCGCTCCGGCGACATGTTTGTCGGTCCGGATAACGGCGTCTATCAGGTTATCAATCCGTCGAGCGATACCTCCGTGTCGATCTCGCCGGCTTATCGCGGAGCCAATGCCTCCGGTACGTCCTACGGCATTGTCCCTGTAAACGGCTACCCAAAGGCCCTGGCCGATGCGGTCAACCTGATGGTTCAGCAGTGGGGAGCCACGCTCGCAGGGCTTGGCCCCGTCTCCAGCATGGCGGTTGTCCCCTTTGCAAATGGTGGTTTAGGTACTACCACCAAGGCAGCAGCCAAGGCTGCACTGGACCTAGGTACCGCTTCTGCCAAAAACGTCGGCCTTACTAATGGCGATCTGATTCCGGCGGGCGTGCTCAGCGGGATGTTTTCCAATGTTGCCCCAGATGCCTATCAAATGGACAGACCCGGCGAGCCTGGGCAACAAGGCGCTTTCTACAAGTTTCTGAATAACGGATCTTCGTCTGGGCTGAGCTACTCAACCCTGATTCGAATTCCGTACAACGTTGGATATGAGGCGCAAATCTTCATTCCCGTTTCGCAAGGCACCGGTTCGCTGCTCTTCCGCACCACGCCTGGTGCCGCTGGAACCTTCGGTCCCACGTATAGCGTTTACCACACTGGAAACACCACTCGTGCCGCAGACGGCACCTTAAAGGCTATTTAAATGACTACTCGCGCAGCGGTAAACATTCTTGGCGCAACTGGCGCTGTCATTGACATCTCCTCCCTGGGTGTCGATTCCATCACCACAGAACACCCAGGCCCCGGCCAGTACCTGGTCTACGGCACGCTCGGGATGGCGCGGGCCCCTGAAGGTTGGGGCTACGTTTTGAACCAGATGGATGCGGCTTGCTCAGTAGCGATCAGCTACCACGACGGGGTGCTGGCGGTGAGCGTTGCTAAAGACGGCGAGCCTGCAGATCTGGTACACAGTATTACTCTGCATGTGGCAGTTGACGCCCTGCCGGTCCAGGAGATTCCTCAATTGCCCCCAACTCCAGCCGATCCCCTGGCAGCCGCCCAAGAAGAAATCGCTAAGCTACGTTCAGCCGCCGACTACGCTATCGCGCCACTTCAGGATGCGGTTGATGTCGACGAAGCCACGGATGCGGAGCTCGCTACCCTGAAGGTATGGAAGAAGTATCGGCTGGCGCTTAGCCGAGTGGTCGAGCAGGCGGATTATCCGCAATCCATTGAATGGCCCGTCGTTCCGGCTTAACGGGTACCGCGCACTACCAGCCGCCTTGAGCGGTTTTTTTTCGCCTGGAGAAAAGCCATGCCTATCACCGAGCAGCAACTGCTGCAGATACTCCCGAACGCCGGCCGCAATGCTGGCGTTTTCGTTTCTGCACTGAATACTGCCATGAACCGTTACGGAATCGTCGGTACGGCGCGCGTTGCCGCATTCATCGCCCAGGTCGGGCATGAGTCGGGGCAGTTGCGATATGTGCGTGAGATTTGGGGACCAACCAAGCAGCAGGCCGGGTACGAAGGTCGGGCCGACCTGGGCAACACCCTGAAGGGCGACGGTTCCAAGTACCGCGGGCGCGGCCTGATTCAGATCACTGGGCGCGCCAACTATGCCGCGTGCGGCGAGGCGCTGAGCCTGGACCTGATCAACAAGCCTGAATTGCTTGAGTTGCCCCAGCACGCCGCCATGTCAGCGGCCTGGTTCTGGTCGACGAAGGGCTTGAACACGCTGGCGGATCATGGGCAGTTCGCGAAGATCACCCGACGTATCAACGGTGGGCTTACCGGCCAGGACGACCGCCAGGCGCTGTATGAAAAAGCGCTAAAGATCATGGGGTGATGCTGTCACAGAAGATCTGTGAAAGGGTCGTGGTACACAAATATGCACTGAAAGTACTGGCGCTAATTGCGTGAGGTAGTTTGATATCTGTATAAAGCTCTACTGGAAATACCTTCTAATTGAAATCGAACCCAACTCGTTAAACCAGAACGGGTTGCCGTTGACTTCTACCATCTGATTAATCATCTTTCCCATGAGTCCAGATGGTATTTCGGAGTTTTTTCCCTCTGATACTCGCTGAAACTCACGAGCCATGCAGAAACTTATGAAGTCAGCTATTTCTAAGAGGAAATGACTTCCGGGTTGAACGAACTTTGGAGGATGGACTGCAATTCCTGCGCACAAATAAGTGAAGAGTCGAGTGTACTGTAGTCCTAAAAAGCACTCGTCAGCCCATCCCTCTTTTTTCGTTCCGTCCGTTGTGTCTTTAATGTTGTCAAACGTCCATCTTATACCCTTATTATTTTCTCTGAGGATTGATAACGTGGTAAGTAAAGCCTGTTTGTAGATATCTTGCTTTTGATGTTTTAATGCAGAGGCTCGGTCTTTTTTGTTTTCTGGTAAAATTATCGCGTTTGAAAAGTTGAATGTTGAAAGGTGCGGCTTTAAGTTTTTAATTAGTTTCGAAAGTTTTTGGCCGTAAAGTATTTTTTCTTGAACACTGCTGAAGCTAAAAACTCTATCTTCTCCGCTATCACTCCAAATTTGAGTGAAGTGGTGGGGCCAAAGCTCTGGTGCCACATCTGGACGTGCCACTAGTTTTAGCTTTTGAATTTTGTTTTTAGCGATATCGTGCTTGTCCTTGTGCAGTCCGACCAGTGATATGCAAAAGAAGCTAATCTGTTTGCCATTGCGGGTTATTATTCTTGCTGCCTCGTCTCCGAATAAATTCCAAGTGCTCTCTTTCTCTTTGATTGGGGTGTTGAAATCAAAGTCTTTTTTGCAATCTAAGCATGTTATTGGGAATGAGACAGGTACCCAGTGCCCTGAAGCGTCGGATAATTCAATTGGCTCTTTTGGGAAAAGTAAATCCTCAACCCAGTTAATATCATTTTTGAAGCCGCAGTAGATGCATGTGGCCTTGACAGTATCTAAATCAACTGGGACGACGCCTGGATTTTTTCTAAATGGCCTTTTGTCTACCATACACAGATCCTCCTTTTTCATAGTTGGTTTCGGCGCCCGAGCTGCGCCAAATACAAAAGTCGGATTTGGCGCAGCATCGATTCTTGCCATAATTTTGCCCGCTAGATATGTGGCGTAAAATGGCAAGAAAGCTGTCTAATACTACGTCGGGCTATCCCGGTTTTACAGGCCCTCCCACGCACTTCCTTTCTCACTAGTTTTAGACAGTGATTGGTTGGAAGCCAAGGAACACGTAGTCTTTAGGCTACTCAAGCCCATACTGCTGCATTATTGACGCGTGTCGGCAAAACCAGAAAACGCCGGAATGAAAGGCTTAGCTCAGGGCTGTGGCCCTCTGAGCACTTTCAGCTCCATTAACAGACGCTGGTTCTCCCTGAACAGGTGGTCGCGCTGACCGGTAACCAGATCGATGGGTCGAAAGCTCACATTGTCAGGTGCGTCATCGTCCATGGCTGAGACGCGCTCAAGTGCTTGCCTGAGCGCAGCCTCTGCTGATGCCTTGCCGGTAGCGAGCAGGTCATTCATCTGGACCAGGCCCGCAATATTTGCCCGCGCTCGACGCAACATGCGCTCGGTCTCGGCCAGTTCATCCACGAGCAGTGAGCACTGGTGCTGGTACATTTCCAGTGGGGTGGGGCAACCGAGCCAATCTTCGGTGTCCATGTCAACGTTCATAGCGTGAATCTCAGATACTGTATGTGCGTACAGTAATCTGAATGCAGCGATGCTAGGACTGAAGACCGACGAAATGCAGGCTTACCCGACGATCAGTTGGGAGCGCTCAGGACGGCCAAGGTCAGCTTAATGAATTCCTCGTTATCGTCGATGGCTTGAAGAGCGCCTCGAACATTTTCTGCTACCTCTGCGGAGCCGCGCTGCTCCACCCAGTTGGACAATTCCAGGATGGACGCTTCGAGGGCGAGTTGGTTTTCGTAGAGCTTAGAAAGCAGGGAAGGGAGTAGATCTGAATTCGGCATTGGTGTTCCTCCGGAGAGTGAACAGCGTAGTAGTGCGTGTGTTTTTTTGGTAGTTGTGTTCGTTCGGCAGGACGCCGGGGAAGGGATAATTGCGGAACAGCTTGTAAAATTGCGGAACAAAAAAGATAAGGGCCTGCTCAGGTTTCCCTGGCAAGCCCTTGATATCTATGGTGCCCGAACCCGGAATCGAACCGGGACGCCCTTACGAGCGGGGGATTTTAAGTCCCATGCGTCTACCAGTTTCGCCATTCGGGCGGTAGCGCGGTGTAGCAGGGTTGGGAATATATAGATCCTGTCGCTTCGGCGCAACCTCGAAGCGCGCTTTCCTGCATAAAGATACCGATGAAAAAGTGTGGCAGATCAGTGATCTACAAGGCCTTCGGGTTAAGTCCTGATGAATGCTTGCGGCGCAGGAACACGCCTCATAAATGACAGTCATAGCGACATGCCATCCCGGCAAATCGCAAAGGAGTCAGTTGATGCTCAGTGTCCGTAGGCGTTCTTGGATGATGGCTGCAGGCGTGGTGGGGCTGTTGGGGGCGGCGATAGCTGGCCCGGCGCAGGCGGCGGGTGCGGTGCGGTGGGGAGAGTTCAGTGCATCGTCGACAGACAGATTGACGGGCGCCTCGGTAGAGGCGGGCAATACCTATGTGTTGAAGTCGTCGAGTATTTCCGTCGGCGATATCGAGGCGTTGCAAGCGGCGCAGAAGCGCAGCGAGAGTGACCTGCAAAGCCTGAAAACTAAAGTGGATGGCCAGGACCGTGCATTTGACGAGTTCAAGCGTAAAGACGGGTCGAGTTCCAGCAGCAGTGATAGCCAGTTGTCGAGTCTCAAGCGCACGGTGGATGAGCAGAAAAATACGATAGATCGGCAGAAAGACGAAATCGCCGGCCTCAAGCGCGGCCTGGATGATTTGAAGCGCAGTGTGGAAACGTTGAGCAGCAAGGTGAAGTAAAGGAGAGGGCTTGCTCGGGAAAGCGGTGCTTCAGTAACTGGCTCAGTGCCTGACGTACCGCATTCGCGAGCAAGCCCGCTCCCACAAGATTTGTGTAATGCGCTGTGCCCGCGTTCAGTCAATCAGTGCCAGCAGGTCGGTAGTACCCACGTCCACGCCAGCCTGGGTCAGCAGTGTTGTCACCTGGCCCCGGTGGTGGGTCTGGTGGTTGAAAAAGTGCACCAGCAGGCCGAAGAAGGGCTTCTCACCTGCCACGCCGCGCATGTTGTGGTAGCGCAGGCGCTGGTCCAGATGAGACTCCTGCAGCGTGTTGGCCCAATCAATGATCAATTGATCCAGCCAGGCGCGATGGGCTGACAGTTCACTCAAGTTGGTAAAGGCTAATTGCTTGAGATCCACCGGTGTAGGGATGTCACTCAACGGTGCCAACGCGCGAAAGCCCGCCGGATGTTCGGCAAAGCGCTTGAGCCAGACTGTGTCGCCCAGCGTCAGGTGGTTCAAGGTGCCGAGGATCGAGCCGAAAAACGCCTGGCGATCCACCGTCAACTCCGCGTCGGTCAAGGTGCCGGCGGCGGCGTAGACCTTACGGTTCATCCATTGATTGTAGTGGGCCATCAACCCAATATGCTCGATGCGGTTCACCGCGGTTCTCCCTTGACGGCATGGTGGCGACATCATAAAGCTTGCCCGCCCGGCGGTCATGGTGTTCCATCGCAGGCGAACTATGTTTGATAAACGCCATTATTGCGCCCCGGGAGGGCGACACCATGAATACCAGCGATCTACTGGAACAACTGTGGCGAGCAGGGCAGCAAGGCGGCGGCGCTTCGGGCGGCGGCCTGGGCGGATTGCTTGGAGGTTTGTTGAAAAACGCCGGTACCGGCAATGCATCAGCCGGTGGCGGCTTGGGTGGTTTACTGGGTGGCCTGGGTGGCTTGTTGGGCGGCGCTCCGGCAGGCGGCACGACCCAGACGCGTAGCCGCGGCGGAATGAATTACGCGGCGCTGGCATCCCTCGGCATGGCCGCCTTCCAGGCGTATCAAGCGTGGCAACGTCAGCAGGCGACTGCGCCGCAGCAAGCCATCCAGACCGTTGACCAGCTTGAAGGGCCTGAAGCCGAAGCCCATAGCCACGGCGTACTGCGTGCAATGATCGCAGCAGCCAAGGCGGACGGCAGGATCGATGAGCAAGAGAAAAAGATGATCTCTACCGAGATCGGCCGTCATACCGACGATCCACAACTGCAGCAATGGCTCGACGCCGAAGTCGCCAAGCCACTGGATGCCGCAGATTTCGCTGAATATGCCAAGGACCCAGCAATCGCTTCGGAGATTTACCTGGCCAGCGTCCTGCTGGTCAATGATCAGCAGGACGCCGAGCGAAACTACCTGGACGATCTGGCCGGGCAGCTGCAAATCGACCCCCAGTTGCAGGTAAACCTGGAGCAACAGGCCAAGGCCTAGAACCTGAAAGTAGCCCCAGTGGTCAGCCACTGGGCACGGTCCCCAGTCAAACTGCGCCCGACCACCAGGTCCACGTCGACAAACTTGCCGACGTGGAATCTCGGCCCCGCCTGCCATGCCTGTTCACCGCCTTCCTGGCCATAGCGTTCGCCGATCAACGTCAACACCTGCGCAAGCTGGTATTCGAAACCCATGCCCCAGGTCAGCCGGTGCTGTTGCGCGCCGTCGTTATAGGCATGGTTCCAGCCGGCATTCAGGTTCAGGCGCAGTGCATCCATGGCCTGCCACGTTAACGGCAGGTTGAAGTCAGCGCCGTCGAATGCGTGCTGACGATCTAGGGCAATGTGCGCCCCAGCGGCGACTGCCAACTCCAGCCCCAGGTCTTCTCGTGACAACAGCTGCGCCTTCACCTGTGGGCTGACTTGCGTTTCGCCCTTTCCCGCGTCAGTGGCCCGCGATAACGCCGCGCCCCACTGCACCCATGGCATACCACTGAACGTGCAGGCCGGGGACAAGGTTTCGTTGTGCGTACTGCCTGCGTGCCGATTGGCGGTGTGCCAGGCGTCGATGTTGCATTCGCCAGGCGCATTGATCGCGCCATCATCGACCACGTAGGCGCCGCCGGCAGCATTCGCCTTGGAAACCAGGGCGAGGATTAACAGCGTGCCCAGCGTCACGCCGATAAAGATCAGGTTGCGCTGCAAGGCGCGGCGCTTGGCCGGTGGCAAGAGCAGCAGGGTGGGACGCGCCCTGCGCAAATGGCGCGCGCGATATTTGGCAAACCCGTCCGGGTGCTTCGGGTTGTGTGGGGTGTGCATGGTGCACCTCGCTTGAATTCAGCTTTCTACGGTCAGCACCGAAATGCCGCTGGCTTTGGCCTGGCAGACCAGCTCCGAGGTATCGTCACCGCCGGGCAGGGCGATGATCAGGTCGGGGCGGCTGTCGGCCAGCATGAAGTGGTTGCGTTGGCGTTCCGCCTGTTTGCCGTGGCGCTGCCAATTGGGTGGGTAGCGCACCACGTCGATACCGATTTCCCGCGCCCATTCCTCGATCTCGCTGCCGAGGAACTGGTTGCCGCCGTGTATCAACACCTTCACTGGGTGCAGGCGGTGGTAAGCGTCCAGCACGTGGCGGGACTTTTTGGTGTCGGCGTAATGACGACCTGCACAGATCAAGACGCGCATAGGGAGCATCCTTGTATTGCACGGTGGCGGCCGGGCGACCACCACCGTTTGAATGGCGGGGGATCAGTACCACTGCTTGAAGCGGCGGATGTAGATCGTTTTCATCAGTTGAGCGACGCAGCAGTAAGCCAGCAGGGTGCCTACCAGCCATGGGAAGTACGCCATCGGCAGCGGTTGCAGACCCACCAGGGTGCCTAGCGGCGAGAACGGCACGTAGATGCCCAAGGCGATCACAATGCAGGTCATCATCAACACCGGCCATGCGGCCGTGCTCTGGAAGAACGGAATCTTGCGGGTGCGCAGCATATGCACCACCAGGGTTTGCGAAAGCAGCCCTTCGATAAACCAGCCGGACTGGAACAGGGTCTGCATTTCCACACTGTTGGCCGAGAACACGTACCACATCAGGGCAAAGGTGGTGATGTCGAAGATTGATGAGGTCGGCCCGATCCAGATCATGAAGCGGCCGATATTTTTTGCATCCCACTTGCGCGGTTTGGCCAGGTACTCCTTGTCCATCTTGTCCCACGGCAGAGCCAGTTGGGAGATGTCGTACATCAGGTTCTGCAGCAGCAGGTGGATCGCCAGCATCGGCATGAACGGAATGAACGCACTGGCTACCAGCACCGAGAACACGTTGCCGAAGTTGGAGCTGGCGGTCATGTTCAGGTACTTCATGATATTGCCGAAGGTTTCGCGGCCCTTGAGCACGCCTTCTTCCAGCACCATCAGGCTCTTTTCCAGCAGGATGATGTCGGCCGACTCCTTGGCGATATCCGTGCCGCTGTCCACCGAAATACCCACGTCGGCATCCCGTAGCGCCGGTGCATCGTTGATGCCGTCGCCGAGAAAGCCCACCGTATGGCCGTTGGCTTGCAGCGCCTTGAGCACACGGGATTTTTGCAGCGGTGTCAGCTTGGCGAACACCGTGCGTTCTTCCACGCGGCGCAGCAGGGTGGCGTCGTCCATGGCTTCGATTTCCACGCCCAGCAGCGGCTGGCCGGGTTCGAGGCCAACCTGGCGGCAGATCTTGCTGGTGACCACCGCGTTGTCGCCGGTCAACACTTTGACCGCCACGCCAATCTGTTGCAGCGCGGCAATTGCCGGGCCCGCGGTTTCCTTCGGCGGGTCGAGGAAGGTCAGGAAGCCCTGGATCACCAGGTTGCGTTCATCGGCAGTGGTGTATTGCTGACGCGCCAATGCCTTGGGGATATGGCGGGTTGCGACCACCAGTACCCGGAAACCGTCTTCGTTGTAGTCGTTGGCAATCGCCAGCAGTGCCTCGCGACGGCGATCGTCCAGGGGTACGGCGGCGCCGTCTTCCAGGGTGTGGGTTGAAATGCTCAGCATCTCTTCCACGGCCCCTTTGCACACCAGCAACTGGTCACCGGCGGCATCCTTGACCACGATCGACAGGCGACGGCGTACAAAGTCGAAGGGCAATTCATCGACCTTGCTGTAGGCAAATGGCACCTGGAACTTGGGGTTTTGCGCCGAGAACTGCACCACGGCCTGGTCCATCAGGTTCTTCATGCCGCTCTGGTGAAAGCTGTTGAGCCAGGCCAGGGACAGCACCGCGTCGTCGCGCTGGCCGAAGGCGTTGACGTGATGCTCAAGGATGATCTTGTCCTGGGTCAGGGTGCCGGTCTTGTCGGTGCACAGCACATCCATTGAACCGAAGTTCTGGATCGCGTTGAGGCGCTTGACCACCACTTTGCGCTTGGCCATGGCTGTAGCGCCTTTGGCCAGGTTGGCACTGACGATCATCGGCAGCATTTCCGGGGTCAGGCCGACGGCCACCGCCAGGGCAAACAGGAAGGCATCGCCCCAGTCCCCCTTGGAGAAGCCATTGAGGAAGAACACGATCGGCACCATCACCAACATGAAGCGGATCAGCAGCCAACTGACACTGTTCACGCCACGGTCGAAGGCGGTTTGCACCCGCGAGCCGACAATCGCCTTGGCCAGGGAGCCGAAGTAAGTGCGCGGTCCGGTAGCCACCACCACCGCCTTGGCGCGGCCGCTCACCACGTTAGTGCCCATAAAGCAGATGTTCGGCAGGTCCAGCAGATTGCCTTGGTCGGCGGCGAGGTTGGAGGCGGATTTTTGCGTGACATCGCCCAGGGTGTCGTACTTCTCCACCGGCAAGGCTTCACCGGTCAGCACGGCCTGGCTGATAAACAGGTCGCGTGACTCGATCAGGCGGATGTCGGCGGGGATCATGTCGCCGGCCGACAACTGCACGATGTCGCCGGCCACCAGATCGCGCATCGGCACTTCGCGCAAAGTGGGCTGGGCGCCGACCTGTTCGCGACGTAGCACGGTGGCGGTGGTGCGTACCATCGCCTTCAGGGCCTCGGCGGATTTGGCCGAGCGGTGTTCCTGCCAGAAGCGCAGCAGGCTGCTGAGCAACACCATGGTCATGATGATGATGACTTTGGTCAGATCGACTTCTTCACCCGCCTGCAGTGGCAACCAATAGTCGGTGACAAAGCTGATGCCGCCCAGGGTCAACAGCACGTAGATGAACGGGTTGTTCAGTGCCTGCAGGAACTGGACGATGGCGTGTGGCGGCTTGTCATGGGCGACTTCGTTATAGCCTTCCCGTTGCAGGCGGGCCGAGGCGTCCAGTTCGGTCAGGCCGTCCTGGGTGGCTCGTACATTGGCGAGGGTGGCCGCCAGGCCATTCTGGGCTTCACGGGCGGCGCGCATCGACAGCTTGGTGTCGGCAGCGGTGCCATTTTTCTTGTGCAGAGGCGTGTTTTTTACGGCGCTCATTGTCTGTACTCCTGTCGCCAATTCTCGACAAAACATACCCGGTACTTACCTGCATACAGGCGAGCGAAAGCATGCCGAGCCGCGGACTTCGCGATCGGTTTAAATAAAGTGTTCAGGTAACTTCTACAATGCCCGCTAACAGCGCATTAATTAACTTGCGCGCAGCGGGCTCCTACTGGACTTGTTCATAAAGAACTCCAGGGCATCAATAAGAAAGTTGTTGTTTCCAGCCAGGTCAGGCGGCGTGAGCGCTCACGTAAAGACCGAGCATCAAGCTGGCTTGCGCCAGGCGGGAAACCTTGGGTCTCTGTGGGTCTTGAGGGTCGGCGTGATCCCAGTGCTGCACCAGTTGGCCGCTGTCAGGGCAGATACGCCAGTGCGCCAGCGGCGGTACCGGGCGTACTTGGGAGGAGGGTGCAGCAAAGGCCGGGCGGGTTGGCCTGAAGCCCACGGGCTCGCGGCACAGCTTGGCGCGCAAGGCTGCGGCCAGTGTAGGTACATCGGGTAAAGCAATGAGTTGGAAGGTCATAACACACCTCGGGACCGGACACGCGACCGGTGAGGCAGTTACGGTGGAGCATCGAGCTCTAGCGCAGCTTACCGGACCTGGAAGGCGAGTCCTGTCATATTCTGGGTTTGGCGCCCGATGCCCGCAGAGGCGGTGCTCGGACAGCGACTAGATACTGTGTCCATTGGCTTCTTTTGTGAGGTTTAAAAAAGGCCCCAGTTGCGGGCACGGGCAATCTACTCAGAGCGTTACAGAATGTCAACGCATGATTAACTAAATTAGTCCGCGTTCAGAGTTTGTTCAGACAAGAGGCATGTGCAAGTTACTGACCGATAACTTTATATACCTTGCGCGGCGAGTATCGCCAGATAGATCAATACTAAACCGCACGCCGCATAACTCACGCGTTGCCAGGTCGGTGATGCGTTCTTGCGCAGCAGGTTCACCAACGCGGCGGTGAGAAAACACGAGAGCACCGACGCCAGCATGAATCCGGCAAAAAACGTCAGGGTCTGCCCCTGGCTGGGGGTTGCGCCGACAATGCCCGACAGGGCGCTGCCCAGGGCGCCCCAGTAGACAATATTCTTCGGGTTGGCCAGGGAGATCGCCGCGCCTACGGCCAACGCATTTTTGCCTGAGCTGGCAGGGACGTTGTCGGTTGCGGGTAACTGCCACGCATCAATCAGGCTGCGGATGCCCAGCCAGGCCAGGTACAGCGCGCAGAAGATCGTCAGTGGCACTCGCACCGCATCATGCTGAATCAGCAGTGCGATACCGGTGAGGCCGATCACTGCCCAGACTGCATCGCCTACGAGGGAACCAAACTGCACCATCAGGGCCGGTGTGAAACCATGCAGCAAGCCGCGACGCAGGGTCTCTGCCAGCACCGCGCCAGGAGACAGGCAAAACACAAAACCGAATACCAGCGCATAGACAAAGATCGACAGCATGCCCGTGTCCTTTCAGGAAAGTGCGAAAGCATACGTCAGCGCAGGGTTGAGAAACCATGCAGATTTGAATGGTCCACGATCCAAATGTGGGAGGGGGCTTGCCCCCGATAGCAGTGTGTCAGTCAGCTCATCTGTAGCTGACCCTCCGCTATCGGGAGCAAGCCCCCTCCCACATTGAGGCTATACGCTCAAGTTCAACCTTCAATTCATCCGCGCCGAGGCTGGCAAATGGCAGCGCAAAAAACGCCTCGCAGCGAGCGGCAATAATGTCGAGGGTGGCCTTGAATGCAGCGTCTACCTGGGCTTCATCACCCTGCACGTGGGAAGGGTCCTGCAACCCCCAATGCGCCTTCACCGCCGCACCGAAATACACAGGGCAAGCTTCCCCGGCCGCGTTGTCGCACACCGTGATGACCACATCCGGCGGGCTGCCTTCAAAAGCGTCATTGCCCTTGCTGTACAAACCTTCGGTGCTGATGCCGGCTGCCTGCAGCGTGCTCAGGCTGCGGGGCAAAACCTGGCCCTTGGGGAAACTACCGGAGCTGATCGCTTCGAAGCCCTCAGGCGCCATGTGATTGAACATGGCTTCGGACAAGATGCTGCGGCAGCTATTGGCGGTACACATGAACAGAACTTTCATGGCGCGTTCCTTTAGAGGCTCAGGCGCAAGGCGAGGGCAGCGAGGGTGATCAACAGCACGGGCAAAGTCAGCACGATCCCGACCTTGAAGTAGTAACCCCAAGTGATAGTGATGCCTTTGCGTGCCAGGATATGCAGCCACAGCAAGGTGGCCAAACTGCCTATGGGGGTGATTTTAGGGCCCAGGTCGCTGCCGATCACATTGGCGTAGATCATCGCGTCCTTGACCACGCCCACAGCATGGCTGGACTCGATGGAGAGTGCGCCGATCAGCACCGTCGGCAGGTTATTCATCGCCGATGAGAGCAGTGCCGTCAGCACCCCTGTGCCCATCGCCGCGCCCCACACACCATAGGTGCCGAAGGTGTCGAGCCAGGTGGCCAGGTAGTCGGTCAGGCCGGCGTTACGCAGCCCATACACCACCAGGTACATGCCCAGGGAAAAGATCACGATCTGCCAGGGCGCTTCCTTGAGGACTTTACGCGTGGAAATCTTATGGCCCTTGGCGGCAATCACCAGCAGCAGTACGGCGCAGACGGCGGAAATCGCACTGATGGGAATGCCCAGAGGTTCCAGGGCGAAACAGCCGATGAGCAGAATACCCAGTACACACCAACCGGCGCGGAACGTCGCGGGGTCGTGAATGGCACTGGCGGGGTCTTCCAGGTCGGCCGGGTCGTAGGTCTGGGGAATGTCCCGGCGGAAAAACCACAGCAGCACTGCCAGGGTCGCGGCCACGCTGACCAGGTTCACCGGCACCATCACGGCGGCATATTCGTTGAAGCCGATCTTGAAATAATCAGCCGAGACGATGTTTACCAGGTTCGATACCACCAATGGCAGGCTCGCCGTATCGGCGATAAACCCCGCGCCCATGACGAATGCCAGGGTCGCTGCCGGTGAAAAACGCAGGGCCAGCAGCATCGACATCACGATGGGCGTGAGAATCAACGCCGCACCGTCATTGGCAAACAGCGCCGACACCAGCGCACCCAGCAGCACCATATAGGCAAACAACCGCCGTCCGCGGCCACGCCCCCAACGCGCCACATGCAGGGCTGTCCAGGCAAAGAAGCCGGCTTCGTCCAGCAACAGGCTGATGATGATCAGTGCGACGAAGGTACCGGTGGCATTCCAGATGATGTGCCACACCACCGGGATGTCCGCCAGGCTGATCACCCCGCAACCCAGGGCCAGGATCGCGCCCAGGCTGGCACTCCAACCCACGCCAAGGCCCTTGGGCTGCCAGATGACCAGTACGATGGTGACGAGGAAAATCGCAATTGCGACAAGCATGAATAAACGCTCCGATGGCTCAGCAGCAGGTGCTGGCCCGTTGTGGTCTGTCGCCCATTGCATCCAGACGCAGCGCGTCGTTCTGCAACCATGGCTGGTTGGCTTGCAGGGTGGTGTCCAGCACCTGTGTGACCCAGGCGGGCAGTGCCGGGTTGATGCGGTAGTAGATCCATTGCCCTTGACGGCGGTCCAGCAGCAGCCCGCAACTGCGCAGTTGCGCCAGATGACGGGAGATCTTCGGCTGGCTATCGTCCAAGGCATGGATCAGTTCGCATACGCAAAGTTCGCCTTCGCGCAGGATCAATAGGGTCATCCGAGTGCGGGTGGCATCAGCCAGGCACTTGAACAGGGTGGGAGGAGAGAGGAGATCCGACATGATCAGGGTACCTATATATGGTTATTCGAATATACGTATTTCCATATGTTTCGGTCAAATCCTGTTTCAGTTGATGTGGATCAAATGCCCGTGAAACAGCCACAACTGTTTGAAATTAAAATGAAACACAAAGGTCCTACAGTGCCTGCTCATTGCTGATGAAGGAAGAACCCGCGTGACCCGTGCCACTCGCAACCTGCGCAAGACCCTGGATTCCGTCGCGGAAAATAACGAAACCGCGGCGTTCGACCTGATGCGCGCCGTGGAAAAACTCGGTGACGAAGTGCTGCGCCAGCGCCTGCTCAACACCATCCACCGGCTGAACCAGGACGCGTACGAACTGCGTGAAGCGCGGGATTCGGTGGAGCAGGTTTCGGTGAGGCTCGCCTGAGCAAGATCGTTCAAGACAAGCCCCTGATTGCACTGGCATGCTTATCGACTGTCCGTCGATGAGCCGTTTCCATGCCCACTGCATTACCTCATTACGCCTTCACTCGCGGCGCCATCGCCGTTATTCCCTTGTCTCTTGCCTGCGCCCCGTGGGGGTTGCTCGCCGGCTCCATGGCCATCGATGCGCAATTTACCCCGCTGCAAGCCCAAGGCTTGTCTGCCATCGTGTTTGCCGGTGCGGCGCAGTTGGTGGCCATCGGCATGGTCAAGAGCGGTGCCAGCCTGATATCCATCGTACTCACCACTTTGTTACTGACCTCCCAGCATCTGCTCTATGGCATGCACATGCGTCCCACGCTGTCGTCGCTCAATGTCCGGTGGCGCATGAGCCTGGGTTTCCTGCTGACCGATGAATTCTTTGCCCTGGTCAACCACTATGACCGCCAGACCTTCAATCGCTGGTACGCATTGGGCGTCGGCCTGACGTTTTACATCATCTGGAACCTCTTCACCCTGGCCGGCATTGTGTTGGGCAAAAGCATTCCGGGCCTTGATCAGCTGGGGCTGGAGTTTTCCATTGCCGCAACCTTTATCGCCCTGATCACTCCGGTGGTGCGTGATGTGCCGACCGTGGTGTGTGTCGCGGTCTCGCTGCTGTGTTCGGTGTGGTTGAGTTATTTGCACTGGGAGTCGGCGGTAGTGGTCTCGGGTGTACTGGGGATGAGCGCAGGTTTTGCCTGCAAGCGATTGGGAGTTGGGCAGCGATGATTTACCTGATGATTGTGGGCATGGGTCTTGTGGTGTTTTTCAACCGCTACCTGTTTATCGAGCCACGTTTGCCGGTGAGGCTTAATCGTGGCGCCCGTGAGTTCCTGGGCTTTGCCGTGCCGGGGATGCTTACGGCGATCTGCGGGCCGATTATTTTCCTGGCAGATCACCGGCTCAACCTGAGCCCGAGCAACCCTTACTTGCTCGCAGGTATCTGCGCCGTGGCCTTGATGTTCTGGACGCGCAGTGTGCTGATCACTGTGCTGTTGAGCATGGCGCTGTTCTATCTGTTTCGCTGGTGGTTCTGACGCCAGGGCAAAAAAAAGCCCGCGGGAGGGCGGGCAGAAGGGAGACTTCCAAAAAATGAGCTTGGCCACTATAGACGGCGGGTTGGCCCGTCACAGTGAAACAAAGTTCATGGGCGCGTCAGTTGGCCGCGGCACAGTGGTAGAGTCACGGTTTTTCCAAGGAAGCACAGGCATGTTCAAGATGGTAATCGGCGCATTGGTACTGGCCGCACTGGCCGGTTGCGCGGGCTCGAAGATGAAAGAGGCGCGTGCAGGCAGCCCCTATAAAACCCTGGCATCGGACAAGGCCACCCTGGTGGTCGCCCAGTGCATTCAGTTCGGCTGGCAGGATGAGCGCGTGTTCGGCGTTGATGCCGGCGGTTTCAAAGAGCCCACCGAGGCAGGTGGCTACACCGTCTACACCACGGCCGGCGACTACTTTGTTGACATACAAAGCACAGGCGCGGGTTCTACCGTCAAATACTATGCCGTGGAGGACAACATGCCAGCCAAACGTCGCCTGGCAGCGCTTGCCACTTGTCTGTAATACCTTGCCTTGACCCGATTCCGAAACGCCTGGCGGGACAGCCGCCGGGCATTGCCTTATGATTCAATCGCTCGCTCGACGTGATGGCTCTTTACCGGTACACGGATGTCGAGGCTTAAACGTCGAGCGAGCACCTCTTTGTTCAGCCTCAACGCGGCATAAAACCCAAGTGCCAGCGTCGCGGAATCATCAAAGTCACCAGCCCCAATAACCCCGCCAATGCACCACTGACCCACAGTGCGCGCAGTCCCATTTGCTGCTCCAGCAGTGCGCCGATCACGGCACCGACAAACATTCCGGCCCACGGAATCAATTGCACGCGCCAACCATTGCGACGCTCGCCCATTACCCAGCGCCCCAGCCCGCGACCAAAGCGTGAGAGCGCCCCGGTGACGTACGTGAGCCCCACGGGTAACCCGTTCACTTCTTCGACAGCTGCGTTGAGCATGCCCATGGCAATAATTGCCGCGAGCAACGCGGGCAAGGTGTCGGTCGCCGGCAACAGCGCCGCGCCGCAGAGCAAGGCGCCGATGCACAGCAACAACGGCAGTGCGTGGCGCTTGCTGAAACGGCTGACCACTACACCCAAGGCATTACCGACCACAAAGGTGGCAACCAGCAACACCAGACGCCCGGTGAGCCCCAGGTCACCCGCGCTGATGGCCACCGCCAGGCGCGTGGTGTTGCCGCTCATGAACGAGACGAAATCGCCGCTGGCCATAAAGCCAATGGCATCGGTCATGCCCGCCAGCACTGACAGGCAGGCCACCAGCATCAAGCCCACGCGGCCACGCCAGCGCTGGCGATGGGCGAGCGTGGCATTGGTGTAAGGCTTGCGGGACGAAGGCAGCATGGGGCTGGTTTCCACGATGAGATTATTCGGCCACTACCGTAGGACGCTTTGCGTGTATGCGCAATGACCTCAGGCACGTTCCAGTTGCCAGCCTGTGGGGTGCCAGGTCAGATGATGAGTCGGCTCGATCGCCTGCAAGAATGCAGGGTCGTGTGACACGGCCAGCATCGCGCCGGTAAATCCCTTCAAGGCCTGCTCAAAGGCAAGCACCGACTCCAGGTCCAAGTGGTTGGTGGGTTCATCCAGGAGCAACAATTGCGCCGGTGTATCACGCCACAAGGCAACGGCCATGGCGGCTTTCAAGCGCTCGCCACCGCTGAGTTGCCCGGTCGGCCGCGTGACCCGCGAAGCATCCAGCTGCAGCAGCGCCAGGCGCGTGCGCAGTTCAGCTTCGGCCAACGGCGTGTCGAGCAGGTTGAGCTGCTCGACAATGCTGCACCGGTCATCCAGCAACGCCAGCTGCTGATCGATATAAGCGCTGGGCACCGCCACTGTGCACTCGCCACTGACCGCCTGCCACTGGCCTGCAAGTAATTTGAGCAGGGTGGATTTACCGCAACCGTTCGGCCCGCGTACGGCAACGCGTGCGGCCCCCGACAGGCTGATCGTCAGGTAGGTGCCCGACGCCCTGGGGTCGAGCCAGGGCAATTGCGCATGTTCCAGCGTCAGGACCTGCCGGCCGTTGGGTACTGCCGAGCCTGGCAAGGCGAGCAGGGTCGGCGTCTCATCCACTACGCGCGCGTAGGCTTGGCGTACCTGGGCGTCGAGTTGGTGTTTGTGATCGTGGTGGGCACTGCGCACCGTGCTGACGACTTCCTTGGCAGCGCTTTTCCAGCGGGCCTTGGTAAAACGGTCGACGTTGGCGGTCTCGGCCTGCTTGCGTGAGCGCGCAGCATGACGCTGGAGGTTGTCATGGTCTTTTTGCAAGCGCCGACGCTCACGGCTACGTTCCTGGCGCGCATGTTCCCATGCGGCGATAGCGGCGTGCTGTTGGGTATCGCGTTGCTGTCGATAGGCAGCGTAGTTGCCGCCATACACCTGAACGCCAAGGGGCGATAATTCGATGATGCGCGCCATGGTGTCGAGTAATTGGCGGTCATGGCTGACCACCACCAGGCCGCCGCGCCAATCAGCCAGTTCGCGCAACAGCCACTCGCGCCCGGCGCTGTCGAGGTGGTTGCTGGGTTCGTCCAGAATCAACAACTGCGGCGCCGCCAACAGCGCTCCGATCAGTGCGACCCTGGCCAGTTGGCCGCCGCTGAGTCGGTCGGCTTGAGTGTCGGCGGCAAGTGTTGGCAAGCCTGCGGCATCCAACGCCAGGCGCAGACGCTCTGCGAGGTCCCAGCGATCATCGATCAGTTCCAGATCGCCCAGGCGGCCATCGCCGCGTGCCATACGCTCCAGGGCGGCCAGGGCAGGGGCGGTGCCGGTGATATGGGCGACCGTTTCTCCCGCTTGAATCGACAACGCCTGGGGCACATAGATCAGGCTGAGTGGTCTTTTCAATGTGCCTGAGGACGGTTGCAGGATGCCGGCCATCAACTTCGCCAGGATACTTTTGCCACGGCCATTGCGCCCGACGATGCCGGTGTGGGTGCGATCAATTGACAGGTTCACGTCCTCCAGCAAGGTTTCGCCATTGGCGAACTGGAAAGACACATGTTGCAGGGAAATAAGAACGGGCAGCCGGTTGACGTCAGTCATCAGCACCTCCAAAAAAATGTCGAACAGGCCAACAAGCGCGCCAGGCGGCTCGTTGCGGATACATTCTGGAAGGCTTAGTTGTTCACGTCGGCGCTCGTCCCATAAATCAGAAGGGGCGCAAAGGCTAACCCACCTTGGCTTTGTGCGGCAAGTCTTCGGCCAGCTTCTCCAGGAACATCGCCAGGGCGACTTCCTCGGCTTTCAGACCCTTGCGCACTCGTGGCTTGGGCAGTTTCGACAGTTCGCCGAGGCTGAAATGCTCAAGCACCGCGGGGTGGATGTAGCACTTGCGGCACACGGCGGGCGTGTTGCCCAACTGCCTGGCCACGTCCTTGACCATTCCTACCACGTGCCGCTTGGCGTCTGACTCCGGCTGCCACGCCAACTCGCGCAACACCGCCAATGCCATCGCCGTGCCCGCCCAGGTGCGGTAGTCCTTGGCGGTGAAGTCTTCGCCGGTGAGTTCGTGCAGGTAAGCGTTGACGTCATGGGAACTGACGGTGTGGCGTTCACCGTCTTCGTCCAGGTACTGGAACAGGTTCTGCCCGGGCAATTCCATGCAGCGCTTGACCACGCGGGCCAGGCGTCGGTCCTTGACACTCACTTGGTGCTCGACACCGCTTTTGCCGCGAAACTGAAACTGGATTTCGCTGCCCTTGATGTCCACATGGCGATTGCGCAGGGTGGTCAGGCCGTAGGATTTATTCTCGCGGGCGTATTGGGTATTGCCGACGCGGATCAGCGTGGCGTCCAGCAACGTCACCACCGTGGCCAGCACCTTTTCGCGGGTGAAGCCGGGCTCGGCGATTTGGGCTTCCAGCTGTTTGCGCAATTTTGGCAAGGCGCTGCCGAATGCCTGCAACCGCGAATACTTGTCGCTGTCACGCACTTCGCGCCAGCGTGGGTGGTAACGGTATTGCTTGCGGCCACGGGCGTCGCGGCCGGTGGCTTGCAGATGGCCGCGCGGGTCGGCGCAGATCCACACATCGGTGTAGGCGGGCGGTACCGCCAGCGCGTTCAGACGTTTTATTTCATCAGCATCGGTAATGCGCTGGCCTTTTGCGTCCAGGTATTGAAACTTGCCCCGCAGCTTTTTACGGCGGATTCCAGGCTGGGTGTCATCCACATAATGCAGGTCACGGGGCAGGTCGGCGGGCAACGAAGAGTCGGGCATGGTGCGGGTTCCTTGGCAACAAATCAGGCCGGTATGTCTGATTGACCGCAGCGTTTTGCGGTCGTGCCAATTGCTTAAGCCAGCACCGCCACCGCCTTGATTTGCGCCCATAGCACCTGGCCCGGATGCAGTTGCAGCTGGTCGCGGGAGAAACGCGTGATACGTGCCAGCAATGGTGTGCCGCCGGCATCCAGGCGTACCAGAACATGGGCGCTGTTATCCGCCCCCATGTCCTGGATGACCGTCACGGGCAAACGATTGAGGATGCTGCTGTGTTCGTCCGCTTGCAGGTTGAGGCTCACATCCCGTGCCTGGATCTTGACCCGCAACGGTTTACCCACCGCCACCGGCGCATGGGCCACGCGAATCTGCAATCGGCAGTCAGGCAGTTGCAGGGTGAGCAACTGATAGTGCGCGTCGTAGGCAATGACGCTGCCGGCGATCACCACGCCGGCATCGTCGCCCCGGGCCAGGGGCAAATCGAGACGCGCCAGGGTTTCGCCGATGGGGCCGCTGGCCAGGGCCTTGCCGTCGCTGAGCAGGGCGATATGGTCGGCCAGGCGCGCGACTTCATCCTGGGCATGGCTGACGTAGAGCACCGGGATATCCAGCTCGTCGTGCAGGCGCTCCAGGTACGGCAGGATCTCGTTTTTGCGTTTGCTGTCCAAGGCGGCCAGCGGTTCATCCATCAGTAACAGCCTGGGGCTGGTGAGCAAGGCCCTGGCGATACCGATGCGCTGACGCTCGCCCCCGGACAGGTGTTGTGGGTGACGCTCAAGCAGGTGACCGATGCCCAGCAGCTCGGTGGCCTGGGCCATATCCACACGCCGTTGCGCGCGCGGGATGCGCTTGAGGCCGAACTCCAGATTGGCCCGCACCGACAGGTGAGCAAACAGGCTTGCCTCTTGGAATACATACCCCAAGGCGCGTTTATGCGGTGGTACGAACAGCCCGTTGCGGCTGTCTTGCCAGACCTCATCATTGATCTGTACAAAACCCTCCTCGGCGCGCTCCAAGCCGGCGATACAACGCAGGCAGGTGGTCTTGCCGGAGCCGGACTGCCCATATAACGCGGTCACCCCACGCCCCGGCAATTGCAGGTCCACGTCCAGCGCGAAGGCGGAATATTTCAAGTTCAGACGTATATCAATCATCACGATCAGCTCCAGCCCATCCTGGTCTTGCGGCTGGAGTACAGCGCCAGCAATACGAGAAACGCGAACACCACCATGGCGCCGGCCAACCAATGGGCCTGGGCATATTCCATGGCTTCGACGTGGTCGTATATTTGCACCGAGACTACTCGGGTCTTGTCCGGGATATTGCCTCCGATCATCAACACCACGCCGAACTCGCCGACGGTATGGGCAAAGCCGAGGATCGACGCGGTGATAAAACCCGGGCGTGCCAGGGGCAGGATCACTGTAAAAAACGTGTCCCACGGATTGGCGCGCAAGGTCGCGGCTACTTCCAATGGGCGTGTGCCGATGGCGGAAAAGGCGTTCTGCAACGGCTGCACCACGAACGGCATGGAATAGATCACCGAGCCGATCACCAGCCCGGCGAAACTGAAGGTCAGGGTGCCCAGGCCCAGCCATTGGGTGAACTGGCCGAAGTAACCGTTGGGGCCCATCGTCAACAGCAAGTAGAAACCGATGACCGTTGGCGGCAGCACCAACGGTAATGCGACTACTGCACCGACGGGGCCGCGCCACCATGAGGTGGTGCGCGACAGCCACAGGGCTATCGGAGTGCCGATGATCAACAGGATCACAGTCGTCAGTGACGCCAGTTTGATGGTCAACCAGATCGCGGAAAAGTCAGCACTCGACAGGGGCATTTACAGTTCGTAGCCGTAGGATTTGATGATGGCAGCGGCTTTCGGGCCTTTCAGGTACTCAACCAGCGCCTTGGCAGCGGCGCTGTCTTTGCCTTTGTTGAGGATCACGGCGTCCTGTTTGATCGGGTCATGCATCGATGCCGGAACAATCCACGCCGAACCGCTGGTGACTTTGCCGTCTTTATAAATCTGCGACAAGGCGACAAAGCCCAGCTCGGCATTCCCGGTGGACACGAACTGATAGGCCTGGGTGATGTTCTGGCCTTCGACGAGCTTGTCCTTGACCTGCGCGGTCAAACCTTGCTTGGCCAGTACCTGGGTGGCGGCCAGGCCATAGGGCGCGGCTTTGGGGTTGGCGATGGACAGGTGCTTGAATTGATTGTGCTTGAGCACTTCACCTTTGGCGTCCACGTAGCCTGCTGTTGCCGACCACAGCGCAAGGGTGCCGACGGCGTAGGTAAAGCGCGACCCCTTGACCGTCTGGCCTTCGCTTTCGAGCTTCTGCGGGGTAGTGTCATCGGCGCTGAGGAACACCTCGAACGGCGCGCCGTTCTTGATCTGGGTATAGAACTGCCCGGTAGCACCGTAAGCCGCGACCAGTTTATGACCAGTGTCTTTCTCGAAGTCGACGGCAATTGCCTGGATCGGCGCGGTGAAGTTGGCGGCCACGGCCACCTGCACTTCATCGGCATGGGCCGAACCTAGCACGAACACGGCAAGCAGGGGGGCCAGGCGCGAGATACGGTTCATCGTGAAGCGACTCCTTGGGCTGTACGGGGCGTTCAGGTAGAAGGCTCTACCGCTATGTATGGGAATATATAGCGGTTGGCCATTGCCGGTACAGTGCAAAGTTGCCGCTGATGTCAGTGGCGCGCGAGTCGGGTCAACGCCTGCTCGGACAATTGAAGCGTCAGGTCATAAGTGGACAGGTCTTTGCCAAGCCCCAGTGCCTGGCCCGCCCACAGGTTGCTGAAACCTGCTTCATCCTTGGCCTTGAGCGGCATTAACGCACCACCGGCTTTGGGGAATGCCGGGGCGCTCGGGTTGATCGGGCCGAGCTCCCGCATCACGCGGTTGACGATGCCCCGCGCCGGGCGGCCGGTGAAGAGGTTGGTCAGTGCCGTCTCACTGGCCTGGGCATGGCGCAGCGCGTGGTGGTGAGAGGCGGTGATGCTGGCTTCGGGCGTGAACAGGTACGCCGTGCCAATCTGGACTGCCGAGGCACCCAGGGCAAGGGCCGCGACGATGCCACGCGCATCACCGATGCCGCCTGCGGCAATCACCGGCACGCTGACCGCGTCGACCACTTGCGGCACCAGTGCCATCAGCCCGATCTGGCTGTTCAGGTCATCGCTGAGGAATAGGCCACGGTGCCCACCGGCTTCAATGCCCATGGCAATAATTGCGTCGCAGCCGTGTTTTTCCAGCCAGATCGCTTCCTCAACGGTGGTGGCCGAGGACAGCACTTTGGCGCCCGTGGCTTTTACCCGATCGAGCAAGGACTTTTCCGGCAGGCCAAAATGAAAGCTCACGACTTCCGGGCGCAGTTGTTCCACCAACTGGCACGCCGGGTCGTCGAACGGTGCGCGATTGGACACGGGGGTGGGTGCATCAAAATCGGCACCAAGTTCGTGATAGTAGGGTTGCAGCACATCCTTCCAATGGCGGTCACGCTCCTCATCGGCTACAGGCGGCTGATGGCAGAAGAAGTTCAGATTCAACGGCCGTGTACTGGCCTGGCGGATGACAGTGACCGCTTCACGCAGTTGCTCGATACTCAGCGCTGCGGCAGGCATGGAGCCCAGCGCCCCGGCGCGTTGGGCAGCGATGACCATGGTGGTGGTCGTCGCCCCGGCCATTGGCGCCTGGATGATCGGCACGTCGATGCCCAGCAGGTCGAGAATTCGGGTGTCTGGCCAGGTGCTCATGGGATGCGTCTCCAGCGTTAGTAGGGCATTTCGCTGTTTTATCAGGGCCGTTGGCGCCGGGCCACTCTGTTTTATTCACTGGACGAGAATGGCATTTTATGAGGAGGGGGTTTCGCGCTTCAGCAACTCACGTTTGCGCTCTACCCCCCAGCGGTACCCCGACAGCTCACCATTGCTGCGCACCACACGATGACAGGGAATCGCCACCGCCAGGTGGTTGGCACCACAGGCCTGGGCCACGGCGCGAAAGGCGGTGGGCGCGCCGATGTGCTCGGCTATCTGGGCATAGCTGGCGGTACTTCCTACCGGGATTTCGCGCAATGCCTGCCATACCCGTTCCTGAAAGGCAGTGCCGCGCAGGTCCAGAGGCAGATCCAGGCCCAGGGCAGGGGCTTCGACAAAGCCCACCACCTGGGCGACCAGTTGTTCGAAATCCTGATCCGCGCCAACCAACTCTGCCTTGGGAAACTGATCTTGCAGGTCGCGCACCAGTTTATCCGGATCATCCCCGAGCAAAATCGCACACACGCCACGCTGACTCTGCGCCACCAGAATTGCGCCCAGCGAGCATTGGCCGACGGCAAAGCGAATGGTGTTATTGACGCCGCCGCCTTTGTAGTCCTTGGGTTTCATGCCAAGTAGCTGGTCAGCCGCTTCATAAAAACGGCTGTTGGCGTTAAAGCCTGCGTCATACAGGGCGTCTGTCACCGACTGCTGCCCCTTGAGGCCATCGCGGACCTTGCGTGAGCGCAGGGCGCTGGCGTAGCGCTTGGGGGTCAAGCCGGTGCCGGCTTTGAACACACGGTGGAAGTGGAACGGGCTCAACCCGGCCTGGCCTGCCAGTACATCCAGGCTCGGGGGCGTTTCAGCCTGTTCGATCAGCCGGCAGGCGTCGGCGACTAACTGCGCATGGTAAGCCGCCAGTTGAGTCTGATCGCCCGTAGCGCGTTTGCTGGCACGATAACCCGCGGCTTCGGCCTGGGCCGGTGTGTCGAAGAACTCGATATTCTCAGGGCGTGGCAAACGCGAAGCACTGCTGGGGCGGCAATACACGCCCGTGGTTTTCACGCCGTAGACAAACAGGGCATCTGCCTTGGCATCGCGGGCAATGATGGCGGCCCAGCGCGGATCGTGTTCGTTGTTCATGGCCTGCACTCCAGACGGTTCAGGGGCAGATTAAGCGGGTCGCCCACCGGTAAAACTCCGAAGCTTGCGGTCAAATTAGCCGGCGGTGCGAAAGGTCAGGTTGATGCGCTGCGCGCCCATGACCGGATGCTCGCCGGCCTTGATTGGCATCACCCCATGAAAGCGCAGGCGATCAACCCCGCCCCACACCACCACATCGCCATGGAACAGCGAGACTTTTTGCGTTTTGTCACTGCGCTCATGGCCACCGAACAGGAAAATCGCCGGTAGGCCGAGGGACACCGAGACCACCGGCGCGCTGTAGCTGCGCTCGTTCTTGTCCTGGTGCAGAGACATCTTTGCCCCTGGCACGTAACGGTTGATCAGGCAGGCGTCAGGCAGGAAGTCGCGGAAGCCGGCCTCGGTTGCCGCCGCCATGGCCAGTTGGCGCAACGCATCCGGCATGGCGGGCCAGGGTTGCTGGTTGCGCGGGTCGAGTGGGCTGTAGCGATAGCCGCGGGTATCGGTGGTCCAGCCCAGTTCGCCGCAACTGCTCAGCGCTGCCGACATGGTAAAGCCACCGGGCGTGACCATTTGCCGAAAGGGGGACTGGGCCAGCACGCGCCGCAACTCAGGTAGCAGCCGCTCAATCCAGGGCAGGGCATAGCCCCTTAGAACGTAGGACTCTTCACCGATCTGCTCGCGCCCGGCAGGTTGCTGCAGGGCAGCATCGGCGAACAAATCGGCAGTAGGGCCCGGCATGACTTACAGCGCCTTGCTCACGGTGATGTCGGTAATTACGTCGCTGGCATCGTGAATTTTCGCCAGGGCTTGCTTGGCTTCTTCGACGCTGTTGGCGGTCAACTGGGCAAATTCGAAGCGGCGTTCGCCGTTGAGCTTGTACTTGATGACGTATTTGGTCGTATGGGTCACTGCTTTTTTCCTGTCAGTTGCTGGTTCAGCTCAGCTTGGTGCTGGTGCGACGAACGATGCGGATCTTGTGGGACAGCGCTGGCTTGCGGGTCACGCTGATGGCGCGACGGGTCACCACATCAAGGGTGATGTTCCAGAAGCCGGTGCTGGGTGCAGTGATCTTGGCCGGGAATTTATCGAATGCACCGCCGTGGTAGGTATGGCGCCCGCCATTTTTGAAGCTGCGAAAGTTCGCATCGCTCATCAAGCGGATGTTGCAGGTCTGTGAACATTCGATAACGACAATGTCTCCCTCGTTGAGGTGCTCACGCTGGTGAATGAATTTCATGCGGGTGTCTCCAGAAGGGCTTTTTCTGAAAAATCAGAACGATACGTAGGTTAAGATGGAGTTTATCAGCCCCAGCGCGTTTATTATCGGGCCGTCGTCGACGACTTCGACAATTAAAAACAGTTATTTACCGTGTTATCAGAGATAAATCCTACGTTGCTGGGAGAAATTTACCATCCTCGCTGTCGTAGGGTCTTTATCGGAGGTTTTAGTATGAAGTGGAGTGTGTTGGTGCTGGCCTTGGCAATTGCTGGGTGTGCTTCGGTTGCAGATATCAAGCAGACCCCGCCAACGTTGGTGGTCATCTCAGGGAAGAAACCGCAGGAATATGCGGCGTGTGTTGTGCGCAAACTGGAGGCGACCCGTCGGCCGCCACAGATCGAACCCCATAAAGACGGTATCCAGGTCATCGTGCCGCAGAAGTTTTCGGCGGACCCTTCTGCGATCTTCGAAATCGAAGACCGCTCCAGTGGTAGCAGTATCAAGCTCTATGAAAGCATGTCCAACGTGCCGATCCGGCCGGGCGACGTGAAGAAAGCCGGGGAAGAGTGCATTTCCGGCTGAGTCTGGTTGCGCTGGCAAGACGTCTCACCCTACGCACTGAATCCGATAAAAAGCCCCGATCCTGCAGGATTGGGGCTTTTTTTGCCTATGTGTCCGTGCTGATCGGGCAGGGCATCCGTTAAACTATCGTGCATTCACTATAAAGATGCCGCTCAAACCTTGGGTTCGAGCGGCATTTGTTCTTTCTGGAAAGCCCGTTATGAAACGAGAACACGTCAAAGCCCGTCAGGCCGAAGGTCAGATTTCGGCGACCCATGTCATCCAGAACCCCGCCGATCTGGGCGAGTGGATCGTATTCTTCAAGAAAAGCGGCGGCCGCAGTTACTTCCTGGTAGACGATCAGGACGAGGTCGAATCATTTGCACGCCTGGATGACCTCATCGAAATCTTGCGCGGCCTGGGTATCAAGTTTGCCGAAGTGCATCTGTAGCCCGGCGGTTTACTTGCACACCACCACCACACTGCGGCCCTTGAAATTGCCTACGTCCTGGCCCAGGGTCTTGTCGCTGTCCTTGAGGGCTGGCGTGCCGTTGGTGCCGACGATGTGGTAACCGGTGCCGGCACAAGAGGCGTCAGCTTTCTCGTAGCAACTGGCCCATGAGTTGGCCTCGCCCGAGCAGTCGATAGTCAAGCCTTGTTCGCCATTTTTCAGCAAAGTATCGGAAGCGGTCGTGCAGCCGGCAAGTGCTAGTACCGCAGTCAGTGCCAGGATTTTTTTCATAAAAGGTCTTCGTCGAGAGGGTAGAGGGCGCTGACACTATCGTGGGGCGTTGGCGCGGATTATAGCGAACTGCCACCTGGTGTGCAGTCGCCGTTGCAAGTACTGCGCTTGCGCACCTTTGGTTAGCGTAAGTCAGCTGTTGGTGGCCGTCAGGGCACTCCCATCACCAGCACGCCGCTCCCGCTGATTGCCCCAGCTGCAGGGAGCGAGCCCGCTTGTCCCACCAGCGAAAACGTCACATCATCGCCTCCTACACTGTTGGTAATTTGGGTCAGGAATGAACCGTTGACTCGAACCGCAGAGCCTGCACGTACAAGGGCGGTACCTACGTTGGGGTTGGTCATTGTCAGGAGCCGATTATCAAACGACGACGGGATACCTTTGTAGGTGATGGTTATCGGCGTGGTAATTCCGCTATTCGGGCATGAGTAGCTTAGCCTGCGGTTGGTGCGAATGGGCGTGGTCAGTGGATCGCTACCGATCGCCCGCTGGTTTACGTCGCCGAAGTTGATCTCGATCGGGTTGTTATTGTTGATCGTGCAAGTCGATGGGGAGACGCCGAAGTTGTTCGCGGCGGTGTACGTGAGTACGAGCCTCGTAGTTCCCGAACTGTAATTGTTCGTTTGGTAGAGATTCAGCATGCCCAGGACATCCCCTCTTTGAACCTCGATAGGGTTGCTCGGATCGTTTCGCAGCAAGATGTAGGGGGTCACACTGATGGGATACGCCGCACCGTTATTAGGCATGGTCGCGATCCGGATGTTAAACGGCACAGGGGTGTTATAAAACGCGCCGTTTATGCGTAAGCCGGTACCTTGGTTGGAAAATTTCGGACCGGGCACCCAAGGGGGGCCGGCTGGCGCCGCTGTTCCCCAAAAGTCTATGCGCGTAGGGTGAGCAGCCCAGAAGGTAAATCGGCAGTCCAGCCACGCGCCTTCAAGAATGATACGGGTGCTGTCCGAGCCGAGACTAACGTTGACGGGGACCTGCAGGTTAAGAATCCCGCCGTCGCCTACGTATTGCCATGCTCCGCCATTAACGCGGCAATCCGCTGCTCGCACGGTCGTGGTGACACTACTCAGCAGTACGAGAAGCACTATAGCTCCATAGAGTTGTTTCATTTTTGATCTCTCATTGCTCCTCTGTCCGCAGGTCGCTGCGCAGGTATACAGCCCCGTGCTGAAACCGTCCGGAAGAGAGTTAAGGGTTTGTCCATGCCGTTCTCTGCCGAGGAGCGGCTACGGATAGTCCAACGTAAAAGTAGAGGTCACCCTGTACACGCCTTGCCCGATGGTCTGGTCACTGATGGCCTGCGGCTCGCCCTGCACAAAGGCTTTAAGCGCGATCACATTGCTGCCGTCACTCAACACCTGCGCATCACTGACGGTGTTCAACGGCAGTGGCTTGTTGCTCGGCGTCTCTATGCCAACCCCGATACCCGAGGCGCCACTTCCTGCGTCCAGCGCGAGCATTCCGGGCAGCGCGGCATTTTCCCTGCCGCCAAACGTGATGGTGACGGTGGAGCCAACCGTGGTGTCGCAGTTCTCCAGGTGCAGCCTGAAATCTTTGCCCTGTGAGCGTGTGTTGATGTAGAGGTGTTTGCTGGTGACGTCCCAGAGTTCCAAGGTGACGGCATCGTCACCAGGACGCAGCGTGCAAGCCTCCTGAACCAGGTTGCCCTTGAAGCTCAGATTGTCCGCTGCTTGTCCCTCGCCGATCAGGCCCAAGGCCAGTATCAGCGCAGTAGACGGCCAAGCTGTATGGCGCTTGTGTCCCATTGATTCGACTCCTACTGGTATTCGGCCAACAGCGTGGCCACCGCCGTAAACCTTGCGGGTGCCAGGGTTGCCCCCGGCTGTTTGACCGGGACCACTTCCAGTACGGGCGGTGACGACAGGATGATGTCCAGGGGTGTGTTGAGTGGAAACGGCTGGTTATTCTGGAAAACCCGAATGCCCAGCTCCGGCACGCTGGTCTGTACGGCTGAACCGTCAAACGATGTGGCGGTACCGTTGACGCTTAACTTCAGCTCCCATGGCAGGGTGTCGGTGCCGCAGCTAATGGTGTAGCCGACGCCCTGGCGGTACCTCACACCGTCGACACGCTTTATCCCGACATCACCAAAATCGACTTCAATCGTGTTGCCGGCATCGATGGTGCAAGGCGGCGGCTCATTCAGCGTGCCGCTGAAAGTCAGGTTGGCTGATGCACCACTGCAAAAGCCGATGGAACACAAGGCGAGCATCGCTCTCTGCGGCCAAAGGGTCATGGCTCGGTTCTCTTTATCGGTGATCGATTTCATTGGTAATCCACCACCAGAGTGGCCGCCGCATCGAATGTTCCACCGGTCAAGGTGCTGCCTGCGCGTTTGACCGGTACTGCCTGCACCACCGGAACGTTGGGATAGGTAAAGTTCACCGCCGTGTTCAAGGGCCAATCAGCGCCATTGATGAACAGCTTCACGCCAAGATCCGGTTTGCGGGTCACGAGCACGCGATTGTCAAACGTGGCACTCGTGCCCTTGAGTTCCAGTGTCAACGCATTACTGAAAGGGGAGGCGCAGGTGACGGTGTAGGGCACATCTCGACGGTAGTTGACGCCGTCAATCCGAGAGGTCAGCAGGTCATTGCCAAAAGGCACGTTGAGCGTGCTGCCGCTGTTGATGACACACGGGGGCGGCGCGATGATGACCGCTCGGATGGTCAGGTTGGTATCGGCCTGAACCCCCTGGCTGAGCGCCAATAGCAGGTTGCTCGCGATAAATACAGCCCACGAACCGTTTGATTTAGCCATTGCTCTGCTCTTACTCATAATTGAGCCTGAAATCCACCACTGCGCGGAATGCCCCGCTGGACAGTGGCGCGGAGGTGCGAGTGGGCCGGACGTTCCAGGTTTTGGTGTTGCCGCCCAGGGGCAAGAACAGCGGTTCGCCCCTCGATCCCAGTTGTACATCCCGCCCAAGCGAGTCGGTCAGCTGCAGGCCCATCCCGGTGATGCCTTGCACTTTGACCAGTCGTGAATCATCGGCATCCGCAGGCGCAAGGAATGCGACCGATAGCACCGGCTGAAAGGCACTCCACGTAAGATTGCCGGTGCGTTCACTGCGGATGCTGCCGGCGGTGCGATTGCAATCGGTAAAGCGCAACTGGAACGCCACCTGGTTTGCCTGATCGCCGGGCCGGCGTAACTGGCTGGTGGATACCACGCCCAGGTCAATGGTTTGATGCAGCGAGTTCATTTCCAGGCTGCAAGGTGTTTCATGCATGGACCCGGAAATATTCAGCACGCCATTCATACCCTCGACATCCGCGGCCTGCGCACTCCCCCAACAGGCCAGTAACAGGCCGCTCAGTACCTTCATATAGTGCGGTTTCATGGCTTACTCCGGCGGCAGACTTACTGGTTAGGCGGTGCTGCTTGCAGGTTCACCTTGCAAGTCTCACCGCTGCAGGAGAAGGCCAGCAGTGGGCGTGCGCCGTAATCATTGACGTAGGCAAGATGAGGCGTGGAACCGAGGGCTTCGACCGTCGGGCCTAACGTCACCGCACCTTTGGGCGGGACCATCAGCGGCTCGAAGCCCGCGACGGTCTTGCCGTCCTTGCTGCTACGTGCGTCCACCAGCGTCACGTAGTAAGGCGTCGGGTTATTGACTTGATAACGCTCGCCTTGTCGGGTAAGGGTCAGGCGCTCCTGCCAGGGGTTGGAAACTTCTTGTTGGCTGGGCGCGATGGCTTGTGGTCGGTAGAACAATTTGATACGGGTCTGCAACGCGATTTGCAACGTGTTGGCCTTATCGGTGCGAGGTGGAATTTCCCGCAGGTTGAAGTAATAGACCGTCTCCCGGTCTTGGGGCAGGGACTTGGCTGCCGGTAACGCCTGGACCTTCACTTGGCTTTGTTTGCCGGGTTCTACGCGCTGCACCGGTGGCAACACGATCAAGGGTGTGGTGATCTTCTGGCCTTGCTCATCCTCGATCCAGCCTTGGGCCAGATAAGGCAGCTGAGTGTTGTTATTGGTGATGCTCACGCTGGTGGCATCCTTGCCGCCATCAAAAATCACCCGGGTACGGTCCAGGCCAATCGCTGCGGTGGCGTTTTGGCTCAGGCTGAGCGCCAGCAGTGTGAGGGTCGAGAGTGTGATGCGTATGTTCAATGTCATGATGATGTAGTCTCCGGGGCGGTGTGCTTGCCGGTCAGCTCTGCCGGCGCGGACAAGGGTTGATCGGTGACTGCCATCCGGCAGTCCAGTTGCAGTGCGTTGGTCAGGCCATCCGCAGGCAAAACGACGGGTAAGGTGAGGGTGCATTGCTCGCGGCCGCTCCAACTGACGACCATCTGCTCGCCTGGCTGGATACCGCTCAGGTACACATTGCCACCGTCATTCACAATCCCGGTGTCCTGCTGTTTTGTGTTTTTGACCATTGCACCGAAGGGCGGCGCACTGCCATCCGGCAGACGCAGGACAGCCATGGCTTTCTCACCGGAAATGAGTTCCAGGGCGCGATAACCGATGGCCCCTTCCGTGAGCGTCAGTTGGGTGACCGACTGGGTGGCTTCGACATTGCTCGGCAAGCGTTCCAGGTCGACACTGGCGGCCGTACGCTGGTAGCTGCTCAAATCGGAAATGACGGCCTTGCCAAACGCATTACTGCGGGTTGGCGTGCCGTAACCGCGCACCGGCACATCAGCAACACCGCCGGTATCGACCATCAGGCGGGTCCCGCCCATGCTGTTGGTACGATGCAGCGCTGCCCCGTGAGGCGTGAGCGTGCCACCGCCGCGAGCTGACATGCTGAGGCTGGTGTAGTTGCCTTGCTGCCGACTGGCAGCAAGCGTCAAGTCAGCCTGGTCACCCGCATGGCTTAGATAGCCGCTGGCCGAATTGTCGCTCGCACTGAGTTGGTAACTGTTGCGCTCATCAATGCGATCACTGTAGCGGGTTGAAAACCCGTTTTTACCCGCGGTTCTGTTAGCGTCCAGCGATAGCGTGCCGCTGCGTCCCAGTGGCACACTGACCGTCAGCGCCATACCGTTATCCTTATAGTTGTAATCCTGAGTGCGGTACACGTTCAAAGACAGGCTCATGTTTTTGACGGTGCCAATATTGAGATAACGTGACAGCGTCAAGTTCCAGCGTTGAGTCGCCGGTCGGGTCCAATAAGTTTGTTTGTTGTAACTGGCGTAGACAGTGGCGCCCAAGTCTCGAAACTGCTTATTTACAGTGGCTGTATAAAGCGCCTTGCTGCCACCCACAGGCTTCCATCCACCCGTGTATTGACCGTGCTCATCGTATTTTTCGCGCCCAGCCAGTTCGCCGTTCATTCCGTAGTGACGAGCATCCAAGTATTCACTCATGCTCAAGAAGTTCTTGTCGGAGAACCGGTAGCCGGCAAAGGTTACTTGGCTGTCGTATTGTTCAAAGTTCTTCGAATATTGCAGGCGCAAGGATTTACCGGACAGCGTTTCATTCCACACGTTGGCGTGGGACTGGGTAACATCCAGCGAGAGGGCGCCCAAAGCCAAAAGGTCACGTCCCGCCCCAATCGTTGCCGCCCGGTAGTACTTATCCGTTATAGCGCCGCCAAACAGCGACCAGCCGTTGCTGACCCCCCACGAAAACTCGCCCGTGCCAAAGAGATTACCGTCAGCGCCGTACTGAAGACTGGAAGGGCGACCAGTTGCCAGTTTGTATCGAACCTGCCCGGGGCGCGTGAGGTAGGGCACACCAGCAGTGTTGAGCTTGAAAGTCTGCACCGAGCCGTCCTGCTCCTCGACGCGCACATCCAGCGTGCCGGCGACGGCATCATTAAGATCCTGAATGCGAAATGGGCCGGCTGCCACCAGGGTTTCATACAGCACGCGCCCTTGCTGGCTGACTACCACCCTGGCATTGGTTTTGGCCACCCCGAGCACTTCAGGGGCGTAACCGCGCAAATTAGGTGGCAACTGGCTTTCGTCCGAGTTGAGCGCCGCCCCGGTAAAACGGAAGCTGTCAAACAGATCCGAATACAGGTAGTTCTCTCCCACCAACAGGCGCGCCTTCAGCGCAGGTATCGCGCGATAAGCGTAGTAACGACTCCATTCCAGTTTTTGCTCCCCGGCAGATCTGTCCCTCGCGCTGTCGACACGCCCCTGCCAATCGGCCCGCAGGCGCCAAGCCCCGGCATTGGCACCCACGGTGCCATTACCACTGAGGTGATTGCGGGTACGCTCGTTTTTTTGAGCGTTGGACTGCGCCGTCATGTTGTAGTCAATCAAAAGCCCTGGCACCCCTTCATCCCAGCGTGCGGGTGGGTCCCAATTGATCGCGCTGTATTCAAGGTAGGCGTGGGGGAGGTTGATGCTCAGCGTGGAGGTCGCCAGATCCGCGCTGACCTCCGTACCTGGCAGGCTGTGAATGTCCAGGCACTCGCTACCTTTCCACCAGGTCAGGCTGGCCGCTTCGGATGCCTTCAGGCCCAGTTGTTCCACCAGGTCAACTGACAAACACGCCTGGCTTCCTTTGGGGTCATCCTCGGGCGGGTAAAATGCCACCGATTGCTCGGAAACAGGCTGGCCATTTATCTGTACAAGCATCGTGTAGGTGCCGGGCAAAATGAACCCGCTGCGTGCAAATCGAGACAAATCGATATTGGTGCGATCATTGAGATCAAGAACGTCCGTATTGAATTCGATATCACCGCCGGCCCATGCAGTTCCTGCCAGTGACATCAGCCCGCCAACCAGACTAGGACGCAGCTTGTTTTTGATCTTCGACGCATTCAGCATGAAAGCAACCCATCAATGTTCAAAAGTATTCCAACTTGAACCGCACGGCGACGCGATGTGCGCCAGGTGCCAGCGGCAGCCCGTTACCCACCAGCCGCAGCGTGTAGTGAAGTGTCATGTCACCTTCCGCCAAGGGGTGCGGCGCCATCTGCTCACCCGGAACACTCTCCTGGCCGGCCGAATCCCAAATATGGAAGGCGATCCCCTGTGAATCACCAAAGGCGGCAAAGGAGCGGCCTTCTCTGTCGCGAGGGCCGTCAAACGTGACGCGCAGATGTTGCCAATCAGGCAACGTCGCCCCTGGGCGATGCGGGTCGGGACGGGTCAGCGAGCAATTGACCAGGCGCAACTCGAAAGGGTGAGGCTCTCCCAACGCATTGCGTAAAAGCCGACCTATGGGTTCGGGCGTCATTTCAATGGATTGATCAGCACTGGTCAGCTCCAACCCGCAAGCCGAGTCAACGACTTCTCCGCCCAGCGTGACCACACCCTCGCCCTGTGCAAGCGTCTGCGCAAAAACGTAAGGGCTGATGAGCATCGCCAGCGACGAGGTGATCGCTAGACTTATGAATGTTTTCACCGCTATCTCCACCAGCCCCCCGCCACCGAAAGTGGCGGGGGGAAAACTTACTGATAAGCCAAGGTGAAATTAGTGACTGCACTGAAATCGCCCGGGACGATGTCGCCGGTAGCAGCGCCTTGAACATAGGCGCCGAACTCCAGGGTGTTATCACCGGTAGAAATGGCCTGGGGCACCGTCGCCACACCGAGCTGAACAGGGCTGCCGCCATGGGTCATCATGATGCCCACGCGGCCTGCACTACCGACGGTGCCGATCGCCCCAGGGACGTCGGTTGACGGCGCCGCGGTAAAGGTTGTGGTCACGGTGTTGTCGGTGAGGCCAGCCAGGTCACAGCCTTCAAGCTCTATCAGCACACGGCGGGCTTCAGACTTTCCGCCTGCCTGCAATTGATGCTTTGCGATTGCGCCCAGGTGAACGCTCTGATCTACGGATTCAGGCTTGATGGAGCAGGCCCCCGAGTGGACCGATCCCAGAAAGGTAATGGTCCCATCTGCCGCGTTAGCTCCAGAAATCGAGCCCGCGAACAGCCCGAGGGTAAATAGCGCAGTTTTGAACTTGGTTTTCATTTGCAGATGCCCGCATAAAAATGTCATTGAAGAGCCCCGTCACCATTGCGAGCGGGACTGACTGTTTCACCCCAAACGTAGCTCCCGGAACGCCGGCCAGTCGTCGGCCGAGTCGGCTGTTGAATAATCACAGTTTCCAACTAGTTGTATTGCAATTCACGGGTACGCTCGAAGTGGAAGTGATTGTGCTGTGTTGCCATGAGAAAGTAAGTCGGCATATTCCGTTAGTTGTGTAGCTACAAGGTGTAAGGATATATAGGAAGGATATGGCGATTTGCCAAAAAGCTGATTTTGACTGTAGGAAATGAGCCACACTCTAATAAATAAGAATATGTTAGTTGGGGCTGCGGATGTAAGAATGGGATTACGCGAACTAAAAAACAATAGTTAATTACGAAGCGAAACAACTAAGTGTCGAGGGCGGAGAGGTCGCACGGCGCCGACAAATACAGGCCAAAAAAAAGCCCCGTCGACCGGGGCTTTTTTGTGGCGGTGTGGCGAGGCTTACTTGTTTTTCGGGCGTTTGCTCGACGCGTGGCCTGCTTCATCCACAAACACTTCAGCTACGGCAATCGCCTGGCTCTCGGTCGCAAATGTTCCGGCAACGCTGTCGCCGTGAAAATTGATCAAGTGCCAGCCGTCTGCACGCTGCGTGATCAGGTAGCCGTTTACACCTTTGGGTTCTGACATCTATTGGCAATCTCGTGGTCTGATTCAAGGCGGCCATGATACCGCCAAACGGCTGAGGGGGGCGCAAGTTGTTGCAGGTCAGTGCCAGGCGGCGAAAAGCGTGCTAAAACCATTGCAGCCCTTTTAAATAAAGGGGGGCGGGTGTGTTTCGTCTGATCGTGGGCAACCCCTTTGCAAGATCAGCGGAACTTACGCCGACATTTTTTCTCTATGATGACATCGCAACGCCAGCAGGACCCATTGTAAGGTGACTGCGGCCTGATTAGACTGCGCCGAATTCCGTACGCACAGCCCTTTGTAAGGACTCATATGATCAAGAAATGCTTGTTCCCAGCAGCCGGTTACGGCACTCGCTTCTTGCCAGCGACCAAAGCCATGCCCAAAGAGATGCTGCCGGTGGTGAACAAGCCACTGATTCAGTACGGTGTGGAAGAAGCCCTGGATGCCGGCCTGAACGAGATCTCCATCGTTACCGGCCGCGGCAAACGCGCCCTGGAAGACCACTTCGACATCAGCTATGAGCTGGAAAACCAGATCAAAGGCACCGACAAGGAAAAATACCTGGTCGGTATCCGTAAACTGCTCGACGAGTGCTCGTTCTCCTACACCCGTCAGACTCAAATGAAAGGCCTCGGCCACGCTATCCTTACCGGTCGCCCGCTGATCGGTGACGAACCGTTCGCCGTGGTTCTGGCGGATGACCTGTGTGTGAACCTGGAAGGTGATGGTGTGCTGACCCAGATGGTCAAGCTCTATCAGAAATACCGCTGCACCATCGTTGCGGTCATGGAAGTCAACCCAACCGAAACCAACAAGTATGGTGTTATCGCCGGCGACGATATTGGCGATGGCTTGATCCGGGTGCGTGACATGGTCGAGAAGCCAGCGCCGGAAGATGCTCCGTCGAACCTGGCGATCATCGGTCGTTACATCCTCACCCCGGACATCTTCAAACTGATCGAAGAAACCGAGCCGGGCAAGGGTGGCGAAATCCAGATCACCGATGCGCTGTTGAAGCAAGCCAAAGACGGTTGCGTAATTGCCTACAAGTTCAAAGGGCAGCGTTTTGACTGCGGTGGCGCCGAAGGCTACATCGAAGCAACCAACTTCTGCTACGAGCACTTCTACAAGACTGGCAAGGCCTACTGATTCACGCTTGCCGCACTGTTTCAAGAGAAAGCCACCTTCGGGTGGCTTTTTCGTTTTTCAGCCCCATGTAAGTCGGTATGCTGGTGTTCTGCCGAGGAGAGTGAAATGGCCTACGATTTTGACCTGTATGTAATTGGCGCCGGTTCCGGCGGTGTTCGTGCGGCGCGCTTTGCCGCAGGCTTCGGTGCCAAGGTGGCCGTTGCGGAAAGCCGCTATCTGGGCGGCACCTGTGTGAACGTCGGCTGCGTGCCGAAAAAGCTGTTGGTGTACGGCGCGCATTTTGCCGAAGACTTCGAGCAAGCCAGTGGTTTCGGTTGGTCATTGTGCGAAGCGAACTTTGACTGGGCAACCCTGATTGCCAACAAGGATCGCGAGATCAACCGTCTTAATGGCATCTATCGCAACCTGCTGGTCAACAGCGGGGTGACCCTGCATGAAGGCCATGCGCGTCTGGTAGATGCGCATCAGGTAGAGATCAACGGCGAGCGCTTCACTGCCAGGCATATCCTGATCGCTACCGGCGGCTGGCCGCAGATCCCGGAAATTCCAGGGCGTGAACACGCGATCGGTTCCAATGAGGCGTTCTTTCTCAAAGAGCTACCCAAGCGTGTACTGGTGGTGGGTGGTGGCTACATTGCAGTGGAATTCGCCGGAATTTTCCATGGTTTGGGTGCCAATACCACATTGCTGTATCGCGGCGACCTGTTCTTGCGCGGCTTCGACGATTCGGTGCGCACCCACCTGAAGGAAGAACTGACCAAGCGCGGGTTGGACTTGCAGTTCAATGCCGACATCGAGCGCATCGACAAGCAAGCCGACGGTAGCCTCAAGGCCACCTTGAAGGATGGCCGCGTGCTGGAAGCCGACTGTGTGTTCTATGCCACCGGCCGCCGCCCGATGCTCGACAACCTGGGGCTGGAAAATACCGGCGTGAAGTTGGACGAGCGCGGCTTTGTCGAAGTGGACGATCTTTACCAGACCGCCGAACCATCGATCCTGGCCATTGGCGATGTGATTGGTCGGGTGCAACTGACGCCGGTTGCCCTGGCTGAAGGCATGGCCGTGGCGCGGCGCCTGTTCAAGCCTGAGCAGTACCGTGCGGTGGATTACGCCAACATCGCAACGGCGGTGTTCAGCCTGCCGAATATCGGCACCGTCGGGCTGACGGAAGAAGACGCGCGCAAGCAAGGCCACAAGGTGCAGATCTTTGAAAGCCGTTTCCGGCCTATGAAGCTGACCTTGACCGACTGCCAGGAAAAGACCCTGATGAAACTGGTGGTCGATGCCGACACCGACAAGGTCTTGGGCTGCCACATGGTCGGTCCGGATGCAGGCGAAATCGTGCAGGGGCTGGCGATCGCGCTCAAGGCGGGCGCGACCAAACAGCATTTCGACGAGACCATCGGCGTGCACCCGACGGCGGCCGAAGAGTTCGTCACCATGCGCACGCCTCTGGCCGATTGATCAGGATGGTTGTGCTGTCTCTGGCGCCGTTGCAACGGTGGCGGCCAGGCGCAGCGCGTCGATGCTGGCCTGGGCCTTGATCAGGTCCAGTTCCAGTGCCTTGTTGCGCTGCTGATTTTCAAGTAGCGCCTCCTGGCGTGCCTGACTGTCCAGTGCTGCAACCCGCAGGCGCTCCTGAAGCAGGGCGCGCTCGCTGTCGATCTTGCTTAGATGCTCGTTGAGCTTGAGTTGTGCGGCCTGATCCTTGCGGGTCTGATCCTGCAATGCGTTCAGTTCCTTGGTGGTCACTCGCTGCTCAATCAGCAGGCGTTCATTATCGCGATGCAGTTGGGTGATTTCATCCTGGCGTACGAGTGCGCTTTGCTGAGCCTGGCGCAATTCGGCTTGAACCTGCTGCAGCTGGCCTTCATGGCGACGCTGCTCTTGCTCGCGCTGTTCCTTTATCGCGTTGCGGTAATGCTCAAGCGCGTCGCGTGCGTGCAGGTGTTTCTCTTCCAGTGAGCGAATCTGTTCGTCCTTGTCGTTGATCCGCAACTCGTAATCACTGCACGCCTGGCTCAACCCGGCGTTACGGGTTTGCTCGGTTTGCAGGCTGGTGCTGACGGTTTGCAGCGCAGCGCTTTCTTCCGCCAGGGCTGCGGCCTGGATATCAAATTGCTGCTTGAGCTGAGTGTGTGCCTCTTCAAGCGCCTCAACCTGGGCGAGCAGGGCGGTTTTCTGCTGTTCAAATTGCGCCAGCGCCAAGTCAATCGGCTCCTGAGCCTTCTCTTTCAGGCGCTGGGCCAGACGTGCAACCAGCTCGCCTAGCTCGTCGTCAATCGGCGCCTCGGTAATGGTCAGCCGGGTTTCACTTTCGTCCAGCTCCTTCAAATAGCGATGAATAGTGGTTTTGGAACCGGTATTACCCATCTCGATCCGTACTGCGTCGATGCTGGGGTTTTCGCCGCGGGCAAGGATTGCCAAGCGTGCCGTTTGAACTACTGCTTTGTTTATGCCGCCGCGAGCCATGGAGTCTCCGTCGATTTAGTACTGTGGTACATGGTATGTATATACATACTTTAACACGTATAAAAAATCGTTGAAATTCATGATTTAACAGATGGGATATTGGCGTATTATCCCGTGTCATAACGGTTTTAACCGCCACTTCCCCTGACGGCAGTACGAAACGACACCCATGAGCGAGCTGGATCGATATCTCAACGCTGCGACCCGCGACAACACGCGCCGTAGCTACCGTGCGGCGATCGAGCACTTCGAAGTGAGTTGGGGAGGGTTTCTGCCGGCCACAAGCGACAGCGTGGCGCGTTATCTGGTGGCGCACGCCGGAGTGTTGGCGGTGAACACCTTGAAACTGCGGCTTTCGGCACTGGCGCAGTGGCATACCAGCCAGGGCTTTGCCGATCCGACGAAAGCGCCCGTGGTGCGCAAGGTGCTCAAGGGGATTCGTGCCGTGCATCCAGCGCGCGAGCGGCAGGCTGAGCCTTTGCAGCTACAGCATCTTGAGCAGGTCGTCACTTCACTGGCGCTTGAAGCAAGCCAGGCCAGCGAAAACCAGGACCAGCCCCGCTTGCTGCGCGCCAAGCGTGACACTGCGCTGATCCTGCTGGGCTTTTGGCGGGGGTTTCGCAGTGATGAGCTGTGCCGATTAAGCATTGAGCACGTCCAGGCTGTGCCCGGCGCCGGGATCAGCCTGTACCTACCGCGTAGCAAAGGCGATCGGGAAAACCTGGGCAAGACGTACCAGACACCAGCGCTGCTGCGCCTGTGCCCGGTGCAAGCTTACAGCGACTGGCTCAGCGCCTCGGCGCTGGTTCGCGGCCCGGTCTTTCGTGGCATCGACCGTTGGGGCAACCTGGGCGAGGAGGGGCTGCATCCCAATAGTGTCATCCCGTTATTGCGCCAGGCCCTGGAACGTGCAGGCATCCCCGCCGAGCAATACACCAGCCACTCCCTGCGGCGCGGCTTTGCCACCTGGGCCCATCGCAGTGGCTGGGACTTGAAGTCGCTGATGAGTTACGTCGGGTGGAACGACATGAAATCCGCCATGCGCTATGTTGAAGCGACGCCGTTTCTCGGCATGACCCTGGCCACCCAGCCGCTGATTTGAAATTTCTCCTATTAATACCGCCACTTGATAGAGAAAGCCAATCATCAGCATCAGGTTTGCCAATGGGCCATCGACCGAAAGAGTCGGTAGGATTCATCTCATCAACTTCTTAACCCCTGACGGAGAGTCAACGATGCCTATCATCAACAGCCAAGTAAAACCGTTTAAAGCCACCGCTTTCAAAAACGGCAGCTTCCTGGATGTGACCGACGCTGACCTGAAAGGCAAGTGGTCGGTAGTGTTCTTCTACCCAGCCGACTTTACCTTCGTTTGCCCAACCGAACTGGAAGACCTGGCTGACAACTACGCCGAATTCCAGAAACTGGGCGTCGAAATCTACAGCGTGTCCACCGACACCCATTTTGCCCACGCTGCCTGGCACAACACTTCGCCAGCCATCGGCAAAATCCAGTACACCATGATCGGTGACCCAACCCTGACCATCTCCCGCAACTTTGACGTGCTGATCGAAGAAGCTGGCTTGGCTGACCGCGGTACTTTCGTGATCAACCCGGAAGGTCAGATCAAGATCGTCGAACTGAACGACGGTGGTGTTGGCCGTGATGCTTCCGAGCTGCTGCGCAAGATCAAGGCTGCTCAATACGTCGCTGCCCACCCAGGCGAAGTGTGCCCAGCCAAGTGGAAAGAAGGCGAGGCCACTCTGGCTCCGTCCCTGGACCTGGTCGGCAAGATCTAAGTCTGTGAAGACGTATCAAGGGCGGGAATCCGCACTTAAGTAAGCTGCATCCGCCCTCAAAACGCCCGGGCGAGATTCGCTCGGGCGTTTTTTTGTCTGCAATAAACCGAATGAACAGGAAATCGCCCGTATGTTGGACGCCAATCTTAAAGCTCAGTTGAAGTCATACCTGGAACGGGTCACCCAGCCGATCGAGATCGTCGCCTCCCTCGACGACGGCGCGAAATCCCAGGAAATGCTTGCTCTTTTACAGGACGTCATCAGCCTCACCACGCTGATTACCCTGAAAACCGATGGCGATGATGCGCGCCGGCCATCGTTCTCCATCAACCGCCCGGGTGCCGATATCAGCCTGCGCTTCGCCGGCATCCCCATGGGTCATGAATTCACTTCGCTGGTGCTGGCTCTGTTGCAAGTCGGTGGCCACCCGTCGAAGGCCAGTGTCGAAGTGATTGAACAGATCCGCGCCCTTAAAGGTGAGTTCAGCTTCGAGACATACTTTTCGCTGTCGTGCCAGAACTGCCCGGACGTGGTCCAGGCCCTGAACCTGATGGCGGTGCTGAACCCCAATATCCGTCATGTGGCCATCGACGGCGCGCTGTTCCAGGCCGAAGTCGACGAACGCCAGATCATGGCGGTGCCCAGTGTCTACTTGAATGGAGTGAACTTCGGCCAGGGCCGCATGGGCCTGGAAGAAATTCTTGCCAAGCTCGACACTAGCGGCCTCGAAAAAGCCGCCGAGAAAATCAGTGCCAAAGAGGCGTTCGATGTATTGGTTGTCGGCGGCGGCCCAGCCGGTTCCTCGGCGGCGATCTACGCAGCCCGTAAAGGTATCCGTACCGGTGTAGCGGCGGAACGTTTTGGTGGCCAGGTGCTAGACACCATGTCCATCGAGAACTTTATCTCGGTACAGGAAACCGAAGGGCCGAAACTGGCCAGTGCGTTGGAAGCGCATGTGCGTCAGTACGACGTGGACATCATGAACCTGCAGCGCGCCAGCAGCCTGGTGCCGGCGAAAAATGCCGGTGAGTTGCATGAGATTCGCTTCGAAAGCGGTGCGACCCTCAAGTCCAAGACCGTTATCCTGGCCACTGGCGCCCGCTGGAGAGAGATGGGTGTGCCGGGCGAGCAGGAATACAAGGCCAAGGGCGTGTGCTTCTGCCCGCACTGCGATGGGCCGCTGTTCAAGGGCAAGCGCGTTGCGGTGATCGGCGGCGGTAACTCCGGTGTGGAAGCGGCTATTGATTTGGCCGGGATCGTCAACCATGTCACGTTGCTTGAGTTTGACAGCAAGTTGCGCGCCGATGCGGTGCTGCAACGCAAGCTTTACAGCTTGCCGAACGTGGATGTGATTACCAGCGCGCTGACCAGCGAAGTCAAAGGCGATGGTCAGAAAGTCACCGGCCTTGCCTACAAGGATCGCGACAGTGGTGAGTTCAAGACTATCGACCTGGAAGGTATCTTCGTGCAGATCGGTTTGTTGCCCAACACCGACTGGCTCAAAGGCACGGTGGAGCTGACGCCTCGCGGCGAGATCATCGTGGATGCCCGTGGCGAGACTTCACTGCCGGGTGTATTTGCGGCCGGTGACGTCACTACCGTGCCCTACAAGCAGATCGTCATTGCGGTGGGCGAGGGTGCCAAGGCCTCCCTGAGTGCATTCGATCACTTGATTCGCACATCAGCCCCGGCATAAGTGACACGCGAAAAACCAAAAAAGCCCCATGAGCAATCATGGGGCTTTTTTATTCCTGCGTACTGCGCGAGACGCGCCGCGTGTTACATCGGCGCCGGCTGGATGATCTCGACCCAGTAACCATCCGGGTCCTTGATGAAGGCCAGGCTCTTCATGCGGCCATCCGTCAGGCGCTTCTGGAAATCGCAGCCCAGCGCTTCGAAACGCTCGCACGCAGCGACGATATCCGGTACCGAAATACAGATATGGCCAAAGCCACGCGGGTCGGTATTGCCGTTGTGATAGGCAAAGTCGGCGTCGTTTTCGGTGCCGTGGTTATGGGTCAGCTCAAGGATGCCCGGAATCGATTTCATCCACTGGGTGCGCTCGGCGGCGTCGGCCGGGATTTGGGCCTTGTCCACCAGGGCGAGGAAATACAGGCTGAATTCGGCTTCCGGGAAGTCGCGTTTTTCAACCAGGGAGAAACCCAGCACGCGGGTGTAGAAGTCCAGCGATTTGGTGATGTCCTTGACCCGCAACATGGTGTGGTTAAACACAAAATTTGCAGTGGCGGTGTCAGGTTGGGCAGTGACGCCCGGGAAGGTGTTCAGTTCGTGCAGGCTCATGGGCCCTCCAGAAAAAATGGGGCAAAGCGGTCCCTTGGCGTGCGGCAAGCATCCGTGCTGCCGGCTCATGATACGCAAGGGCTACCTGCCGCGCCAAATGAAAAAACGCACGCGGCCCTTGCGAGCGGCGGGTCCGGGGCCGCAAACTTTGCGGCTTGAACCCTGGGCGTTTTTCATAATGATCGAGTTTCGTAAATCGCTGTTGAGTACGTTGTGCCTGATGCTGGGGAGCCCGTTCGTATTGGCGGCCGACCCGGAGATTCATTGGCCCAGCGGCTGGCAGGTCGAAGAAGTCATACCTGACGACGAAGTCCCCGCGAAGGCTCAAACAGTGTCTCGCCAGCGCGCGATCAAAAATGATGAGAACGGCGCAACCCTGATGGTCATGGAGTTGACCGGCACGCCAATTGAAACCGGACATAAAGTTAATCTTCCAGGCGTGTTACTGGAAATGCGCAAATCGATTCAGAAAGATTTCGCCCAGGGCGGTTATCAAAGCGTGTGCAGCAAGATGCATCCTACGACACTGAGTCGCCTTGAAGCGTTGGAGACTACTTGCGTGATAACCGAAAATGGACGGCACGTGTTGTCACAAACATTAGTCGGCGCAGTGGATACAGATAAGGCCTATGTATTTTCTTACGCGGGCCAGGCGCAAGCCTACGAGGCGAGCAAAGACGAAGTCAGTTCGGTGCGCAACAGCCTGAAACTTTGAATCGACCCTTTTTAGTGGTTTTGAACAAAATGAACGGCTGGTTAAGTTCGCTTTCGAACCGTCAACTGCATAAAAGCCCCGCATGTGCGGGGCTTTTTTTAGTGCGGGATGATTAACCGCGCAGCCAGGAATCTACCGTGGCAGCGCCGTACTCTTCTTTCCACGCTTTCAGGCCGCGGTGGTTGCCGCCTTTGGTCTCGATCAGCTCACCGGTATGCGGGTTGTGGTAAACCTTGACGACCCGTGCACGGCGCTGCTTTGGCGCTGCGGCGATGGTTGCACCCGCCTTGCGCGGGGCTGGATCAAGAATGGCGATGACATCGCGCAGACTTTTGCCATAGCTGTCCATCAGCTTTTTGAGCTTTTCTTCGAATTCGATTTCTTTCTTCAAGCCTGCGTCATTCTTCAAGGATTCCAGCTGGGCCAGCTGCTCTTGAAGGGCTTTTTCTGCTGCGCGAAATTCGGCGAGTCTGGACAAAATCTGTACTCCAATAGTGTAGTGGCTGATATCAACTGCAGACAAAGCTATAAGCCAGAAACGTTAACACGACGTCAACGAAGAAGACCCTTCTGCGAGTTCTGCACAGGCAGAAAAATTGTAGTAGTTAATCCCTCTGGAGTAAATCATGTCTTCTGTCCAAATAACAATCTTTCATCGGCTGCCTAACGATTTAATGAACTCATCGCAGGGTAGCGGCTTGCCGAACAGGTAACCTTGTAAGAAATCCACACCTTGGGCGACGAGGTATTCACACTGTTCTGCTGTTTCCACGCCTTCGGCAACAATGCCAAGGTCAAGCTTGGCTGACAGTTCTATGATGCTGTCCAGAATATGCCGTGACAGTGCATCCACACCGATCATGGCGACAAAGCTCTGATCAATCTTCAAGTAGTCGACATTGAAGTTGCGCAAGTAACCGAGGCTGGAATGGCCGGTGCCGAAGTCATCGATCGCGATCATCACCCCCAACTGATGCAGGGCGTCAAACAGGCTGCGGGTGGTTTCGGTGGGCTCGATCAGCTCGCGTTCGGTCAGCTCCAATACCAAGGTGACCTGGCCGGGCGGGAAGGCTGCGAGAAACTCCTGGCAATCGTTCACCAGTTCGAGGTCCTGGCAATGCCGCGCGGTAATGTTCACGCCAATATGAAAACCGGGGTTGAAGCGTTCGGCATGGGGCGCCAGTTGCGCGGCGGTCTGGCGCAGCAGGGCGCGGGTCATCGGCACGATGAGGCCGGAGTCTTCGGCCAGGGGAATAAACAAATCTGGCCGCACCAGGCCCTCTTTGGGATGTTTCCAGCGCATCAGCACTTCGCAACCGGCCCACTGACGCGTATCACCGCGCACCACGGGTTGGAAGTACGGGATAAATTCGTTGGCGCTTAATGCACGTTGCAGTTCGTGGGTGGGTGCCGACGAGCGTTTTTGCAGCCAATGGGCGAGGATGCCAGCCAGCACACCAAAGAACGCCACCAGGCTGAACACCGCCGGATAGCGGGCCTGCATATAACGCCAGGTTTCCCCGGCAGGCATCCCGGCCTCGACGCTGTAGTGATAGCGCGCCGACGCCAGGTGATGATGCGCCACGGCGAACACGGGCACTGCGTCGTTATGCACTTTGCCGTCGGCATCCAGCCAATTGGGCCCGACTTGCAGCACCAAATAGGCGTAACGACTGATCAGGCGCAAGGCATTGGTGAGGTGGTAGCTGTCGATCGAGGCAAACGCGCCTTGCTCACCCTCCACCAGGCGGTAAACCAGTAACGCAGTATCTGGCGTGACAGGGTTGCCATTCATCAACCACAACCGGCCATCCACATAGTCGTCCGGGTTGACCGGCGATTGGTAGTCGCCGCCAAACAGTGAGCTGCAATAAATGTTTTTCTGCCAGGACAACGTGGTGGCGCGTACGAACGGCCGGCGCGTGACCTGTTCGCGCAGCGCCAGTTTCGCCGCGTTATCGCACGGCTTGCCTGCCAATGGCAGCAAATCCCGGGCGGCGAGGGCGGTATTGTCGAGCATCAAATCGAACTGGCGCACTGCTTCCTGAGCCGTTTGTGTGGTGCTTTGTTCAAGTGTGCGTTCAGCTTGCCAGTAAAGAATCGCGACCCCCAGCAGAATCGGGAGCAGTCCACAGGTTGCGCTGATGACGTAACGTGTGGCTCGGCCTCGTGGGCCTTTGGAGGTCAGGGGCATAGAGACAGTCAGTCGCTGAAAAAAGAAGGGTATGTGCCGATGATAGATGGCATTGCCCAAGTACGCTCGCTACCTATTGTTGATTCTGGGCTGTGGGCCTATTCACGCGTGTCCCGGGTGCTTAACCAGCCGGCGCGCTTGCTACAAACCTCTTGCACGAAGCGGGGCAATGGGGATTTGATAAGAGTACGGACAAATCTGTTTACGCTGTGTAGAATCGGTTTACGCATACAAGAATATGGACTTGCGCTCACGCAAGCCTCGGCCGTCAGAGACTGATGACACCATGAAGCTACTCGGCTCCCCCCTCATCTTTGGTGACTTCCTCGCCCGCAGCGTGCGGGGTCTTTCCTGTGCGCCACCCTCGAACCTCATCCTTGCTCGCAACTGATCAATTGCTACCTACAAGAATGATGAGGCATCGAAATGACCGACCAATATGAAAACCCGATGGGCCTGATGGGCTTTGAATTTATCGAATTCGCATCGCCGACGCCTGGCACGCTGGAGCCGATCTTCGAGATCATGGGCTTCACCAAGGTGGCGACCCACCGTTCCAAGGACGTGCACCTGTATCGCCAGGGCGAGATCAACCTGATCCTCAACAACGAACCCGGCAGTCTCGCCGCCTACTTCGCGGCCGAACATGGGCCGTCGGTGTGCGGCATGGCATTCCGCGTCAAGGACTCGCAAAAAGCCTACAACCGGGCCCTGGAACTGGGCGCCCAGCCGATTCATATTGAAACCGGGCCGATGGAACTGAACCTGCCGGCGATCAAGGGTATCGGCGGTTCGCCGCTGTACCTGATCGACCGCTTCGGCGAAGGTAACTCGATCTATGACATCGATTTCGTCTATCTCGAAGGCGTTGACCGCAATCCGGTAGGCGCCGGCCTCAAGGTCATCGACCACCTGACCCATAACGTCTATCGCGGACGCATGATCTACTGGGCCAACTTCTACGAAAAACTGTTCAACTTCCGCGAAGCGCGCTATTTCGACATCAAGGGCGAATACACTGGCCTGACCTCCAAGGCCATGAGCGCACCGGATGGCAAGATCCGCATCCCGTTGAACGAAGAATCGTCCAAGGGCGCCGGGCAGATCGAAGAGTTCCTGATGCAGTTCAACGGCGAGGGCATCCAGCACGTGGCGTTCCTCACCGACGACCTGGTCAAAACCTGGGACGCGTTGAAGAAGATCGGCATGCGTTTTATGACCGCACCGCCAGACACTTACTACGAAATGCTGGAAGGCCGCCTGCCGAACCACGGCGAGCCGGTAGACCAGTTGCAATCGCGTGGCATCCTGCTGGATGGTTCCTCGATTGCAGGCGATAAGCGCCTGCTGTTGCAGATCTTCTCGGAAACCCTGATGGGGCCGGTGTTCTTCGAGTTCATTCAGCGCAAGGGCGACGATGGATTTGGCGAAGGCAATTTCAAGGCGCTGTTCGAGTCGATTGAGCGCGACCAGGTGCGTCGTGGCGTACTGACTGCCGAGTAATTCAATGGATAACGAAAAAGCCCGGTTTTTATCGGGCTTTTTCGTGTCTGTTATATCGGGTTTTAATTGCCGGGCGGTGGAATAGGAACAGATGGTTTTTCAAATATCACACAGAGGCGAGGAGCGCAGAAAAACCTGCGCTTCCATTCCGAAGAGGTCCGCTTATGAATGTGAATTCTCCTACCCCTCAACGCCCGATCGAGCCCAGCCTACCAGCGGAACAGGCCGCGCCAGTTCGCAATGTGCATTCATTCGATGATGCAGACCCGGTCAATCAGGCGCGTAAGAAGTATCTGGATGATGGCGAAACCGAGTTCCTGGGCGACACCCTCAGTGCCGATGGTTATCAGTTGGTGAAGGCTGTGGTCTCATCCAATAAACCGGGTGCGCCCGGGGTGCAGGTCTCGACATTCGCGGTTGATGGCGCCCAGTCCAATGACATGATGGTGATCAAGCGGGTGCTGCCTACCGAAGATGGGCCTAATCTCGTCCTGTATATGCCGGAAGATGACGTGACCTCGTTTCATGAGTTCAAGGATGCAGAGGAAATGACGGCCTGGCTCAAGGACGTAGCCAATGACCCGACTGAGCGAAAGCGATTTACCCAGCATTTTTCCAATCCGAAAGCACCCAAACAGCAGGAACGGGTCAACAAGCAGTTCGGCGAGTTCGCGGCTGGCGATATTAATGCGGTCGTGGGTAGTTTCGGCCATGAGCGGGAGGATATTTTCGAGCGGTTGAACAAAGACGCCTTGGTCCCACCCGCTCAGGTCGACGGGCTGGTGCGAACGCAGCTCTATAAACTGGAACCAGATGGAAAGGCGTTTTATGTCGGGTATCGGCCAGATGGAGAAGCCATCGTCTATAGCTACGACGCTTATGGAAACTTGCAAGGCGGCGGCCAAAAAAAGGACGCCAAGGCGAGGAGATTTTATTTCGTCCAAAACGGGTTGAACCAAAACAAACCGCTTGAACCCATGACCTTCAACGAGTTCCGCAAGAAAATAACCAGTGTCTCCCTGGACAACGTGCGCGCTAATGACCTAATGGGTCTTTACGACGAGTTCCTGAAGCAACTCAGAAGTCCTGGGCATGGCCTCGCCACCGCGTTGAAAGCGCTGGGTCTTCCTGACAACGTGGCGAATTCCATCGAAACCATCCTGAAAGACCCCATCAAAGGAACGCTGCTTGAATTGAATCACGACAATCGTGTCGGCAAGGTGTTTGGTGTTGATAAGGCAGAGATGGATGCCAACTTGGAAAGGGTGGGCAGTCAAATCCAGAGCAACATCCCCCATTACGGTAAGTGGAGGAAAAGGTTGGAGAACACAGCCGACGTCATTGAACAAAGCGTAGGTACGCCTGAATTACCGACGACCGAAGTCAGGACCTGACTCGACAGAGGGGAATGGATACCCCACGCCATTGCGCCACTTCCATCCAGCCACTCAAGCTCGGTGCTGACGCACTAGATGTTTGAACCCTTCATACACCAGGACCATCACCGCCAGCCAGATCGGGATATAGGTCAGCCATTGCCCGCCTTGGATGCCTTCGCCCAACAGCAGGGCCACCGCCAGCAGCAGCACCGGTTCTACGTAGCTCAGCAGCCCGAACAGGCTGAAGGCCAGCAAGCGACTGGCAATGATGTAGCTCACCAGCGCCGAAGCGCTGATCAAGCCCAGCATCGGAATCAACCCGTATAGCTTGGGATGCACATCGAGCACCGCAAAACCCTGTTCGCCGCTCTGCACAAACCACCAGGCCACCGGCAGCATCAACGCCATATCCAGCCACAGCCCGCCCAAATGATCGGTGGTCAGGTATTTGCGCACCACGAAATACACCGGGTACCCTATGATCACCACCAGCGTTGCCCAGGAAAAGCCACCAGCCTGATACAACTCGTTCAGTACGCCCAGCGCGGCAAACACTACGGCGATCTGTTGCAACCGTGACAACCGCTCGCCGTAGACCAGGCGCCCGGTGAGCACCATGGTCAGCGGCAGCAGGAAGTACCCCACGGACACGTCCAGGCTGCGCCCATTCAGCGGCGCCCACATAAACAGCCACAACTGCACGCCGAGCAAGGCAGAAGACACCAGCACCCCGGCGATCAGGCGCGGCTTGGCCGCCAACATCCGCAACAGTTCCCACACCCGCCGCCACTCGCCGCTGACGATCATGAACACCGTCATGCAAGGTACTGTAAGCAACATGCGCCAGCCGAAAATCTCCAGACCACTCAACGGTGTGAGCAGTGACGTGAAGTAATACATCACGGCAAACAACACCGAGGCCAAGACCGATAACACAACACCTTTAGACACACTGTCCTCGCGAAAGCCGATTCATATCCAGTTCAAGGAGGGGAGTATGGCGTTTTTTGCGAGAAATAGAATGTGGGCGGGAGTTTGCTCCCACCCACATTTCAATCTCCATGCTATCAGGCAGATTTCAGCCCGCTCGCAACGCCACGCGGCCGGAAACAAAATGGCCCACGTCGTTGAACCCCGGAGTGGACGAGTGCCCAGGCGTAACCAGCGAATCAATGAAGGCCTCATCCTCAGGCGTGATGTTTACGTTCAGCGCGTGAGTGTAGGCATCCCACTGCGCCTCGGTACGCGGCCCCACAATCGCCGAACTCACTGCCGCGTTGTTCAGCACCCAGGCAATTGCGAACTCTACAATCCCCACGCCACGTCCCTGGGTGTATTGCTGGATCAGCTGGGCGATGCGTAGCGACTCCACCCGCCATTCGGTTTCCAGGATGCGTTTGTCCTGGCGCGCGGCACGGCTGCCTGGCTGGGGTGTAACGTCAGGTGCGTACTTGCCACTGAGCACCCCACGTGCCAGCGGGCTGTAAGGCACTACACCCAAACCATAGGCTGCCGCCGCTGTGATTTGCTCGACTTCGGCCTGGCGGTTGACGATGTTATACAGCGGCTGGCTGATAATGGGTTTATCTACCCCCAGGCGCTCGGCCACGCGAATCACTTCCGCGATGCGCCAACCGCGATAATTGGACAGGCCCCAGTAGCGGATCTTGCCTTGGCGGATCAGGTCGCCAATGGCCGACACGGTTACCTCCAAAGGCGTGTCGTGATCTTCACGGTGCAGATAGTAGATGTCCAGGTAATCGGTATCCAGGCGCGCAAGGCTGGCTTCCAACGCATTGAAGATGCGCTTGCGGTTCAACCCGCTGCGGTTGGGCAAACCATCGGCGGGGCCGAAGCCGACCTTGGTGGCCAGCACCCAATCCTGGCGATTGCGCGCAATGGCTTCGCCGACGATCTCTTCGGAGCGCCCGCCGGTGTAGACGTCGGCGGTGTCGATAAAATTGATACCCTGGTCCCAGGCCTTGTCGATGATACGCAGCGAGTCTTCGGTGCTGGTTTGTTCGCCAAACATCATGGTGCCGAGCGTCAGTGCGCTGACTTTCAACCCGGACTGGCCCAATGTGCGGTAAATCATGCAAAGCTCCTCATTGCAGGCAAATGTGAGTCATGCAATACCAGACCCGACGGCTCTGGAACAAGCCCTGGGCGCATTTCTTCGTCCGCGCAGCAATGTCTGGCAGCGGGCCTGTAAAAAACGATGCAGCACTTTCACCCGCTCCGACACTTGCAGACGGTGAGGGCACATCAGGTTGAACGGCGTGGGCTCGCCTTGCCAGTCGGGAAGCAGCGGCACCAGCCGCCCGGCCTGGATGTCTCGGGCCACATCCAGGTTGGCTTTATAGGCAATGCCATGGCCGGCCAGCGCCCAGCGCCGAACGATTTCGCCGTCATCGCTGAGGTAGTCGCCGCTGACTTCGACCTCCTGCAGCAGTGTGCCCTGGCGGAAATACCAGGTGCTATTGGCCTGCCCGCGGCGCATGTAGCGCAGCGTACTGTGCTGCGCCAAATCTGCAGGCACCTGCGGTGCACCGTAGCGCGCCAGGTAGTCAGGGCTGGCGCAGACGATGCGCTGGTGGCCGGGCACCACCGGCAGCGCCACCAGGCTGGAATCCCTCGGCACGCCAAAGCGCAGGGCGATATCGACGGTGTCGCGAAACAAATCGGCATTGCTGTCGTTGAGTAACAATTGCAGGCGGATGTTCGGATGCTCGAGCTTGAACTCATCCAGCCAGCCCAGCAGCACATTGCGGCCAAAGTCCGAGGGAGCGGCCAATTGCAATAAACCACTGAGGCTTTGGCCTTGTTGCTTGATCGCATGTTCGCCTTCGGACAGGGCTTCCAGCGCCACTCGCACGCTGTCCAGATAACGCCGGCCTTCTTCGGTCAGGCGCATGCTGCGGGTGGAGCGGGCAAGCAGTCGGATGCCGAGCCGGGTTTCAAGACGCTTGAGGGCAATACTGGCCGCTGCTGGGGTAAGGCCGAGGCTACGGGCGGCAGCGGTCAGGCTACCGGTGTCGGCGCTGCGCACAAAGACTTCAAGGTCGAGAATCGAGCCCATTGATAAAAATCCTTTAAAGATCTTGTCGTTTTACCCGGATTTTTCACCGATTGCCAAGCTGTGAAGATGAAGGCTCACTTTCTTATCCAGGTAGTTTTCACATGGTCTCTTCTCTGAGCGGTAAAACCGTCATCGTTATTGGCGGCAGCAGCGGTATCGGCGCGGCAGTGGCCCAGGCGGCCATCGCTCGCGGCGCGCACGTGGTGCTGGCCGGGCGTCGCTTGACCGCCGGCATCGAGAACGGCGTACGCAGCGAACCGGTGGACGTCACCGATAGCGCGTCGTTGCAGCGATTGTTCGAAACGGTGGGGCATTTTGACCACCTGGTCTACACCTCGGGCCCTTCGGTGCGGGCCAAGCCCCTGATCGAAACCGACCTTGACGAAGCCCAGGAAAATTTCAATGTGAAACTCTGGGGCGCGCTGCGTGCGATTCAACAGGCGCTGCCGTTCCTGAATGAACACGGCAGCATCAGCCTGACTTCCGGTCAGTTGGGGCGCAAGCTGGCACCGGGGCAGTTCATCAAGACCGGCATCAACGCTGCGACCGAAGCATTGGGCAAGCAACTGGCCAAGGAACTGGCGCCACGTCGAGTCAATGTCATCAGCCCGGGCGTGATTGACACCCCGGCCTATGCCGGGTTGGCGCAAGAGCAGCGCGTGGCGATGTTTGCCAACGCAGGCGGGGCATTGCCGGTTGGCCGGGTAGGGCAGGCTGAAGAAGTGGCGGCGGGGTATGTGCTGGCCATGGAGAACAGCTTTATAACGGGAAGCATCATCGATATCGACGGCGGCGGGCAACTGTAACCGCCCACCGCCGGTGCCCTTTGGTTAATGACGGGCCTTGTCCAGTGTAAACGTCCCTATGGCAGTAAACTCAGGCCCGTCATTTCTTCGAAAGGAACAGGCAAACTCACCCGAGCCATGCTCGTCAGTGACTTCTTCGTTCAGTTTCAGCACCCCAGCATGGGCTGTCACCGTCCCATAAGTGTCGAGTCGTTGAAACTGAACGCGGACGTCATTATTGCCGGCCAGGTCATGGATCAATCCCTTCGCGTCGTTATAGACCACGATGGCAAAAATATTCCGAGTCCGCGGCAAGCCGTCATCGTAATAGTCGCCCATGAAGATTCGGCGATCCGGGCGGTGGCCCCCGAAGTCGGAGCTATCAATCCGCAGGTCGGTTTTGAAAGAGTAAGAACCCGGTAGCGGCCCACCCTCGAAAGTCAGGTCCAGTTCACCCTTGGCCGGATACTGGGCGCTGTGAACCATTGACACGCCTGTCAGGTCGACATCACCTTTTGTCAGCGTTATTTGTTTATCGCTACCAAACTGCGCTTTACCCGAGAAAGACGCCTGCATCCGTTCACCGTCGAATGACACTGTTATCTCCCCGGCAGTTGCCCAATAGGGAGAAATGCCCGAGTTTTCATACGCAGAAAAGAGCAACCTGGCGTGCCCATCGGCAAAGCTATAGCTGTGTTCGGTCCCGTCACTCGGTAGCTCAGCGGGAAGATAAATATCAATGCCATAAAAATGGTTGGGCTCTGGCGAGAGACGTTTTGTCGCCACCAAATGCCATATTCCATTTGGCTCCTGGTACATATCCATTTTATCCGCGTCACCTTGGAAGGTCAGGTTGTGCGCGCCTGCTACTGTGACTGTTAACTTACCTTGGGTGCCCTGTGCTGTTTTACTGATCATCTCGATAGCCCTTCAAGAAGTGAAATGAATTCACAGTGAAGGCTAAATGCGATCCAAAAATTTGAATACTGTCAAAAGTGACAGGTATAAAAAGCAAGCCTTTAATTCCATTCAAGGCAGCGTGTGCCGACGCAAACACCCTCACGCCTTCCAAGAGCATCTGCGCCGTCCCATGGAGGTTAAACCTTGAGCGCACGCGTCATCCGCAAAGCCAACATACTCCCACCCACAATCACCGCCGCCAGCAGGTACAACGCCACATCGGTTGAACCAGTGGCATCTTTCACAAAACCGACGATATACGGGCTGAGAAAACCGGCCATCTGCCCCATGGAGTTGATCAACGCCAAGCCACCCGCTGCGGCACCGGCACTGAGCATGGCGGTGGGCACCGGCCAGAACATTGGCAGGCCGGTAAGTGCACCCATGGTGGCGATGGTCAAGCCAAGGATGGCGATGGCCGGGGTGGTGGCGAAGTTAACCGCAATCACCAGGCCGATGGCGCCCATCAGCATCGGCACTACCAAGTGCCAGCGGCGTTCCTTGCGCAAGTCAGCGGAGCGGCCCACCAGCAGCATGAACACCGCCGCCAGCAAATAGGGGATCGCGCTGAGCCAGCCAATCACCAGGTTGTCGCTGAACCCCAGGTTCTTGATGATCGAAGGCAGCCAGAAGTTGATCGCATACACGCCGCTCTGGATGCAGAAGTAGATCAGGCCGAACGCCCAGATCGCCGGGTTCTTGAAGACTTCGGCCAGCGAATCGCTGGTGGTTGCGGGCTTGTTCGCCAGGTCCGTGGCCTGGTCGGCTTCCAACACTGCGCGCTCATGGGGCTTGAGCCACTTGGCATTGGCGAAGCTGTCACTGAGCAGAAAGTAGGCGAGGGCGCCGAGGATCACAGTCGGGATGCCCTGCAGCAGGAACATCCACTGCCAGCCCGCCAGGCCACCTTGGCCGGCTGCGAAGTGGTTGAGGATCCACCCAGAGAACGGGCTGCCGAGCAAGCCGGACACCGGGATTGCCGACATGAACAGCGCCATGATCCGCCCACGGCGGAAGGTCGGGAACCACTGCGAGAGGTACAGCACCACGCCGGGGAAGAAGCCGGCTTCAGCGGCACCGGTAAACAGGCGTAAGGTGTAGAAATGCGTCGGCGTGGTCACAAACAGCAAGCAGGTAGACAGCGTCCCCCACACGATCATCATCAACGCGATCCAGCGCCGTGGGCCGAACCGGGTGAGTGCCAGGTTGCTCGGCACGCCGCACAGCACGTAGCCGATAAAGAAAATCCCGGCGCCCAGGCCGTACACGGTTTCGCTGAACTTCAACGCATCGAGCATCTGCAGCTTGGCAAAGCCAACGTTTACCCGGTCGAGGTAATTGAACAGGTAGCAGATAAAGATGAAGGGGATCAGGCGCAGGGTAATGCGCTTGTAGATGGCGTTTTTATCGTCATCGCTGGCCAGTGCTGCAGTGGCGCTCTGTGGCATGGGATTCTCTCTTTATTATGATTTTTCGCGGCGCGAGGGTAACGTTGACCGCCCCAACAGTCTCGGCGACGTAATGGGCGACTGTCTTTGTGCCGGCGCACAGCGAAGCAGCTTTTGCGCTGTGCCGGTGAACAACCCGTCTTTTCAGGAAATTAGCCCCATGTTCGAGTTGGATCATGACTTGGCGCAGGAGATTGTCGATCGCACCATGGCAATCCTGCCGTATAACGTCAACGTCATGGACAGCCAGGGCCTGATCCTCGGCAGCGGTGAGCCGGAGCGTATCAATACTCGTCACGAAGGGGCGCAGTTGGTCCTGGCCAATGGCCGGGTGGTGGAAATCGACGGGCAGACCGCCAAGCATCTCAAGGGCGTGCAACCGGGCATTAACCTGCCGCTTATGCACGATCAGCGGCTGATCGGTGTGCTGGGCATTACCGGCGAACCCGATGGCCTGCGCACCTATGCCGAACTGGTGCGTATGACGGCTGAAATGTTGGTCAGCCACCGCCATCAGCAAGCTGAGCAGCAATGGCGACGCCAGCGTTGCGATGATTTGCTGGCCTTGCTGCTGGCCGACAATGGCGACTCCCCCCGCCTGGTGGACGAAGCCCGGCAACTGGGCCTCAAACCGCATCTGGCGCGCACGCCATACCTGTTCGAACTGGGCCCGGGCCAATCGGCAGAAGCCTTGAGTGCCTGGCTCACCAGCCGCTATCCCGACAGTTGGTGCGTCAGCCCTGCGCAGTTCTCCCTGCTGTGGTGCCGGCCTGCCGCTGTGCAGGTCGATAATCCGCGTTTGCTGGAAAAGCTCGACGGCCTGGGTTGGAATATCCTGCGTGTTGCGGTTGGCGGGCAAGCGGATGGCTTGCCAGGGCTGCGCCGCTGTTATCGCAGGGTCAGTGATCTACTTGCCTATGGCCGCGATCTCCTGCCGCAAACACGCCTATTGACCCTCACCCGTTATCGTCTGCCGGTCATGCTCTGGCGTCATCGCAACGACGACGCGCTGGACGAGCTGCTCAACCCATTGCGCAAGGTGCTGGCCAAGGATAGCAATGGGCAACTGCTGGCGACCTTGCGCAGTTGGTGCGAGCACGACGGGCAAAGCCAGGCGTGTGCCGATGCCTTGGGCATCCACCGCAACAGCTTGCGTTACCGCATGGAGCGTATTGCCGAACTCAGCGGCGTCGACCCGCTGACCCTCGACGGTATGCTTACCTTATACCTGGGCGTGCAGTTGTTGCCTCAGCCTCTGGAGGCGCAGGCTTTGTAGAAATGACCAACAAACCCCACCTGCACTTGTGCATCGGACCGGCGTCATTGCCCAGGCCAACTGGCAGCATGGGCATTATAAAAACCGGAGAAAGCCCATCATGAAGATCATCATCGCCCCCGACTCGTTCAAGGACAGCCTCAGTGCCGCAGGCACGGCCCAGGCCATTGCCGAAGGGTTGGCCCAGGTCTGGCCGGATGCGCAGTTGGTCGAATGCCCGATGGCCGATGGCGGTGAGGGCACGGTGGATGCGGTACTTGCCGCGTGCAATGGCCAGTTGCGCCGGCAAACCGTGCGAGGCCCACTGGGAGACGAAGTCGAGGCGCGTTGGGGCTGGTTGGCCGACAGCCATACCGCAATTATCGAGATGGCCGAGGCCAGTGGTTTGCAACTGGTCGCGCCCGGCCAGCGCGACGCGTGTTCGACGACAACATATGGCACCGGGGAGTTGATCTGCGCCGCCCTGGATGCGGGGGCGCAGCGTATTATCCTGGCGATTGGCGGCAGTGCTACCAACGATGGCGGGGCTGGTGCGATGCAGGCCCTGGGTGTGCAACTTTTTGACGCAGAAAGTCAGCCGCTGTCCCCGGGTGGGCTGGCGTTGGCGCGCCTGGCGTGTATTAGCCTTGAAACGCTCGACCCGCGTTTGGCGCAGGTGCGTTTTGAGATCGCTGCTGACGTCAATAACCCCCTGTGCGGTCCTCACGGTGCCTCAGCGATTTTCGGCCCGCAGAAAGGTGCGAGTCCCGAGCAGGTGGCACAACTGGACGCCGCCCTTGACCATTTCGCCCACCACTGCGCCCAGGTGCTGCCCAAGGATGTGCGCGACGAACCCGGCAGTGGTGCTGCCGGTGGTCTGGGCTTCGCCGCCAAGGCATTCCTCGGTGCGCAATTTCGTCCGGGCGTGGAGGTGGTCGCCGAACTGGTCGGCCTCGAAGACGCCGTACGCGGCGCCGACCTGGTCATCACCGGCGAAGGCCGCTTCGACGCTCAGACCCTGCGCGGCAAGACCCCGTTCGGGGTTGCGCGCATCGCCAGCCAGCACGGCGTACCGGTCATTGTGATCGCAGGCACCTTGGGCGACGGTTACGAGCAGATGTATGCCCACGGTGTGGATGCGGCGTTTGCCCTACCGTCGGGACCAATGAGTCTGGAGCAAGCCTGCAGCGAGGCCCCTCGCCTGTTGCGCGAGCGCGCCGCGGATATTGCGCGGGTGTGGCGCCTTGCTGCTAATCACTGACCCCCTGCGCCAACCGCTCCACCCACTGTTGCTGAAACGCTTGCAGCGCCGCACCGGGTTGCTGCAATTGCACAAACTCCAGCATTGGGTCTTGCACCGCTGTGCGCACGCCGCTTAATTCCTCGAGGGTCGCCAACCCGCAAAACGGTACGTAGGCTTCGCTGTAACCGCCTTCATGCACCAGCACCAGGCGGCCCTGGCACAAACGCTCGGCAGCCTGGCGCAGGCTGCGGGTCATCAGCCGGAACGATTCGCTGTGCAGCAACATGCGCGCCAGTGGGTCGACGGCATTGGCGTCATAGCCGCAGGCGATGATGATCAACTCTGGCTCGAAACGCTCCAGGGCGGGCAGCACAATGCGTTCCATCGTATGCGCATAGGTTGCGTGACCACTGCCCGGCGGCAGCGGGATATTGATGTTGGCGCCCAGGCCGGCACCCCGGCCACGATCCCGTTCGCCGCTGTAGCCCGGTGGGTAGCAAGCGTCCTGGTGCAGTGAAACCGTCAACACATCGGCGCGCTCCTCGAAGATTGATTGCGTGCCGTTACCGTGGTGCACGTCCCAGTCGATCACTGCGACTTTGCCGAGCCCGTTATGGACCTTGGCCGCTTCGATGGCAATGGCAATATTGGCGAGAAAGCAGAAGCCCATGGCGCTGTCTGCCAGACAGTGATGCCCAGGCGGCCGAGACAGGGAATAGGCATTGTGCGCCTGACCCTTGAGCACCGTGTCTACGGCGGCGATGGTCAAGCCCGCAGACAGTTTCGCGATCTCGTAGCTGCCCGGCCCAATCGGCGCCTGTGGGCCGAGCTCGCCGCCGCCAGCATCGCTCAGGGCCTTGAAGCGTTGCAGATAAGCGCTGCTGTGCACCCGTAGCAGGTCTGCCTCACTGGCCGGCGGTGCGCTAAGCAGGTGCAGATGACGCGTCAATCCAGACACATCCAACAAGCTTTTCAAGCGGCGTTTGGTCTCCGGGGATTCGGCATGACCGCTGCCAGCCGGCGGTTGTACCCAGCCGCCTACGGGTAATGTCAGCGCGTGCGCACCTGCGCTGTGCCACAGGCTCATTTCATCGAAGAAAAATGCGGTGGTTCGGTTCATACCGGCTCCAGTTCGGTGAGGTGGTTGGGACGGCTGGTGAGGATCATCACCAGGGAAAGCAACGTGATGACGGCAGCGCCCAGCAGCAGGAGGGTGAACCCGCCGCTGGCCTCGATCAGGCGGCCGGCAATCGCCGGGCCGATGGCCAGGCCACCGCCGATCACCAGGTTGGAGGCGTTCATGAGTTTGCCGCTGTGATCAAGATCGGCCAGGCAGGCCAGCACCAGCGGCAGGATGAACGTCCAGGTGAACTTGAACAGCAGCGCCGCCAGGGCAAAACGCAGCAGCGCTGGCTCGCCGAGCAAAAGCAGCACAGCCGCCACCATCAGCGCATAACCCCCGAGCAACAGCATTGCTCGGGGCAGTCGCCCGCCAATCAGCGACGCGCTCGCGGCGCCGGCAATGCCCATTACGGTTGCGATGGCGAGTACCTCACCACTGTGTTGCGGGGAAATCCCGACACGGGCGCCCAAGGCACTGATAAAGGTCCAGACACCGCCCAGGCTGATGTAAAAGGCCAGGACCGCGCCGACCCCCAGCGCGGCTTTCCAGCGCGAGCCAGGCAATGAAGGGCCGTGGCTTGCCGGTGCGGCAGCATTGCCAGCGGGAAACGCCCGGGCCAAAGGCAGCAACAGGGTCATCAAGCCCGCAAGGATCAGGTAGCAGGCGTTCAGTCCAAACCGCTCGAACAAGCCCGGCAGTACGATCAGCCCGAGTGCACCGACGACTAATTGGCCCATCACCCACAGCCCGTAGACACGGCTGGGATTGGCGGTAGTGGCGGCGCTGGCCAGGCAGAGGATCATCAATGAGCCGCCGGCCAGGGCGCTGGCACAGCGCAGCGCCAGTAACGCTGCATAGGTTTCGGCGTGCATCGACAACAGATTGGCCACGATAAACAGCAGCGCTGCAATCAGGGCCGCGGCGCGCCAGTCAACCCGCTTGAGCCACCACCAGGCAGGCAAGGTCGCCAGGCTCATCGCGCCCAGCTCCACGGAAAACAAATCGCCGATGCGTGCCGGGCTCAGTTGCCATTCGCTGGCCAACTGCGCGGCCACGGCGGGTGCGGTCATCAGGATGGTTGGGGTGATGGCGGCAAACAGCACGATTGCCGCCAGCCGTGCCTTTGCCGCAGAGGGTTGAGTAGGCATTTTCAAACTCCAGGAATGGGGATCAGAACACATGGACCAGACGCAGCAATGCCTCGGTCCCGGCATAGCCGTTGGAAGCAGCGACGTTTTGCGAAAGGCTGACCATCAGTTGGTTCTGGGTGTCGAGCCAATGCCCCAGTTCCAGGCCCAGTTGCGTGTAGCGTTTGTGGGTATCGTCGATACGGCGATTGTTGATGCGCAGCGCACCACCATCCGCCTGAATCAGGCGCAGTGCCCCGTAAGTGGCGGCGCTGAAGTCATAGGACGCGAAGGCTTGCAGGCGGTACAGCGGGGCTTGCTTGAGTTCGCTGCCAAAATAGTCGTCATTCTTGGCGTAAAGCTGAGCTTCGAGGTTGGCTTCCAGCACCCAGTTATCGCCGATGCCCTGGGTGTAGTTGTAGACAAAGGTGGCGCCCCAACGGTTGGCACCCGGGGACACATCCGGGTTCTGGCTGTGGTACTCACCTAGAGGCACGGTGATCAGGCTCAACAGGCCACTGTAGGTGCGCGATGCCGGGTCGTTGATGAAAAACAGCGTGCCGCCCACTTGTGGATCGCCCAGGCCGCGCTCGCGGGTGCGCTGCTCAGTGCCGGGCAAGCGCGCCGTAATGTCGGCAAATGGCAGGATGAACTGCGGCGTACACAGCGTGCCGCAGGCGTCGGTGAAATACACCTGGCGGTAGGCCAGGGCGTTGACCTTGAGGTCGGCCTTGCCGGTGCTGTCGGCGGGCCCGTGGAAATCGCCGGCACGGGTGGCGGGCAGGTACACCACCCCCAGGCTGGTGCCCGCCGGTGCGCCAAAAAAGTCCCGGGCGTTAAGGTCGGCAGCCTGGCTGTCGAGGCTGAGCAGCGTGCCGCCAAGCAACACTGTGATCTTGCGTAGAGGTGAATGAATCATGGCAAGGCGTCTCTTGTAAGGGGCAGCCAAAAAGCGGGCAACAGTTGCCCGCGACCGTGAAAACGAGCGTGGCAAAGGCTTAAGTTGAAAGGACGAAGGATCAGTCGGGTGGGGCGTGCACCAAGTGCGCTATACGCGCCTTGTCGTTGACCCCCAGCTTGGTGTAAATGGCGCGCAGATGGTGGCGCACCGTATTGGGTGAAAGGCCAAGGTCGCGGGCCACTTGCTTATAAGTCTTGCCCTCGCCAAACCCCTGGGCCACGTCGTTCTCTCGCGGGCTCAACTGGGGCAGTGCACGGTTGAGGCGCGCCGCCAGCAGCAACTGGTCGCCCACTGCCGAAACCTGGATGTGAATGTGCTTGCCGGCATGGCCGCGTTCATCCAGTTGTACCGGCAGGGTAGGGCCGCTCCAGCGCGGCCACTCACTGAGCAAAATGTCGATAAAGCCGCGCTCGGCGCATTGCAATACGCCTCGAGGGTCGCATACAGCCAAGGCGAGGTTGCGTGGGCTGGTCAGGGTTTCACGCATGGCCACCAGCGTGCGGATCTGGTTCGCGGACACTGCCGCCACCAGATGCAACATCAGATTATTGAGCAGCAGGCAGTCATGGGTGTTGAACCTGGGCGCACCGGGTTTGCGGTATAGCGTCAGGTGGTCGCTGAGGTGGGTTTGCGGGTCGATATGGATCACGCACAGCAATTGGCCCAGGCCGTGGCGCTGCCCCAGCCAATTCAAGGCGCTGCCATTGGCCGGGTCGCGCATGTCGATGATCACGGCCTGGCCGGGTGTTGCATGCACTCGGCCGACGGTCACGTCCAGATGGCGGATCGACTGCCAGTCCGCCAGGTAGTGTGGTGGTAAATGGTACAGGTAGCTGTTGTGCTCCTCCGGCATACCGTCAATCACCGCCGCGCGCCCCCACCAGGCACTGTCAAATGCCAGCAACTGGCTCAGCCGTGCCAGGGCATGGTGCTGGAAATGTTCGATGTCTTGATGTTGGGCCAGGCGCTGCAGATCCAGGGCCAGGGTACTGAAGGCCTGCAACAGGCCATTGGGATCAAGGCGACTCATAGGTATTCCTCTGTGGGACTTTTTTTGTTGTTCTCGTCACAGGGTGAAGGCCGGGGCCTGGGGTCAGGGGGCAGGGGGCAGGGCCTGGGTTGAGTATCGATGTTGCACGGCTGGACTGCCATCGTTCAGATGCAGGATGGCGCTGGTTGATGTGTGGGAAAACGCCGGGCTCGTCAGGCGGCTGACTTTGCCCCTACACTGGTCCGCCATTGGTCTTTCAAAGGATGAAACGCAATGCACACACCTGAGCCCCATATCGTGATCCAGCGCTTTACCGAGGCCCACCTTGAGGGCGTTGCCGCGCTCTACAACGAACCGGCGGTCTGCCGTCAGGTGCTGCAAATGCCTTTCCAATCGGTGGAAGCCTGGCGCAAGCGTTTGGTGATGGATAACGAGCGGCGCTTGCAGCTGGTGGCAGTACATGGCGGTGAAGTGGTTGGCCAACTGGGCCTGGAACAGTATCTGCGCGTGCGTCAGAGCCATGTCGGTTCATTCGGCATGGGCGTGGCGACTGCCTGGCAGGGCAAGGGCGTCGGCTCGCGGCTGTTGACTGCCGCGCTGGACGTCGCCGACAACTGGATGAACCTGCACCGCGTGGAACTGACGGTGTATGCCGACAACGAAGCCGCGCATCACCTGTATCGCAAGTTCGGCTTCGAAGTGGAGGGCCGGTTGCGCGATTACGCCCTGCGTGACGGTGCGTTTGTCGACACTCTGAGCATGGCGCGCCTGCGCAAGTCGGCTTAATCTGCTAGAGCAAACGCCACCGCAGCCTGCGCATGCAGCGCGGTGGTATCCAGCAGCGGCAGGGCGCTGTGTTCGGGCTGGATCAACAGGCAGATTTCCGTGCAGCCGAGGATGACCGCCTGGGCGCCGCGCGCGGCGAGCGCCCGGATCACCCGCTGATACACCTGGCGCGAAGCGTCGCTGATGACTCCCACGCACAACTCTTCATAAATGATTCGGTGCACTTGCTTGCGCTCCTCCGCGTCCGGTATCAGCACGGTCAGGCCCTGGGCGGCGAGGCGGGATTTGAGGAAGTCCTGTTCCATAGTAAACGCGGTACCGAGCAGACCCACCGTCAAGGTTCCGGCCTCAAGGGCTGCGGCCGCCGTGGCGTCGGCAATATGCAGGAATGGAATTGACACCGCCGCCTCAATACGCGGCGCCACCAGGTGCATGGTATTGGTACACAGCACCACGCACTCGGCGCCCCCTGCCTGCAAACGGCGCGCGGCGTCCTCCAGGATCAGCGCGGTATCGTCCCAGCGCCCGGCGTGCTGGGCCTGCTCCACCGGGCCGAAGTCCACGCTGTACAGCAAAATCTGCGCGCTACGCAAAGGGCCAAGCTGGTCACGTACGCGCTGGTTGATGAGGCGGTAATACTCGGCGCTGGATTCCCAACTCATGCCGCCGATAAGGCCGATGGTGCGCATGCAATGCTCCGGACAAGGGGGTAGGGCACCACCTTACTCATCGACGGTGGATTCGTCATACGCAGTTGCCGACAAAATCACCGGAGCAGTTTTTAACCCATACGGTAATGCTCTGCATCTGCCATGATCAGGCTTGGCAACCTGGCTCACCCAAGGAAATCCGCAATGGACGATGTACAGCAACTGGGCGAGATGCTTCGTCATTACGCCGATAGCGAAGCACACAAACAACAGCAGTTCGACCTGCAATCAGCACGTTGGGCGCAGAAGCTTGGCGAGCTGTTCGGCCAGATTGAACAGTGGCTGGAGCCGGTAAAAACCGTAGGTTTGCTGGAAGTTCAGCGTGAGGCTTACACCGCCAGCAGCCCGAGCGTGCCGGTGGAGAGTTCACCCTTCAAGAGCGAAAAACTCAGTGTGCACATCACTGGCAAAAGCGTGGAGTTCGTGCCGGATGTGATGGGCGTCGGTGGTTTGATTTCAGTATCGGTGATGGGCCTCACCGCCGCTCGCCACGGCAGTGTGTCGCTGGTCCTGCCGGTGGATAAGCACGACTGGCTGTGGAAGAAAACCAACGGCCTGAAAGACCCGGACACCTTCGGTTTCGACGCCAACTTCCTGGCCACTCAGCTACAGAGCCTGATCCCGCGCGAACGCGCATGACCGGCACAGAAAAAAACAGGCTCTGCATTTAATCAGGTGCATTGCCCAAGTATTGGCTATACCTAAAACTCATTCTTACGATGATGGTCGCCAGGGAGTTCAACAATGAAATTAAGGCTCATGATCAGCACACTGTGCGTCGCCTCGCTCGGCATGGCAGGCTGTGCCAGCAAGGTGCCGCAACCAGATGAGTATTCAGGGTTTCTCTCCAATTACAGCCAGCTCAAGGAAGCCAAGTCGCCCTCCGGGGCAGAGGTGATGCGCTGGGTCGATCCGCAGTTGGACTTGAGTCGCTACACCGCGGCGTACATCGAGCCTACCCAGTTCTATCCCAAACCCCAGGCCACCGCAAAGATTCCGGACAGCACCCTGCGGGGCATCAGCGACTATTACAACCAGGCGCTCAGGCGTGAACTGGCCAAGTCACTGCCCCTGGCCAATGCTCCAGGCACAGGCGTGATCGTGGTGCGTGCGGCGATTACCGCCGTGAGCAGCAAGACCGAAAGCCTCAAGCCCTATGAGTTTATCCCCGTGGCGCTGGTGGCCGCAGCAGTCAGCACCGGCACGGGCATCCGCGATCAGGAGACCACGCTGGGCACTGAGGCGCAGTTCCTCGACGGAGGCACGAACAAAGTGGTGGCTCAGGTGGTACGCAAAGGCACCGGCAAGCCCTTGGCCAATGACTCACAGGTGCTCAAGGCCGACGACGTGAAAGTCGTCATTGATGGCTGGGCGTCGGACCTGCATCAGTCCTACGTGAAGCTCAAAAAACATTGAGCCTCGGCAAGCCCAGGTGCTATTTCAGCGGTGTCAACGGGGGCAGCTTCCATTGACCGTTACCCACCTCGGGCTTGGGCAGGTAAATACGCAGGACCGCATAGAACGGACCGGGCGGGGCCGGCAGCCAATTGCTCTGTTCGGCCTTCGGTGGCTCGTGGTGTTGCAGCGCCAGGGTGAGGCCACCGTCGGCGTCACGCTGGAGGGTCGATAACATCCGCGAGTTGATCAGATAGCGTTTCTTGTGGTTAGGCACCAGCATTTTTGTCTTGGCGTCGTACAGGGTCAGCGACCAGAACGCATCGGTCGGTGGCAGCTGGTCCTTGGCAAAATGCACGGTGTAGCTGTGGCGTGCTCCGTTGGCCGGCTTACCCTCACTGTCGACGTCGTAGGTCAGGTGAGCCGCTTCGTCGCTGGAGTGACCGAAAATGCCTAACTCGGCACCGGCGTAGCGATACAGGTAGTTGTTTTGCAGGCGGTCGCGGCTACCGAACAGATCAGCCTGGGCAACCTGATGAGTGTCGAGTTTGTCCTTTTTGAACGCGGCAAATTCGGCCCGGCCATCGGCGATGCCTTCTTCCAGGGCCTTGCGCTGTTCTGCTGTCAATTGGTTGACCTTGAACGGCGCACCCGGCGCTATGCCGATTTTGGCAAAGCGCGCCAGCAGGTCTTTTTCGCTGTCCTGTGGGGCGGCGAAGGCCAGCATGAAGTTCAGGTAGCGAAACAGTTGCGGGCCTTCGGTCATGGTCGCCGTCGGCTTGGGCCATTCGATCTTCGGCACCTTGGCCGGCGCAGGCTGCTTCACATAGCTGCTCAGGGGCTGCACTTTATAGCCGCTCTGGATTTGCTTGACCTTGCCCAGGTCCTTGTCATCGAACAGCTGCGTGCGGTATAGGGCGTAGGCGATGTTGCTTTCGCTGTAGACCACGCGGTCGATGTCCACCGGTTGCTGACCTTTCCAGTCAGGCCCGGCGATCATGTAGTGACCGCCGTTGTTACCGGTGCTGCGGGTGCCCAGATAAGCAATGTTCTGGGAATAAAGGTCGATCAACTGCACCGAGTAGTAGCGCTCGTCTTCAATCTTGGGCAGGGTCAGTACCAGAGGCTCTTTGCGCAGATCCATCCATACGAATGAGTAGGGTGTGTCCGCGTTCGGGCTAGGGAGCGCGGTGTCCTTGGGGGTCAATACCTGCGCGGTATTACCGATATGGTTGAACGGCGCCTTGAAGTGGGCGCCGCCCTTGTCAACGGCCTGGGTGTAGAGCGTCTTGTACATTTGCACCACCGGGAAACCGTACAGGTAGGCTTCCTTGGCGATTGCCCGGGCTTCACTCGGGCTGGCGGTGAAGTCAGCCCAGGCGCCGGTACTCATAAATATCGAGAGGCTCGCCAACAGCAGGCGCGTCGGTTTTCCAATCATGTTGTTGCGTCCTTCCTGAGTTCTGTCTAAGAGCGTGAGGTGAAGGCGCAGAGTTTCCAGTTTTATTGGCCGAACGTCACGTTAATCCCTTCGCCGACGCGGACAGATCACTAAAGGAGGGGGCAGGCTCAAAGCATGGATTTGACTTTGTCACGTAGTTGGTCGATGGAAAATGGTTTGGCGATCACCTGCATGCCGGACGTCGCATCAATATTTTCGGCATAGCCACTGGCAAATAGAATAGGCAGGGTGGGGCGCAGTTCGCGGACCTTGGTCGCCAGCTCCTTGCCATTCATGTCTGGCAGGCCGACGTCGGTCATCATCAGGTCGATCACCTGGCTGGTGTCCACGATAGAGAGTGCCTCTTCGGCGTCAGCGGCCTCAAGCACCTTGAACTCCAACTCTTCGAGTACATCGACGATCAGCATGCGCACGATGGCATCGTCTTCGACTACAAGGATGGTGGATGCTTCAGCGGACATAAGGGAGATTCCTGAAAAATAAAGGGCGTGTCTTCAACGCTTGAAAGACCATTCTCTAATGAGTCGCGCCGATCTCGGCAAGTTCCGTTGCGGTGGGGCATTGTGAAGGGTATGCGAGCAAATGTCGCGGGAACAAAGGGAAGAACGTCAATGGCACTGCGCAACCATGCCATTGACGCAAGTGATTCAAACGAAGGTCAAAGATTTGCGGTGATCAGCGGATAGGGCTCGTTGTACGGCACGGTGTTGACAAAGCTCTGTTCGTTGAAATAACTGACGTTGAACTCTGGTACGCCGCTGGCAACGTCGACGGGTTTAAGCGTGCCGGCGGCCCATCCACTGTTCAAAGAGACCTCCAGCCCCCGGCGCATTGAGGCCTCATCCGCAAACGTCGCCAACCCGAAGTTGGGGTTGAAGAAAAACCATTCTTTCTCGTTGTTTGTGTTCAGGGTGACGCCTGCGAGCAGCCCATGATCTTTGGTACTGATCGCCAAGAGTGTCGGAGGAGTTGCCTTGCTGAGATTGTCGATAATGTCGGTGTACGGCAATTGGCTGAAAGGTTGCGTACCGTGATACTGACTACTCAGAACCTGATGCATTTGGTTCAGTTGCTTACGAAAAGCCTTTACGTTGGGGTCGTCAGCATTCCCAACTGCTTTCATGAAGTTACTGATGAACTGGTCCCTGCGACCGTGCAGAATCGCCAGCGCCATGGTATTCACGATAGCTGCGCACTCCCCATTAGAAGCCAGGTCCGTTTGGCTGAGGTAGAGGTTTTGCGGCATCGCGTAGGCTTTACCCCCTTGGGCAACTATCTCATTTTGAAAAGCTTTGTAATGTTCAAGGCTAGTGTGCGCCATGCGTTTCTGTATTTCCTTGGCCAATGTGCCTACCGCCTCAGGATCATTGGTCTTCGTGGCTGCCAGATCCCTAACCTCCGATTGCTTCATCGTTGGGTGGTAGCCTGGGACATCTTCGACCCGGCCCGAGTTAAAGCCTCGCATGTAGGCAACGCTATCATTTCTCTGGGCGCTCTCTAATGTGTCTCTGAATATCTCGCGACTGGTGGATGGATTGGGCGCGGCGTACCTGGCTATCCAGTCAATAAAGTTACTGTTTATCTGACCATTGGCGGCAACGGTCGCAGGTGTGAAATCAACCAGCGCAGCTCCGTAAGGCTTCTGCGTGATCGGGTCATAGGCGTACCACTTGCCCTCTCGAAACACAGCGCCGCCTTCGACCGTCTGCTCTGTAACCTTGTAGGTGCCGGTTGCGACGATGCCCTCCTGTTTACTGGCGGCTTTAAGCAGGTCATAACTACCGGTTGCGCCTTTGAGCATGTTCACGCATTCGAGCCCCTTGGTCGCAATTTTATGTAACACGGTCCCAACCCCGGTTATCGCGCCGACCAGACCGCCGAGTACGTTGAGTGAATCAATTGCCATTGCACCGAAGAGCTTTGCTGTCTTCACGGCCCTGGCGCCAGCACTCAAGGTCCGCACGCCCTTGAGCGCGGCATTGCCGGCTTGCGCAGCTTTGCCCACGCCAAACGTGAGGAATCCGAGGATATCGAAGGCCAGGTCAGATACCGCCTCGCCGTAGTTGCCTTGCCGAATGTTGTTAACGGCAGGCCGAAATGGGATCAAATTGAGCAGGAACTCACCCACCTGACTATCGCCCATCCGATCATGCTCGAAGGAAGTAACGCTCTTGGCGTAATTGAGCAACTCCTTGCGGTCGAGGTCCATTTTTTCCAGGTAGAAACTGGCAATCGCATTGGTTCGGCTGGAGTCGAAGCTATTGGGAATCGCATCACTGCCAGGTTTTTCTGCAGAGTCAGGGGCGGGCGAGTTAGTGAAAGGGTGATAAGGCCTTGATATCGCGTGGAGTTGTTCCCCGGCTTTATTGGTTTTTTCTAGGGTGAGCAGGCCAGGGAAATTTGAGATCAGCTCGTTTTTTTTCTCGATACTGCCGGTGCTAGTGTTGATGTGGTAGAGATTTTCCACGCCCTCTCGGGTGGTTTTCACATATAGAGTACGATCACGCTTGACCAACTCTAAGTGGCCATCCTTTGTTTTGCGGTATTCATCGCTGTAGAAGTATTCAAGTTTGCCGAATTCGAAGTTTTTGCGATCTTCCAATGGCTGCTCGCCAATCAGATGTTTGACCATCCCATGGTGGCCTTTCTTTTGTGCCGTTATAGCCTTTTCATATTGGTCCATGAAGTTTGCGGTGATGTCACACTCTTCGGTGCGTGCAAAGCGATTGAATGCAGTGATCGGAAGCCGTTTGTCGTTGGTGATCCATGCGTATTTCTCCCCTAGACGCTCCCCCTCCAGCAGAATATCGAGCATGGAGCGCATTCTCGGGTCACCGCGCAGAGGGCCGTCTCCGGTGTAACGCATGGCCAATACTCGGGCTTCGAAAACCGCCGGATCTACGTCGGGAAACTCAGCTTTCAGGCAGTCAAGCGCCATCTCCGTGCGATTGGGAATAGGCACCTGTATGGAAGAAGAGATACCCGTCAACGATTTCAGATGGTTGTTGTAAGCCACCCTGACCTGTTCGATTTGTGAAGGTGTAGGTTCGCTGTTATGGCGGGACAGCAGGTTTCGGGTTATCCCCCAAAGTATCAAGGCATCGCGCTGGGCCGTTTGAACGGCGTGGGTGTTGGCCGGCAAGGACTCTGCTGCAATCAGCACTTCGGCATACGTCATGCCGGAAACCCGGCCGGGCGTCTGGGCTTCGATTTTGGCGGCGGCGATGGTCAACTGGACCCACAGGGTACTGCCGAACGTCACCCTGGCAGGGATATCCTTGATGAGCAGTTGTGGGGCCGCCCGGGACAACAAGAGGTGCATCACCAGTTTCACGATGTTGGGTGTCGCTCGGTTTTTCTGGATCAGATGAGCACTCAGCTTTTCAAGTACCGATGAGGCGGATTGCCCCCAGTGCTCGGGGGCCGCCAGGTCGAAATCGGTTATTCTGTTGCTGACTTGCCCCCCGCTGATGCTCCAGGGGTCCAGTACGGTGTGAATAGCGGCCAATATATAGTCGTACACACTGGTGCTTGAAGAGACGCCACCCAAGTGCGCTTGCAGGGCTCGTCCCAATTCCTGGGACCTAGGGGCGTCGAGCAACTTCTGCAACGCTGCTTCAGGATTTTGCAGGTCGCTTTGCGTCACCGAACTGCCGTTCAGCAAGTATGTCAACGTACCTTTGTCAACGTCCGGTAGCGGCAGGTCGGATAAGCCAGTGTCGCGGCTGAACATGAACTGGTAGACCTTTTGCTTATCCTGCTCTGACATCGGTATTGGCCAGGACAGTGCTCCACCGAGATTCCCCAGAGGGAACTGCGCGGCTTTTTGCTCCAATACACGGGCCAGCGCCCTGGCGTCATCGATTTGACGTGGCAGATCAAAGCCGAGGTCGGTAATGACGGTAGCCAGCGTCGGCGGCGTAGTTTGTGCCGAGGCGTAGGATGAGTCCGGGTGAGGTTCCAGAGTGGTTCTGTTCAACCAGGACAAAAGCCCGAAATCAATCCAGGTTTTCGGAAGATCAACGTTCATCCTTCTTGAAATGCTTCCAGTCACCGAGGGGTCAAGCTTCTGAAGTTGCTCAGCCACTTTCCGCACATTTTCCTGGTCTGCCAGTTGTTTGCGCAGGGTGGCGAGAGGCGGCGCTTGAACTGCTGGAGTGGGTTGGGCATTGGTCGTTGCTGGCGCGCTTGAGGTGCTTTGCGCTTCAAATTCAGCGGCTTTGACGAATAAAGGGGAGGCGGGGATGTTTACTACAGAAGTCATGCTCATTAGGTCTGCCTTGGCGGGTCAAAAAGGACGCCTTCCAATAGGTCTTCCGTGTTCCTGAGGCGCATTTATGAGTGTCAGAACAAGCGAGGTGCGTTCCGTGCTCTGTTTGAACCTATGTAAATGGGCGAATGAAATAGACCTGATTGCGCACGAAACTCGACATGCATTGAGTAGGCAATCGCTTCGAATCAACGCACAAACATAGCCTTGACCCTTGTTGTTCGGGCAAACTCCCCCTTTTTCGCATTTGGCCAAGGCATGCCCATGACTCCCACGTCGTCCGTCGATGAAAAGAGCTTTCGTACTCTGTTGAGCCGTAACGTGGCCCTACCCTTGGGCGTGGGGGTGCTCAGTGCGGTATTTTTCGTCTGCCTGATTACCTATCTGCTTTCGGTGATCCAGTGGGTGGAGCACACCGATCGGGTCATCAATAACCTCAATGAGACGTCCAAGCTGACAGTTGACCTGGAGACCGGCATGCGCGGTTTTCTGATCTCCGGTGACGAGCATTTTCTCGACCCTTATGAAGTGGCCAAGCCGCGAATCATTGCCGACCTGCGTAACTTGCAAGAGCTGGTGGCAGACAACCCCCAGCAGGTCGACCGCCTCAAACGCCTGGAAGCCTTGCAGAACGAGTGGAACACCTACGCCCAGTCGATGATTGATATGCAGCGCCAGAACGGTGACTACCGTGGCGCCGTCAAGGCTGGCCGTGGCAAGCGCCTGACGGACGAAATTCGCCGGGAGTATGAGGACGCGGTGGCGATGGAACAGCAGTTCCGCATCACCCGTAACCAAGAGGTCACCCGCACGACGGTGCTCAGCGTCACCCTGTACCTGGTGTTCGTACTGGGACTGAGTGGTTTTCTTGCTTATATCGGTAGAAAGAATTTAGTTTCACTTTCAGACAGTTACAGTAAGAACCTCGCGTCACAACAGAAGATTGCGCGACGCCTCGAACAGCAAGCCTGGCTACGCAATGGCCAGACCGAACTGGCTGAACAGGTGCTTGGCCAGCTGACCCTGAACATGCTCGGGCGCAACATCCTGCAGTTCTTCGCTCAGTACATGGGCTCGGCGGTTGCCGCTTTGTATGTGCGCGATGAGCACGGCGGCCTCAAGCGCGTGGCCACTTATGGGTTCTCCCGCGAGCAAGAGCAGCAGGAGCAGTCGATCTATAGCGACGAAGGCATCGTCGGGCAGGCCGCCCAGCGGGATCGCTTGATTCGCCTGGACGATGTGCCGCTGGATTACTTCAAGGTCAGCTCCGGCCTGGGCGAAGGCGCTACCCGCAGCGTGCTGGTGATGCCGACCAGCGATGAAGACCGCGTCAACGGTGTGGTTGAACTGGGCTTCCTGCGTGCGCTGGATGAGCGCGATGTCGAACTGCTGGAACTGATCGCCGGCAATATCGGCACCTCTATCGAAGCCGCCCGCTATCGCCAGCGCTTGCAGGAAGTACTGGCCGAAACCCAACAGCTCAACGAAGAGCTGCAAGTGCAGCAGGAAGAACTCAAGACCGCCAACGAAGAGCTGGAAGAACAGTCGCGTATCCTCAAGGAATCCCAGGCCCACCTGGAAACCCAGCAGGCCGAGCTTGAGCAGACCAACGAGCAACTGGCCGCGCAGACCCAGACCCTGGCCGAGCAGCGCGACGCCATGGATCGCAAGAATATCCAGCTCAACCAGGCCCAACTGGAGCTCGAAGATCGCGCCGATGAGTTGCAACGCTCCAGCAAATACAAGTCCGAGTTCCTCGCCAACATGTCCCACGAGCTGCGCACCCCACTGAACAGCTCGTTGATCCTGGCCAAGTTGCTGGCAGAAAACCCCCAGGAAAACCTCAGCGCCGAGCAGGTCAAGTTTGCCGAGTCGATCTATTCGGCCGGCAACGACTTGCTCAACCTGATCAACGACATTCTGGATATTTCCAAGGTTGAAGCCGGCAAGCTGGAAGTGCGCCCGGAGAACTCCAGTGTGGTACGCCTTGTCGACGGCTTGCGGGGCATGTTCGAGCCGCTGGCGGCAGATCGCAAGCTGGGCTTTGAGGTGGACGTGCAGGAGGGTGCACCGACTTTGCTGTTTACCGACCGGCAGCGTCTGGAGCAGATCCTCAAGAACTTGTTGTCCAACGCCATCAAGTTCACCGAACAGGGTGAGGTCAGCCTGACGGTCTCCAGGGCGCCAGGGGAGGGCATTGCCTTTACCGTGCGCGACTCTGGCATCGGTATCGCCCTGGACCAGCAGGAAAGCATCTTCGAAGCCTTCCGCCAGGCTGATGGCACCACTAATCGCCGTTATGGCGGCACCGGCCTGGGCCTGTCCATTTCCCGCGACCTGGCGGCGTTGCTCGGCGGCTACATCAGCGTGACCAGCGAAACAGGCAAAGGCAGCATTTTCACGCTGGTATTGCCGGAGCAGTACGTGGAGCGTGAGGAAGACGCAGCACCTATCGAGCAACCGCGCCAAGCCGTGGTCGCGCCAAACCCTGCACCGGTGAAGATTTCTGCGCTGCCAGTCACTGATACCCAGCAGATCCCACGTTTTGCCGATGACCGTGAAAAGACCCCTTTCAGCACCCGCTGCATCCTGGTGGTGGAAGACGAACCCAACTTCGCGCGCATCCTGTTCGACCTGGCCCATGAGCTGGGCTACCACTGCCTGGTCGCCCACGGCGCCGACGAAGGCTACAGCCTTGCCGAGGAATACATCCCGGACGCGATCCTGCTGGACATGCGCCTGCCAGACCATTCCGGGCTGACCGTGCTGCAGCGTCTCAAAGAACACGCCAACACCCGCCACATCCCCGTGCACGTGATTTCCGTGGAAGACCGCGTCGAAGCTGCCATGCACATGGGCGCCATCGGCTATGCGGTCAAACCCACCACTCGAGAAGAGCTCAAGGACGTGTTCGCCCGCCTGGAAGCCAAGCTGACCCAGAAGGTCAAGCGCGTGCTCCTGGTAGAGGACGATGATCTGCAACGTGACAGCATTGCCCGCCTGATCGGCGACGATGACATCGAGATCACCGCCGTAGGCTTTGCCCAGGAAGCCCTCGACCTGCTGCGCAACAACATCTACGACTGCATGATTATCGACCTCAAGTTGCCGGATATGCTCGGCAATGAGCTGCTCAAACGCATGGCCACCGAAGACATCTGCTCGTTCCCGCCGGTAATCGTCTATACCGGGCGCAACCTGACCCGCGATGAAGAAGCTGAGCTGCGCAAGTATTCCCGCTCGATCATTATCAAGGGTGCACGCTCACCTGAACGCCTGCTGGATGAAGTCACACTCTTTCTGCACAAAGTCGAATCCCAGCTGTCCCATGACCGCCAGAAGATGCTCAAGACTGCCCGCAGCCGCGACAAGGTCTTCGAGGGGCGCAAGATCCTGCTGGTGGACGACGATGTACGCAATATCTTCGCCCTGACCAGCGCCCTGGAGCACAAGGGCGCCGTAGTGGTTATCGGACGTAACGGACGCGAAGCTATCGACAAGCTCAACGAAGTCGAGGATGTCGACCTGGTATTGATGGACGTCATGATGCCCGAGATGGACGGTTACGAGGCCACGGCCTTGATCCGCCAGGACCCGCGCTGGAAAAAACTGCCGATCATTGCGGTGACGGCCAAGGCCATGAAAGACGATCAGGAACGCTGCCTGGCGGCCGGGTCCAACGACTATCTGGCCAAGCCGATTGACCTGGACCGTCTGTTTTCGCTGATTCGCGTATGGCTACCGAAGATGGAACGTATTTAAGTGGAGCAGTGTTTTTTGGACAAAAGCAGCGACATTGAGCTGCGCCTGTTGATTGAGGCGATTTACCTCAAGTACAGCTACGACTTTCGTGACTACTCCGGTGCGTCGGTCAAACGGCGCGTGGCCCACGCCTTGCGCCAGTTCGACTGCGCGACTATTTCGGCGCTGCAGGAGCGAGTGCTGCACGACCCGGCAGCGTTCATGCAGTTGCTGCAATTCTTGACGATCCCGGTGAGCGAAATGTTTCGCGACCCGTCGCACTTCCTGGCCATCCGCCAGGAAGTGGTACCGCTGCTCAAGACCTACCCGTCGATCAAGATCTGGATCGCCGGCTGCAGCACGGGCGAGGAGGTATACTCCATGGCCATCCTGTTGCGCGAAGAGGGGTTGCTGGAGCGCACGATCATCTACGCCACGGACATCAATCCGGCATCGCTGGAGAAAGCCAAGCAGGGCATCTTCTCCCTTGAGAACGTTCGCGCCTACACAGCCAATTATCAGCAGGCAGGTGGGCAGCGTTCATTTGCCGACTATTACACCGCAGCCTACGATTATGCGATCTTCGACAAGACGCTGCGCGAGAACGTGACCTTCGCCGACCACAGCTTGGCGACCGACAGTGTATTCTCAGAAACACAATTAATTTCATGTCGTAACGTATTGATTTACTTCAATAAAAAGTTGCAGGATCGCGCATTCGGATTGTTTCATGAGTCGCTGTGTCATCGTGGCTTTCTCGTCTTGGGCAGCAAGGAAACCCTGGATTTTTCTGCCTACAGCAAGCAATTCGAACCCTTGGTCAAACAGGAACGGATCTACCGAAAATCATGAGCGAGGCGCATGACCCCCCGATGCGTGGGATTGAAGCTATCGTTGTCGGCGCTTCCGCCGGCGGCGTTGAGGCCTTGCTGAGCATCTTTGGTGAGCTGCCTGTGACCTTCAGCCTGCCGATCATCGCCGTGCTGCACCTGCCGGATGAGCGTCGCAGCCAGTTGGCAGAAGTCTTTGCGCGGCGCCTGAGCATTCCGGTCAAGGAAGCCCGGGACAAAGAGGCGGTCGAAGCGGGCACCTTGTATTTTGCCGGGCCTGGTTATCACTTGTCGGTGGAACATGACCGCAGCCTGTCCCTGAGCCAGGAAGACCGTGTGCACCACTCACGGCCCGCCATCGACTACCTGTTTGCCTCGGCTGCCGATGTGTATGGGCCGCGCCTGCTGGCGATCCTGTTGACCGGCGCCAACCAGGACGGTGCGCAGGGGCTGGCCCACGTCAAGCAATCCGGCGGCACCACCATCGTGCAGGATCCCAAGCAGGCACGGATCGCCGTGATGCCCCTGGCGGCCCTGGCCTTGCATACACCTGACCATATTCTTTCCTTGAGCCAGATCGGCTCATTGCTGGCTTCCCTGGAACCCTTCCCATGTTAAGTACTGTCCAGGCCAAACTGCTGATCGTCGACGATCTGCCGGAAAACCTGCTGGCCCTTGAAGCGCTGATCAAGCGCGAGGATCGCCAGGTCTTCAAGGCATTGAGTGCCGACGAGGCGTTGTCCTTGTTGCTGGAACACGAATTCGCCATGGCGATTCTCGACGTGCAGATGCCCGGCATGAACGGTTTCGAACTGGCCGAACTGATGCGCGGCACCGAAAAGACCAAGAACATTCCCATTGTGTTCGTCAGCGCCGCCGGCCGCGAACTCAACTATGCCTTCAAGGGCTATGAAAGCGGGGCGGTAGACTTCCTGCACAAGCCGCTGGACATCCACGCGGTCAAGAGCAAGGTCAATGTGTTCGTCGACCTGTATCGCCAGAGCAAGGCGATGAAGCTGCAAGTCGAGGAACTAGAGCGCAGCCGCCGCGAGCAGGAGCTGTTGCTCACGCGCCTGCAAGCTACACAGGCCGAGCTGGAGCAGGCGGTGCGTATGCGAGACGACTTCATGTCGATTGTCGCCCACGAAGTGCGTACGCCTCTGAACGGGCTGATTCTGGAGACCCAGCTGCGCAAGATGCACCTGGCCCGTGACAACGCCGCCGCGTTTACCCTGGACAAGATGCATGCGATGGTCGACCGCGATGAGCGGCAGATCAAAAGCCTGATCCGCCTGATCGAAGACATGCTCGATGTGTCGCGCATCCGCACCGGCAAGCTGTCCATACGCCCGGCGCGTTTTGATCTGGCGCAACTGGTGCGCAACCTCGTACATAACTTCGAACCACAGGTCGCCGCTGCCGAGTCGTCGATGCAGTTGGTGGCCGACGAGGCTGTGGAAGGCAACTGGGATGAGTTTCGTATCGAGCAGGTGATTACCAACCTGCTGACCAATGCCCTGCGCTACGGGGCTAAAAGCCCGGTGGATGTGCGGGTGTATACCGAGCATGGCGAGGCGCGCGTTGAAGTACGCGACCGTGGCATTGGTATCAGTGAAGCCAACCAGAAGCGCATTTTTCAGCAGTTCGAACGGGTTTCTGCCAACCATGCCGCCGCTGGCCTGGGCCTGGGGCTGTTTATTTCCGAGCAGATTGTTGCCGCCCATGGCGGCACCATTGAGGTCGAGAGCCAGATAGGCGAGGGCGCCCTGTTTCGGGTGTGCCTGCCCCTTGAGGCGGCTGCGTGAAATCAATCGTCAGCTCAACGCAACCTCTGCGTGACCCCATGGTCGTAACTGCAGCAATTGACCGGACAAAGGCTTCCCATGAGTGAAGATGCGCAAGATGTCGTACTGATCGTCGAGGATGACGAATCCATTATGTTTGTGCTGGGTGAATACCTGGCAGGTTTGGGCTACCGGGTCTTGAAGGCAATCGATGGGGAGCAGGCCTTTGAAATCCTAGCGACCAAGCCGCACCTGGACCTGATGGTCACCGATTATCGCCTGCCTGGCGGGATTTCCGGGGTGCAGATTGCCGAGCCGGCGCTCAAGCTGCGACCGGAATTGAAAGTAATTTTTATCAGCGGCTACCCGCAGGAAATCCTCGACTGCAACAGCCCGATCACGCGCAATGCACCTATCCTCGCCAAGCCGTTTGATTTGGATACGTTGCAAGAGCATATCCAGCGTTTGCTTGCATAAGTACTCAACGTCCTCCACCGCGAGGGAAAATCCTCGCGGATGAGTCCAACATCAGCCGATGGAGTAATAACTTCAGGTTGGGCAACTCTGCTCACCCGGTGAAAGGCTGACTCAAGCAAAAAGGTAGTGGCAACATTCATATCGATCTTGGTTTTTTAAGCGAGGAAAGTGGTAACAATGTCGGATGACATAACGAAAATATATTTCAGCCTGTCATGACGGCCTTTTGCCAAGGCAGCGTCGAAATATCGTTGCTTTATATATCCTGATCGGAACCTTCTGACAGATTCAGCCCATTAATCTCGTCGGCGATGAGCCACATTCATCACTGACTTTATTAATTTGTCTTTCAGAAGGTTGACCCATGACCCTATCCAATATTTCCTCAAGCAACCGCCTGTCTGATCCGGTAATGAACTCGCACCCGCTTTCTATCGAGGCGCCCATACAACAAGCCCAAGCCACCGGGGAAACTGGCGATAGGCGGCTGTTGGAGCTTTATGCGAGTGCCATACGCCAAGCAACGCAGACAAACACGGGCGATGAAACAATTGACAATATTCCTAATGACTCGCGGTTTGGCGCATGGTGGCAGCAACTGTACAACGCTACCCATAGCCCGGTTTTCCTGGAATGGGCGAAATCGAAGAATATCGATACCTCACAAGCCATCACCATCAACCCTCACAGTGACGTGCTGACCGTTACGATCAATGGCGAACGTACTGAATTGCGCGGTTCGGAACAAGGCCCCGGCTGGCGGGAGGCTACGGGCCCGATCATGGTGGCCGCGAAAGCGTTGGGGTCTTCCACCGTCGACGCGCCAACCCGCCCAGAGCTGGCGCCGTTGATTCTGGTTGCTCGATTTTATGGTGAGGTACTGCTGCCTTACAGAAAAGAAGAAGTGCTCGCCCGAGCCACGCAGCTTGAACATAATCAGGAATTCGATGTGTTGGGAGCTGAGACTTATGTCGATCTTGGCGCTCAATCGCCCGAGATACTGGAACAGCAAAAGCGCGAGCTAGGCGATAGCGCCAACAAATTCGCGTTGCTTGAAAAACTGAAGAAATTCAACCACGTCCATCCTCAGTTCCTTGCCGGGTATCTGGCCGATACACGGGTCTCGGCCCACCCAGACTCATCCTACCGAGAAGACACTCAACAGCCCGACGCCAGTCTGCAAGACCTGCTTCATGCAAACGGCTGGTACGTGCCAAATAATGTGGACGAACTGAAAAATCTGATCCATGTTCTGGGCTCCCCTGCATTGCCTCAAACAACCGACGGAAACTTTGCCGGCGCATTGGCATGGCCCACGCCAATGTCCGCCGAGGACCAGTCTGAACTGGTGCGCATAGTCATTGACAACCAGCCGCCATTGCCTGGCTTGAGCAGTGACGCTCGGCTTGGCAGCGCTGATGTGTTGGGGGCAATGGTAAAGCAGGTCCCCCGTGCCGTACTCGATCAAGGGGATCCAGTCGCCACCGTAGAATGGATCCTCAACAGCGGTGTGGGCCAAAAGTTAGGCACGGAGCTGAAAAAGCGAATGGGGGAGGTGGCGCAACACTCCACACCACGGGAAGTATTGTTGACGGTATTGGCTGTGACACTGAACTCACAAAGTCTGGTTGAGGCAAAACCCGATCACATTGCCGGGTTTAATCTCACCGCGCCCGAGTTCAATCACCAGCCCTTGTCCGTCATCAAACAAGGGCTGATCGATCATCTGGTGCAGACCAACAAAACCACACCAGAGGCCGCGCCAGTTGCAGCAATGCTTCTACTGAGTCGTGCCGCACCAGAGCTATGTGTCAAAGACATTCCCGAAGACGTGACCTATCTCTCAGCTAACTGGCTCAAGCTCAAGGCAGCGGTAGGCCGGCTCGAAGCAACCAGCCCGGGTGCCGCGACACGCATGAGCTTTAGCGAAATTGTTAATTTCGACGCTATTGAGCCTATTACAGACCATGAGCAAGAGATTCAAACGCTGACGGCCTTGCCTGGGCTCCGCGAATGGGGCAAAGCTCATGGCAAGCTCTCGATAACAAAGGAGCATACAGCTCAACAGCTGGAAGAAACCCAGAAGGCATTCAGTCAGGAGCAACAGCAGATATTGAGCGCCGCTGACGTATTGACGTCCTCACCCCCGACGCAGCGTTCTATAGCACTGGCCGAGCTCAAGGCGCACTTCGGTGAGGACATGCCGTTTGAAGAAAAGAGTATCCGTAGCCACGTCACTCGGACGGATGGCTACAGGTTAACTCCATCGCTTACATTAGATCCTGAAGGCAGTTATTCATTGCTGGACCTTTATCTGGCGAAGAAGGCAGGGTTGACGGTGGGTTGGTACTCCACCAACCCCAAGATTACTGAAACAGTCATCAATAAACTTTTAACGTTGCCGGATCCGATAACAAAACACAGCGAGGTGTTCGATCAGTACGCGGAGGATTTGTCGCAGGCCTGGAGTACAGTGACCAAAAAGCTTATTTCCAACTTACCTCTGGAAGACCGCAAAAACATCGAATGGGGCGATTTGGAGTTTTATGAAAAAGGTCAGACAACGCGTACGGAAACAATCGCAGGCCGTGCGGGAACTCTACACTATTCCAACGGTTTTTCACGGCCTAAAGAAGACAGGTCACTGATTATTAAAACCGTTCGTAACGGTGCCGAGACTTACTATGAGTTTGATCCTCAACGCAAGGCGATACGAAAACGAGACGATTGGAAGGACACCTTCCATGAGGGGCCTCAAGGTCCAGAGACTGAAATCCAGTACGGCGGTCTTGGCAAACAATTCACCGTTGATACCATTCGAAAACATCCGGCCTCTGATGACGCCGCCACTAGGCGGGGAGCCCCAGAGAACGAAGATTTCCTACCTGATTCATTTTCCAGTGACCGAAGTAATTTTTTGGGCATGCTGCTCTCTAAAAACATTATAAGATCCTACGGCATGGAGGAGGTGAAGGCCTCCACTCGCGAAGTAACAACGTTTGATCAAGAAAAAGAAAAACAGACGTTTTTTCGTAACCTGATCCTGGGTTTAATCCCCGGAGGGTCTGCCGTGTGGAATTTGGCACACGGCAATTACAAAGATGCAGCTGCGGATATCATTTTTGATATCGTGTTATACGCCGCCACCGCAGGGCTAGGAAAGCCGGTTAGTGGAGCATCTCGTGCGGGGTCAAGCCACTTCGGAAAGTTCCTGACTGCTGGCAAATCGACAGCTGGCATGGGTAACTTGCTTAGGTCGACAACAAACGGTGGGGGGAAACTGGTATCCACAGGCCGTCAGTGGTTCGGCAGGTTGACAGGATCCTCCGACAGTGTCGACTTACTTAAGCTCTCCAATAGACACGATATTGCAATAGGTACTTATAAACCGCTCAACGGCGAGCCAATATCGAACGTCGCTGCGAAGTTCGATGAGGCGACTGGCAGATGGTCACCTTATGATGTAACCAAAAACAAAGTCTATGGCAAACCCCTGGAAAACTTCACCCCTGAAACCGCCAGGTATTTTGAGGACAGCTTGGGCGTTGCAGATGATGTTGCAGATGGCGTCGGTGAAGTGGTACGCCGCAGAAAAAAAACCAATCACCTGGAAAAAAGCCTGGCCAATGATCGCGCAATACATTTAGGGCGCGAAATCAAAGACTTCAAGGTGCTCGGCGATGGTATTTTTTGCTATGTGGATAAATATAAAGGCGTGGAGAGGCTTAATATCTGTGCCCATGGCGTCAATCCGAACTTTAAACAACTTCTCACTGATGAGCCAATGAGTATGTTTTTTAATGGTAAGAAGAACACGCCCGCTGATCTGCTGGAGCATCTTCGCGCTTCGGGTATTAGCCCTGAAAAGTTCAACAATGTACGCTTGTTGATGTGTCACTCAGCCAATGGTTCTGCCAATTCTTTTGGGAGTCAGTTTGGGAGATTAATAAAGCGTGATGTCAAGGCGTTTCAAGGGCCTGTTCGTGCGTATGTCGTGCCTGAACATGTTGATGCTTTAAAGGCAGATATAAATCTGACAAGTCCCGGAGCTTCAGCCGCTGATATTAACCAGAGGATCTACAATCAGCTTCAGCTGAATTTATCTCTTGGCACAAGTAAAACCAGCTCTAAAGGAATTAGCGGCTCTCGGTCTGGAAAGGAAATACCCTTTTATTATCGCCCAGTAAAGTTTAAGGCAAGCTAAAACATGATCAGCCCCTTCGTCACAGCGAAAGGGCTGTCAGTTCTGATAAAGGCCCTTACTCCCGAATCATCTCCCGTACTGTGGCCGTTAATAAATCAAATGTAAACGGCTTGGTGATCAACTGCATCCCTGGGTCCAGGAAACCACCGCGCACCGCTGCGTGTTCGGCATAGCCTGTAATGAACAACACCTTGAGTTCAGGTCGAATTTGCCGACCGATTTCCGCCAATTGCCGGCCATTCATACCGGGTAACCCGACATCGCTGATCATCAGGTCAATGCGTTGTTCGGACTCAATGATTGGCACCGCCGTATTCGCGTCCTCAGCCTCGATAAACCCATAACCCAGTTCCTTGAGCACGGCGCTGACCAGCACCCGTACTGCGGGGTCATCCTCGACGATCAACACCGTTTCCCCTGCATTGGCAAACGGTAGCAAAGTCGGATTGAGCGGTTCCTGGGCTTGGGGCTCGCCGATAAAACGCGGTAGGAACAAGCTGACCGTGGTGCCTTTGTTGACTTCGCTGTGGATGGTCACATGCCCACGAGACTGGCGAGCGAAGCCATAGATCATTGACAGCCCCAGCCCGGTGCCCTGGCCGATGGGTTTGGTGGTGAAAAACGGATCGAACACACGGCCCATCAAGTGTTGCGGTATGCCGCAACCGTTGTCGCTGACACTCAGCTCTACGTAATCGCCCGGTGTCAGGGAGCCGTAGGCGGCGGTGAAGACACTGTCGAGGTGGCGATTGGTGGTTTCCACCCTGAGCGTGCCCCCCGTGGGCATCGCGTCGCGTGCATTGATTACCAGGTTGAGCAGGGCGCTTTCGAGTTGGTTCGGGTCGGCTTCGGCTGTCCACAACACCTCGCTCAAGCGCATGTCCAAGCTGATACTTTCGTTGATGCTGCGTTGCAGCAACTCGCCCATGGAAATGACCAACTGATTGATCTGCACGGGTTTGGAATCCAGCGATTGTCGACGGGAGAACGCCAACAGTCGGTGGGTAAGGCTGGCCGCACGGTTGGCGGAGGTCACGCCCAGGTCGATCAGGCTGTCCAGGTCATCCAGCTTGCCGCGGGACACGCGCCTGCGCAGCAATTCCAGGCTGCCGATAATTCCGGTGAGCATATTGTTGAAGTCATGGGCGATACCGCCGGTCAACTGGCCGACGGCTTCCATTTTCTGCGATTGGCGCAACGCTTCTTCGTTGTTGCGCAGTTGCGCAGTGCGTTCTTCCACTTGCTGTTCGAGGGTTTCCAGGGTGCGCTGCAAACGCAGTTCGCTCTGGCTCAAGTCGATCAGCCGGTCGCGCGCTTCGTATTGGCGTCGACGACCGCGCAGTGCAGTACTGACCAGACTGATAAGCGTCACAGGATGGAATGGGCGCTCAAGGAACGTGACGTTGCCCAGTAGCCCGCTCAAGTGTGAAGAGCCATTTTGTTCACTGCCGCCGTGATGGGTCATCAACACAATGGGCAGGTCCGACCAGGCCGCCTGTCGGTGCAGGAACTCCAGCAAAGGTTCCAGGTTCACGCCACGCAAGGCTTCAGCCGCAATGATGAGCAGGCCGGCACCCTCGTTCAGCGCTGCGCACAAATCCTCAAGACTGCCGGCAACCACACCTTGGTAACCGGCTTCATTGAGCATCATCAGCGCGAGTGAGCTGTCTCGCCCCAGGGGTGCAAGGATGATGGCTCGTTCGAAGGCAGAAGGAGGCGGGGTCACACGTCCTCTTCCTTGAGCAGGGGTGAACCGGCGCCCATGTAGGTCGGAATGCCGCGCAACACGCCCTGGAAATTATCCAGGGGTTGGCCTACGGTCATGCCGCGACTGCTGATACGGTATTCGCGTATGGTCGATTCGTGGGAACCGGTGCGTTTCTTGATAATGGAAATCGCGCGGCGGACCTTGCCCAGTGCTTCGAAATAACGCAGCAGGATAACGGTGTCGGCCAGGTAGGTGATGTCTACCGGGGTTTGCATATCGCCGACCAGGCCGTGCTGGGCAACGGTCATAAAGGTCGCAGCGCCGCGGCGGTTGAGATAGAGCAGCAGTTCGTGCATATGCAGGATCAGTGCATTTTCTTCCGGCATCGCCGCTTGATAACCATTGATACTGTCAATTACCACCGTCTTGATGCCGCGTTCGTCCACACAACGTCGTACCCGATGGGAGAACTCACCCGGGGACAACTCGGCCGCGTCCACCTGTTCGATCAACAGATTGCCGGTCGCTTGCATAGCCTCCAGATCAATACCCATGTTCCTCATGCGCTCGAACAGCAGACCCATCTCTTCGTCAAAGATGAACAGTGCCGCCTTTTCTCCGCGCTCTACGGCGGCGGCGGCAAAAATCATCGAGATCAAGGATTTGCCGGTACCGGCCGGACCGAGGATCAGACTGCTGGAGCCGGTCTCGACACCGCCGCCCATCAAGGCATCCAGTTCGGCAATGCCGCTGCTCATGGTTTGCCGTACATAGCCACCACGGTGCTCGGCCGCTACCAGACGCGGGAACACATGTACACCGTCTCCCATGATGGTGAAGTCGTGGAAGCCGCCCCGGTATTTCTGCCCGCGGTACTTCACGATTCGCACACGACGGCGTTCGGCGCCGTAGTCAGGGGTTAACTCTTCCAGGCGGATGACGCCGTGAGCCACGCTGTGCACGGTTTTGTCGAGAGACTCGGTGGTCAGGTCATCGAGCAGCAGTACCGTGGCGTCATAACGCACGAAGTAGTGCTTGATCGCCAGGATTTGCCGGCGATAGCGCAGCGAGCTTTGCGCCAGCAGACGGATCTCCGACAGGCTGTCGACTACCACGCGGGTCGGTTTGACGCGTTCCACCACTTCGAAAATCTGCCGGGTGGCTTCGCCCAGCTCCAGGTCGGAGGAATACAGCAAGCTCTGCTGATGCTCTGCATTGAGCAAGCTTTCGGGCGGGGTCAATTCGAAGATATGGATATTGTCGTCCAGGTCCCAACCGTGGGACTTGGCACCTTGGCGCAGTTCCCGCTCGGTTTCTGACAAGGTGATATACAGCGATTTTTCACCGTTTTTCGCCCCTGCCTGCAAGAAGTGCAGGGCGACGGTGGTTTTACCGGTGCCCGGCTCACCTTCAAGGAGAAACAAATGGCTACGTGATAGCCCGCCGGAAAGAATGTCATCAAGACCTTCGATGCCGGTGGCCGCCTTTTCACTTAAAAGCGCATTGGATGTAGACAAGAAGTGCCCTCAGGTCACGTACAAGTTGGGTGCACGCCGAAGGGGCGCGCCATATTCACTTGACCGTATCGGCATGTGGCGGTTCAACGTTTCTTAAGAATTGCAGTCGTGTAGGAGCGCGCAAGCTCGTTCCTACAGGCCTTGCTGTAAGGCTGGATCATCCGGGTTCTGCTGCTCCAACTGTGCCAGCAGCACCTGGACGTTCTGCAATTGGCCGCTCTCTTTCCAGTAATTGACCAGCAGTACACGTGCTTTGCGATTGGCCGGGTGGCGCTGAACGATCTCTTCCAACTGGCGCTGGGCCGCCTCCAGTTCATCCTGGTCGTGCAGTGTGGTGGCCAGGTCAAAGCGATAATCCTGGTTGTCCGGCTCAAGCTCCACCGCCTTGGACAGGCCGAGCAAGGCATAGGGGCGCTCGCCGTGGTGCAGCAACCACATGCCCAACGCGTGTTGCAGGTAGGCCGACTCCGGATGCGCCGCCAATTGCTGCGCCAGCAGTTGGCGCGACTCCTCGCTCTTGCCTTGCTTGTCCAGCAGTTCGATTTGCGCCACGCCTGCTTGCAGGTTGTCCGGTTCCAGGCGCATTGCCTGTTCCAGAGCGTCTTGCGCCGGTGCCAGCATCGCGCTGTGGATGTACAGGCGCGCCAGTTGGATCCAGCCTTCAGCGGTTTCGGGCTGGGCCTTTAGGGTTTTCACAAATTCGTCGAGTACCTGCTGCAAGGGACCGAAATACAAGCCCAGGGTGTCTGGCGACAGACCGAGCAGGGCATTGGCCGCAGCAAAGCGCACAGCCTGTTCGGGATCATCCAGTACCGGACCGAGCAACAGGGTGCGCTGGCCGCTAGGTACCAGGCCGACGATGCTGTGGATCGCCGCTTCGCGAACCATTGCAGATTCATCGGCCAGGTCTTTATCCGCCAGCTTCAGCGCTTGGGGGCTGGGGTAATTGGGCAATTGGGCGTGCAGGGCGGCACGGCGCTCAGGCGACAGATCAGGCCGTCCCAACTGTTGGTACAACACGCGCGCAGCGCCCGGCTCACCGTTTTGGGCCTGTTTCAACGCCTTGGAATAACCGTGGGCAATGGCGGGCGCCACGGTGACTTGAGGGGGACGAGAGAAAAACCAAGTGATCGACACGATCAACAACAGGGCGCACAGGCCGATGATGGAGTTACGGCGTGACTTTGACATGCGGGCGTCCGAAAGCTGTGGTTGCTAGTGCAAAGCCATCAGCTTCGGTCAGTGCAGGGCCAGTGTCAAACCGGCGTCAGGTCAGCACGTACTCCACCGGTTGCGGCGCAGCAGGCAAGTCGACTTCACCGAGGGCCGCCAGGATCTCGCGCTCCAGGGTTCGCAGGATGGCATCGCACGGCAGGTCGTTTTCGTCAAAGCCAAACGGGTCTTCCAATTCATCGCCGATCGCATCCAGACCAAAGAAGGTGTAGCTGACGATTGCAGTGAACACCGGCGTCAACCAGCCCAGCGGTTCGGCCATGGCGAAGGGTAACAGGATGCAGAACAGGTAAATGGTGCGGTGTAACAGCAAGGTGTAGGGGAAGGGCAGCGGAGTGGTCTTGATGCGCTCACAGGACGCCTGCACCTGGCTGAGGCCTACTAGCCGAGCTTCCAGCTGGGTGTAGCGCCATTCACTGATCACACCCTGCCGGGCCAGAACGCACAACCGCGCACCGAGCATCTGCAGCACGCTGTCAGGCAAGTTGGGGTGGCTCGCGCGCACGGTAACCCAGGGCTGTATGGCGCGCACCTCATCTTCATGGCGCAAATGCGCGATCAAGCCATGGGCAAAACCGCATAGCTCACGCAGCAGCCTGGCCCGCTCGGGAGTATCGCCGAGCACCTGGGTTTCACGAATCAGCGAGCGTACCTCGATGATCATGTGCCCCAGTTGCTTGCGGCCTTCCCACCAGCGGTCATAACAGGCGTTATTGCGAAAACTCATGAAAATCGACAACGACAAGCCCAGCAAGGTAAAGGGCGTAGCGTTGACCTTGGAAAAATAGGCGGGGTGCAGGGTTTCCACCAGCACGATGACCGAGGCCAGCAGCGTGACCAACAGGCTGCGCCAGGCAATGCGCTTGGCAATCGAGCCCTTGAGGGAAAACAGGATGCCCAGCAGGTTGGGCTTGGGGCGAACGATCATGGCAGGCTTCTGTGAGGGTGCAGGCATCAGGGTAGAAGCTGGCTTGCAGAGCGTCCAATCACTTGGATCGACCGTTTGATCGGTGGGATCAATGATCGGCATACCCGCCGATAGCAGGATTGGCCAAACCAGTCAGCCAAGTTGAAGGCTTTGACCATTGCCCCTGCAACGCTCTGGAGCGACTATTTCAGCCGATTTATCCAGTTAAAAAGTCCTGAAAATAAAAATACAGAAGGATTGAAACGATGCGTGAGTATTTGGCCGCCACCACCGAGTTTGATTATCAGCGCACTGTCGATGCCGCACTGGCTGGCAACCTGCAGGCGCTCAATGCCTGCGTGGAGTGCTGTGACCGCCACGCGCTGCCAGGGCGCATCGCGTTGTTCTGGGAGGGTCGGGACGGGCGCAGTGCCACGTCGACCTTTACCGAATTGCAGGATCAGGCCGCACGCTTCGCCAATTTCCTCCTGGCCCAGGGCGTCAAGCGCGGCGACAAGGTGGCGGGCCTGCTGCCACGTACGGCCGAGTTGCTGGTGGTGGTGTTCGCAACCTGGCGCATCGGCGCGGTATATCAGCCGCTGTTTACCGCCTTCGGCCCCAAGGCCATTGAACATCGCCTGACCAGCTCCGGCGCGGCGCTGGTGGTCACCGACGCGGTGAACCGCCCCAAGCTGGCCGAAGTCGCCGGCTGCCCGACCATTGTCACGGTCACCGGCGCCAAGGGCGAGGGCATCGTGCGTGGCGACTATAGCTTCTGGGCTGAGCTGCCCAACTACTCCAACGTCTGCGAGCCGGTGTTGCTGGGCGCGGAGGATCCGTTCCTGCTGATGTTCACTTCGGGCACCACCGGTCCCTCCAAAGCACTCTCGGTGCCGCTCAAAGCCATTGTCGCGTTCCAGGGCTATATGCGCGACGCCGTGGACTTGCGCCCTGAAGACGCGTTCTGGAACGTCGCCGACCCCGGTTGGGCCTATGGCATCTATTTCGGTGTGACCGGGCCGTTGTCCATGGGGCATCCGATTACCTTCTACGACGGCCCGTTCACCCTGGAAAGCACCTGCCGGGTCATCAATAAATACGCGATCACCAACCTGACCGGCTCGCCCACGGCGTATCGATTGCTGATTGCCGGCGGCGAGCAGTTCGCCCGTTCAATCAAGGGCAAGCTGCGCATCGTCAGCAGTGCCGGCGAGCCGTTGAACCCGGAGGTGATCCGCTGGTTCGCCGACAACCTGGAGGTGACCATCCACGACCACTACGGTCAGACCGAGCTGGGCATGGTCTTGTGCAATCACCACGGCCTGACGCATCCGGTGCATGTGGGCTCGGCGGGGTTCGCTTCGCCCGGGCACCGCATCGTGGTGCTGGATGACAACCACCAGGAACTGCCAGCCGGGCAGCCCGGCATTCTGGCCATCGACCGCGAGCAATCGCCGATGTGCTGGTTTGCCGGCTACGACGGTGTGAAGACCAAAGCCTTCGTCGGCAAGTACTACCTCAGTGGCGATACGGTGGAATTGAACCCCGACGGCAGTATCAGTTTTGTCGGGCGCAGCGATGACGTGATTACCACTTCCGGCTACCGCGTGGGGCCATTCGATGTCGAAAGCGCCCTGGTCGAACACCCGGCGGTGGTCGAGGCCGCCGTGGTCGGCAAACCTTGCCCTGAGCGTACTGAACTGGTGAAAGCCTTCGTGGTGATCAGCGAGCAATACCGCGCCACCCCGGAACTGGCTGAAGAGCTGCGCCTGCATGTACGCCAGCGCCTGGCCGCCCATGCTTACCCACGGGAAATCGAATTTGTCAGCGACTTGCCCAAAACCCCGAGCGGCAAGCTGCAACGCTTCATTTTGCGCAATCAGGAAATAGCCAAGGCCCAGGCGGCCGTGGCTTGATCCCTTTCAAAGGAAACAACGATGCAGATTGAAAACAAGGTATTTCTGGTCAGCGGCGGTGCTTCTGGCCTCGGCGCGGCCACGGCTGACATGCTCATCGCGGCCGGCGCCAAAGTCATGCTGGTGGACTTGAACGCCGACGCCGTTGCCGCCAAGGCCACGCAACTGGGCGACAACGCTCGTAGCACCGTGGCAGATATCTGCCAGGAAGCCGCTGCCGAAACTGCCGTGAAGGCAGCGGTGGAGGCGTTTGGTGGTTTGCATGGCCTGATCAACTGCGCCGGTGTCGTGCGCGGCGAGAAAATCCTTGGCAAGAACGGCCCGCATGGGCTGGCCAGCTTTGCCCAGGTGATCAACGTCAACCTGATCGGCAGCTTCAACCTCTTGCGCCTGGCCGCTGCGGCAATCGCAGAAACCGAAGCGAATGCCGACGGCGAGCGCGGTGTGATCATCAATACCGCCTCGGTGGCGGCATTCGATGGGCAGATCGGCCAGGCCGCGTATGCCGCGTCCAAAGGTGCGATTGCCAGTTTGACCTTGCCCGCCGCTCGGGAACTGGCGCGTTTCGGCATCCGCGTGATGACCATCGCCCCGGGCATTTTCGAAACCCCGATGATGGCCGGCATGACTCCGGAAGTTCGCGACTCCCTGGCCGCTGGCGTGCCGTTTCCACCGCGCCTGGGCAAACCCGCCGAATATGCCGCGCTGGTGCGACATATCCTTGAAAACAGCATGCTCAATGGTGAGGTGATCCGTCTCGACGGTGCCTTGCGTATGGCCGCCAAGTAAGGAGTGCCTGTATGAACGACCCTATTGTGATTGTCAGCGCCGTGCGCACGCCCATGGGCGGGTTCCAGGGCGACCTCAAAAGCCTGACCGCACCGCAGCTGGGCGCCGCAGCGATTCGTGCCGCCGTTGAACGCGCCGGTATCGCCGCCGATGCGGTAGACGAGGTGCTGTTTGGCTGCGTACTGCCGGCCGGGCTCGGGCAGGCACCTGCACGCCAGGCGGCCCTGGGCGCAGGGCTGGACAAGTCCACCCGCTGCACCACCCTGAACAAGATGTGCGGCTCGGGCATGGAAGCAGCGATTCTCGCCCACGACTCATTGCGCGCCGGCAGCGTCGATGTGGTGATCGCCGGCGGCATGGAAAGCATGTCTAACGCACCGTACCTGCTGGATCGTGCGCGCAGCGGCTACCGCATGGGGCACGGCAAGGTGCTTGACCATATGTTTCTCGATGGCCTGGAGGATGCCTACGACAAGGGCCGCCTGATGGGCACCTTTGCCGAAGACTGCGCCGAGCACAACGGCTTTACCCGGGAAGCTCAGGATGCCTTCGCCATCGCGTCCCTGACGCGCGCGCAGGAGGCCATCACCCATGGCAGCTTCGCCAGCGAGATCGTCCCGGTGCAGGTCACCGTGGGTAAGGAACAAAAAACCATCCTGCACGATGAACAGCCGCCTAAAGCCAAGCTGGACAAGATCGCCAGCCTGAAGCCGGCGTTCCGTGAAGGCGGCACCGTCACCGCGGCCAATTCCAGCTCGATCTCCGACGGCGCCGCGGCATTGCTGCTGATGCGCGAGTCGGACGCCCATAAACGTGGCCTCAAGCCGTTGGCGTTGATCCACGGGCACGCCGCGTTTGCCGATGAGCCGGGGCTGTTTCCGGTGGCGCCGGTGGGGGCGATACGCACGTTGATGAGCAAGACTGGCTGGCGCCTGGAAGACGTCGACCTGTTCGAAATCAACGAAGCCTTTGCCGTGGTCAGCCTGGTGACCATGAGCAAGCTTGCGATCCCTCACGACAAGGTCAACGTGCATGGTGGCGCCTGCGCCCTGGGCCATCCTATTGGTGCTTCGGGCGCGCGGATCCTGGTGACACTGCTCTCGGCCCTGCGCCAGAAGGGCCTCAAGCGTGGCGTCGCGGCCATCTGTATCGGCGGCGGTGAAGCCACGGCCATGGCCGTTGAATGCCTCTACTAAGGATGACTTATGCTGCCCAATGACGAACAACTGCAAATCAGCGACGCCGCCCGGCAATTTGCCCAGGAACGCTTGAAGCCGTTCGCCGCCGAATGGGATCGCGAGCATCGCTTTCCCAAGGAAGCCATCGCTGAAATGGCCGAACTGGGCTTTTTCGGCATGTTGGTGCCGGAACAGTGGGGCGGTTGCGACACCGGCTACCTGGCATACGCCATGGCCCTGGAAGAAATCGCCGCAGGTGACGGCGCGTGCTCGACCATCATGAGTGTGCACAACTCGGTGGGCTGCGTGCCGATCCTCAAATTCGGCAATGACCAGCAAAAGGCCCAATTCCTCACGCCCCTGGCCAGTGGCACCATGCTCGGTGCCTTCGCATTGACCGAACCCCAGGCCGGTTCCGATGCCAGCAGCTTGAAGACCCGTGCACGCCTTGAAGGCGATCACTATGTGCTCAATGGCTGCAAACAGTTCATCACCTCCGGGCAAAACGCCGGGATCGTGATTGTGTTTGCCGTCACCGACCCGGCAGCGGGCAAGCGCGGGATCAGTGCCTTCATCGTACCCACTGACTCTGCGGGCTACACCGTGGCGCGAGTCGAAGACAAGCTCGGGCAACATGCTTCCGACACTTGCCAGATCCTGTTTGAAGACGTGAAGGTGCCCGTGGCCAATCGCCTGGGCGAGGAGGGCGAGGGTTACAAGATCGCCCTGGCCAACCTTGAGGGTGGCCGTGTCGGTATAGCTTCCCAGTCGGTGGGCATGGCCCGCGCCGCCTTCGAAGCAGCCCGCGACTATGCCCGTGAGCGGGAAAGCTTCGGCAAACCGTTGATCGAACACCAGGCCGTCGCCTTTCGCCTGGCGGACATGGCCACGCAAATTGCCGTGGCCCGGCAGATGGTGCATTACGCCGCGGCCCTGCGTGACAGCGGCAAGCCGGCGTTGGTGGAGGCGTCCATGGCCAAGCTGTTTGCTTCGGAAATGGCTGAGAAAGTCTGTTCGGCCGCCTTGCAAACCCTGGGCGGTTACGGTTACCTGAGCGACTTCCCTCTGGAGCGGATCTACCGCGATGTGCGGGTCTGCCAGATTTACGAAGGCACCAGCGATATTCAACGCATGGTCATCTCACGCAATCTATAAGGAGCCGATACATGAGTTATGAAACCATCCTGCTTGACGTCCAGGGCCGCGTCGGGCTGATTACCCTCAACCGCCCGCAGGCGTTGAACGCCTTGAACGCGCAACTGGTCAGCGAACTGAACCAGGCGTTGGATAACCTGGAGGCCAACCCAGAGGTCGGCTGCATCGTGCTCACCGGCTCGAAAAAAGCCTTTGCGGCCGGCGCCGACATCAAGGAAATGGCCGAGCTGACTTACCCGCAGATCTACATGGACGACCTGTTCAGCGACAGTGACCGTGTGGCCAACCGCCGCAAGCCGATCATTGCGGCGGTGAATGGCTTTGCCCTCGGTGGCGGCTGTGAACTGGCGTTGATGTGCGACTTTATCCTGGCCGGTGACAGTGCCAAATTCGGCCAGCCGGAAATCAATCTCGGCGTGCTGCCGGGCATGGGCGGCACCCAGCGCCTGACCCGCGCCGTGGGCAAGGCCAAGGCCATGGAAATGTGCCTGACCGGGCGCTTTATCGACGCCGTCGAAGCAGAGCGTTGCGGGATCGTGGCGCGTATCGTGCCGGCCGATGAGTTGCTGGACGAAGCGCTGAAAGTCGCTGCCCTGATCGCCAGTAAGTCAGTGCCGATCAGCATGATGGTCAAGGAGAGCGTGAACCGCGCTTTTGAAGTCAGCCTGTCCGAAGGCGTGCGCTTTGAGCGCCGGGTGTTCCACGCGGCGTTTGCGACCCAGGATCAGAAGGAAGGCATGGCCGCATTCGTGGCCAAGCGGGCGCCGGAGTTCAAGGATAAGTAAAACACTGTGGGAGGGAGAAAGCCCCCTCCCACATTTGAACTGCAGCGTTTGACACAGTTTTTTGCAGTGTGTCAGTCAGAGCTGGTAGTGCTTGAGTTCCCTGGCAATCACCATCCGCTGAATCTCGCTGGTGCCTTCGTAAATCTGCGTGATCCGCGCATCCCGGTAGTAACGCTCCACCGGATAGTCTTCCAGATACCCATACCCCCCATGAATCTGCATCGCCTTGGAGCAGACACGCTCGGCCATTTCCGAGGCAAACAGCTTGGCCTGGGAAGCTTCGGACAAGCATGGTTTGCCGGCACTGCGCAGGCGCGCGGCGTGGAGGATCAGCAAGCGTGCTGCGTTCAGCTGCGTTTGCATGTCAGCCAACAGGTTGGCCACGCTCTGATGTTCGATGATCGCCTTGTCAAACTGCACGCGATCCCGGGCATAAGCCAGCGCTGCTTCAAAGGCGGCCCGGGCGATGCCCAAGGCCTGGGCGGCAATACCGATGCGCCCACCTTCCAGGTTGGACAGGGCGATTGCCAGGCCCTTGCCGCGCTCACCCAGCAGGTTGGCTTGCGGCACGCTGCATTGGTTGAGCGTAACGGCACAGGTGTCCGACGCACGGATGCCCATCTTGTGTTCGGTGCGGTCGACCACAAAACCCGGGGTGTCGGTAGGCACCAGAAACGCTGAAATACCCTTCTTGCCCAGTTCCGGATCGGTCACCGCAAACACGATGGCCAACCTGGCGCGCTTGCCGTTGCTGACAAATTGCTTGGCGCCGTTGATCACCCACTGGCCGTCTTTCAATTCGGCACGGGTGCGCAGGTTGTGGGCTTCGGAGCCGGCCTGAGGTTCGGTCAGGCAGAAGCAGCCGATGGCCCGGCCGCTGGCGAGTTCGGCCAGCCATGTGTGTTTTTGCTCAGCTGTGCCGTAGTTGAGGATAGGCCCGCAACCCACTGAATTGTGGATACTCATCAAGGCGCCAGTGGCGCCGTCACCCGCGGAAATTTCCTCCACGGCCAGCGCGTAGGCCACGTAGTCCACATAGGTGCCGCCCCATTCTTCCGGGACCACCATGCCGAGCAGGCCCAGTTCGCCCATCTTCGCCACCAGCGCGTCGTCGATCCACCCGGCTTTCTCCCAGGCTTGGGCATGGGGAGCAATTTCGCCACGGGCGAAGTCCCGCGCCATGTCGCGGATCATGATTTGTTCTTCTGTGTATTCAAGATCTTGCATGGCTTATTTCTCAATCTGCGCGAAGCTGTGGAAGAAGCTCTCGACGTGGCTGGCATCCAGCGCATTGAGCGTGGGCGGGTTCCAGCGCGGGGCTTTATCCTTGTCGATGATCAGGGCGCGAACGCCTTCAATCAGGTCGCCACGTTCGAACCATTGACGGTCCAGGTGCAGCTCCAGAGCAAAGCACTGTTCCAGCGGGAGGTGCCGGCCACGACGCAGCATTTGCAAGGTCACGGCCATGGCCAGGGGTGAGCGGGTCTGCATCAGATGGGCGGTAGTCAACGCCCATTCGTGGGTGTCGGCGACCGTAACTGCCTGCAATTGCTCGACGATGCTCGGTACATCCGGCAGGGCGAAGAAGTGATCAATGACCGGGCGCAGGGCCGCCAGCGGCGCATCGGGCAATTGCTGCACCGCCAGTTTGGCGAGCACACCTTGCAAATCCTTGAGGGGGGAATCGCTCCATTGCAACTGGTCGAGCTTGTTGTCCAGGGCGGGGAGTCTGGCGCTGTCGATAGACCAGTCGGCCAGCCCGCAATACAGCGCATCGGCGGCACGTATCTGCACCCCGGTCACGCCAAGGTAAGTCCCCAGCTCACCGGGAATACGCGACAGGAAATAGCTGCCGCCTACATCAGGGAAGTAGCCGATAGCCACTTCCGGCATCGCCAGGCGACTGCGTTCAGTGACGACCCGCAGATCCGCGCCTTGTACCAGGCCCATGCCGCCGCCGAGGACGAAGCCGTCCATCAGTGCCACGACCGGTTTACGGTAATGGTGGATGGCCAGGTCAAGGGCATATTCCTCCACGAAGAAATCCTGGTGCAGGGTGTCGCCGTTCTTGAAACTGTCGTACAGCGAGCGGATATCGCCGCCAGCGCAGAAGGCTTTTTCGCCGGCGCCACGCAGCACCACGGCATAAACCTGCGGGTCATCCGCCCACGCCTGCAGCTGCGTCGTCAACTGGCGGACCATGTCGAGGGTGATGGCATTCAAGCCGGCGGGGCGATTGAGGGTGAGGTGGCCGATATGGTTACGCACTTCACTCAGTACTTCCTGCTGAATATCGGCGTGGCTTGCTTCGGATGAAACCTGAGCAGTCATCACTAACTCCCTGCTTTTATTGTTCTTTATCAAGATGTTCGCGGGCGAACCTTCTCGCGATCCTACCAGTGCAAATTTGCCCAGTACAACCGGTAATCATGCAGGTCGTTTTTGCATTTATGCAGCAGGGATCAAGCCGCGCGGTTGGCCAGGACCTCACCGATACTGCGACGTCGTGCATGGCCTTCTGCTGCGTGGATCAGTTGTTCCAGCTCAGTGGGCTCGACATCGTAAAATTGCTCCATTTCGGCCAGCGCCAGCTTGAGGTCGGCCGCTGTAATCGATGGATCGCTCACGGGCTGAATGCCGAGGACGACAGGAGCAGGCTCGGCTGGCCCCTTGGGGTAACGTGTGCGCGTGGCATTGTTATAGAGCAGTGCGCATCCCAGCAGAGCGCCGGCACCCAGCATGACCGGCGCCAGTTCATGCCAGCCCAGGGCGATGGACGCAGGGTCGGCCAGTACCAGGGTCATGGCCAGGCCACCGGCCGGTGGGTGCAGGCAACGCAGCCAACAAATCAGGATTACCGTCATGCCCGCCGCCAGGCACGCGCTACCCAGGGTTCGCCCCAGTACCCGTGCCACCAGCAATGCAACGATGCCGGCACACAGGTAACTGCCCATGATCGACCATGGCTGGGCCAGCGCTCCCGATGACACCGCAAACAGCAACACGGCCGAAGCGCCAAGGGGGCCGAGCAAATGCAGGGCGACCTCCATGCCGAATACCTGGGCGCAAGCCCAGACACTGAACATTGTGCCCAAGGCCATGCCGATGCCGGCACGACTCCATTCAGCGGGGCGGGTGTTGATTGCAGCGGGTAACCAGCGAGCGAGCATTTAAAGACGATCCATAAACGGCGGGCGAAAAAAAAGGCCTGCCTGGTTTCCCGGTGCAGCCCTTTGAATGTTCCAACATTTGGGGGAGGAACCCGTGCAGTGTGCCGAGGTTGGTCTGATCGCACCACTGCATATTAATGAAGGTTAAACGCAAATATTATGCAGTTAAAGAGTGTCTCCGAAGGTAATGGGGCCTGCCACAGTGGGCGCTGGTGTGCAGAGTTTGCCCAGCACCCGGTTATTGGCCTCTTCATTGAACAAGCGCTCATGCAGGTTTTCGCGCAATTTGGCGTCGTCGGCCAGTGGCCCCTTCAACGCCACCAGCGCGTCGCGCAATGCCATCAAACGATCCAGTCTTGGTAAAGGTACATTCAACAGTTCCTCTCGCACGGCATTGTCCTCTCAATGAAGTAAGCCATCGCGCTTGGGCAGCCTACAGCGTCCTTGTAGTTATGGCGTGCCTTGACCCAAGCGCTTTCGGGACAGCCCTGACGATCGGGTGGTAGATACTTAACGCACGTGGCAGCGAGTCTACCGTCGGGTTCCAGGCACAGGAAGGGAAAGTGCACCAGCTATTACGCAAAGGAATGTAGGCGTTTTCTTGGTGCCTGTGATGAAAGACGCCCACCGGTTAAAGAGTCGACGTTCTTTCTTACAACGCCCCTGGAAAAGTGCTCATGGCACCGTGGTTTTTACCAGATGCAACAATACGTAGGGGTTCTTGTCGAACTCGCCGGTCAGCGTGGGCGTGATCGAACGCAAGCGTGGATCGTCCAGCCCTTCGAAGTCGGCCTGGCTCATGACCAACCATGCCGGGGCCTGGATCGGCTTCAATTCAATGGGCAATTGGGTAAACAGCGGGACCTTGTCACAATCGAAGTTGACCATGAACTTGATGGCTTTCGCGTCTTTACCCAGCGCGTGCAGCACCACGGGCGCCGGTTGCTGCAGGACTTGAGCCTTGACGGCGAGGCTGAACGTGCGGGTGTCGTATAACCGACGCTCCAGGGGTTCGACCACGAGGATGTAGGTTGTCCAAAGGGCCAGCACTGCAGCCAGGGCCGGGCCATACGTACGCAGTCGGGACTTGAGCAGTGTCAGCAGCGCCAGGATCTGAAGCAGCCCAAGCACGGCGAAGATCACTTCGAGGTGGGCCAGCGGCTCCGGATAACGCCGCCGCGCCACTAGCAGGCCAATCACCAACAGCGTCGGCAATAGCGTCCAGACGCCCAGCATCAGGCCGCGCAGCCAGGCAAACAGTCGCCCCTGTGTCGCCTGGAACGGATACGCGGCAATGATCGCTGCCATCGGCAACATCGGCAGGATATAGCGCGCTTTTTTCGCCTGGGGCACCGAGAGGCCCACCATCACCAGCACACCCGCGGCTGCGCAATACAATACCAGCTTCAATGCCGGATCCGGTGTGCGCCGCCCGCCGATCATGACCGCCACCAGTACCAATATTGCCAGCGGATAAGCCAGCGCGTAGTTACCCATGGAGCTGGTGAAGTAATACAGCACACCGCCGGAGCCTTCGCTGCCATCCATGCGCCCCAGGAACTGCATACGAATCACGTCATGCATGAAGTCTTCGCCGCCGCTGAGCTTGGCCAGCAGCAGCAACAGACCGACGCACGCCGCCAGCAGCGCCAACGCCAGCAGGCCGAAGCTGAACAGGCTGCGCCATTGGCGGTTGATCAGGTAATAGCTGCACAAAACGCCTGTGGGGATCACCAGGCCAATCGGCCCACGCAGTGCAAACCCGAGCAGCAATAACACAAACACCCAATGCAAGCGCTTGGCAGCAGCGAAGTGATCATGGGCATAGCCCAGATAGAACACCGCCAGGGTCACGGCGGCGAGCATCTGGTCCAAGGAGACCGCGCGGGTTTCGCTGACAAAGGTGCTGCTGAGCAGCAACATTGCCAGGCTCAAGAGCCCCCAGCGCGGGGAGTAGGGCGCAGTCAGGCGATAGACCAGCATTACGATCAGTGCTGACGCGACCGCGGTGGGCAGCCATGCCGTCAGGCTGGTGACCTGGCCCAATGGCAACGACAGCAGCCAGGTCAGCAGCGTTGAAGTCGCCAGGTAGTCGGCATACGGTTGGCCGTAGGTCGTGGGGAAGAAACCTGGCCCGTGGCGCAGCATTTCCTGGGCAAACACCACGAAGCGTGAATCAAAGCCGATGATCGCCTGGTGCCAGTTGCCGGCGATAAACAGCACCAGCGCCAAGAGCCCAAGCCCCAGCGACTGGCGACGGATTGTGGTGCTCTGCATGGATGGGAAAGCCTTGTTCACCTAGCCGACATCCCTGACCTGTTCCACCCAGTTTTGCTGGGGAATCGGCAACTCGCAGGAATCGCCACGGCCAATGGGGAAATACTTGAAGCCTTTGCGTGTCAGGCGTTCGCCGTCATACAGGTTGCGGCCATCGAAGATCACCGGGGTTTTCAAGCGCTGGTGAATCAGGTCGAAGTCCGGCGCCTTGAATTGCTGCCATTCGGTGCACACGATCAGCGCATCGGCGCCGCCCAGGGTGGACTCCGGGGTGCCCATCAGCATCAGGCGCGGGTCGTCGCCATAGATCCGCTGGGTTTCCTGCATGGCTTCCGGGTCGAAGGCGCGCACATTGGCACCGGCGGCCCACAAGGCTTCCATCAGCACGCGGCTGGGAGCGTCGCGCATGTCATCGGTGTTGGGCTTGAAGGCCAGGCCCCACAGGGCGAAGGTCTTGCCCTTCAGATTGCCCTTGAAGAACGCATTGATGCGCTCGAACAGCTTGCTCTTCTGGCGCTGGTTGATGGCTTCCACTGCTTCGAGCAGGTCGCTGGAGCAGTTGGCTTGCTTGGCGCTATGGATCAAGGCACGCATGTCTTTGGGGAAGCACGAGCCGCCGTAGCCACAGCCTGGGTAGATGAAGTGGTAGCCGATTCGCGAGTCTGCACCAATGCCCAGGCGCACCGATTCAATATCGGCGCCCAGGTGCTCGGCCAGTTCGGCAATCTGGTTGATGAAGCTGATCTTGGTGGCCAACATGCAGTTGGCGGCGTACTTGGTCAGTTCGGCGCTGCGCAGGTCCATAAAGATGATGCGGTCGTGGTTGCGATTGAACGGCGCGTACAGGTCGCGCATGACCTCACGTACTTCCTCGCGCTCGCAGCCAATGATGATGCGGTCCGGGCGGCGGCAGTCGGCAACGGCCGAGCCTTCCTTGAGGAATTCCGGGTTGGAGACAATATCGAACTCCAACTGACGGCCAGCGGCATTCAGGTTCTTTTCGATATGAGCGCGCAGGGTGTCACCGGTGCCGACCGGCACGGTGGATTTCTCCACCAGGATCACCGGCTGCACGCGATGGCGCGACACAGCATCACCCACCGATAGCACGTATTTCAGGTCGGCAGAGCCGTCTTCATCCGACGGCGTACCCACGGCGATGAACAACACTTCACCGTGCTCGACAGCGAGTTTTTCGTCGTAGGTAAAATGCAGGCGTCCGCTTTCCAGGTTGTCCTTGACCATCGCGGCCAGGCCCGGCTCGAAGATGGTCACGTGACCTTTCTGGAGCGACTCGACCTTGCTCTTGTCAACGTCCATGCAAATGACATCGTGACCGACTTCGGCTAATACAGTGGCCTGTACCAGACCAACGTAACCACTACCAAATACGCTGATTTTCATGGGGTATTCCTGGGACTTGAGGTGCATGCACGACGAGAGTTGATAACCAGTACGCCGAGGATGACCAAGGCCACCCCCAGGGTTTTTGAAAGCGAGAAAGCTTCGTTGAACACCGGCAGGCTGGCGGCCAGCAGGTAGACCAACGCGTAGCTGATGCTGAGCAGCGAGTAGGCACGGCCCAGAGGCAAATGCTTGAGTGCGCCAAGCCAGCAGAGCATCGACAGCGCGTAGGCGATGATCGCCAGGATCACCACGCCCAGGGCGCTCAGGTCGATGCTGTTGTGGGCGAAGGCGGCCAGCCACTCGGTGGGCAAGGGCAGGCGCGTCATGCTCCAGCGCATGCCCAGTTGGGCGCCACTCACCAGGCCGACACTGCCCAGGGCCAGGGCGAAACCCTTTATGCGGCTCATACCTGGCGCCCCAGCAGCACGACGCCGGCAATCACCAGCCCCACACCCAGCCAGTGACGGCCATCAATGGGTTCGTGAAATACAAAGCGCGCCATCAGCGTGACCAGCACAAAATTCAGGCTGAGCATGGGGTAGGCAATCCCCACTTCCAGGCGTTGCAATACCAGCAGCCACACCAGCAGGCCCAGGCCCAGGCACACCAACGCTGACCATAACCACGGCGAGCGCACCTTCAATGCCCAGCCTTGAGGCAGGTTCCGCCAGCTTTCCACGGCAAACTTTTGCGATACCTGGCCCATGCAGGTGAGCAAGCAGGCTGTGAGCAACAGCAGCAGGGTGGTCATGGCGCGACCTGCGGGAAAATGAGGATCACGATCTTGCCTTGGGCATAACGCTTGCCATCGGTGGGCAGCAGCGCGAGCTCGTCCTTTTCACCTTGGCTGTTGACGCGCATCACCACACCCACGGCACCCGTGCGGCGGGTTTGCGCCATCCACGCCTGGATCGCATTACGGTCGACCAGCCGATGGGCCGTGTCGGCGTAAGCCAGCCCGTACTTGACCTCGCCCGAGGTGTTGTAGAGCGTGATATCCGGTCGTTTGAGACGCCAGGACAGTGCAGAAGCAGCGCCCAGATCGTTGCTCAACAGGGCGACAGTGGGCTGTAATTCCTCGATGTGATCGATGATGAACTGGTCCGGGGTCTTGTTATAAACCACCGAATGGGGCAATGCCGCAGGCACCAAAACCACTAGTAGCCCACTGCCAATCAGAGGCGCGGCCCACAACGTCAAGGGCCGTGCCGCTTGCAGCAGGTTGACCACGATCCAACCGAACAGGAAGATGAACACCAGCACCAGGCTGAAGGTTTCCTCACCCGGCTCGTACACCGGTTTTTTCAACTGGAACCAGCTGAGGGCCAGCAATACCAGCACACCGATCGCCAGGTTCAGCCAGCCATTGATGCGCAGGACGCGACCGTGGCCTTGCTTGAGCTTGTCGCTCAAGGTCGAGCCCATCAGCAACGCCAGGGGCAGCATGCAAGGCATGATGTAGGAGGGCAACTTGCCCTTGGCCAGGCTGAAAAACGCCAGCGGCATCAACAGCCATAGCAGCAGGAATGCGGTTTTCGGCGCGCGCTTTTGCAGCCATGCCTGCTTGAGCGTGGACGGCAACAGGGCTACCCACGGTAGCGCGAACGCTACCAGCAGCGGCAGGTAATACCAGAACGGCTCAGCGTGCTGGGCATCTTCCCCGGCAAAGCGCTGGATGTGCTCGTGCCAGAAAAAGAAATGCCAGTAGTCCGGTTCTTGCAGGTGCACAGCCAATGCCCACGGCACGCTGACAGCAATTGCAACCACCACGGCCACGCCGCCAACCGTGCACAACTCACCCAGGCGTTTTTGCCAGAGGGCGTAGGGCAGGGCGATCAATACCGGTAGCAACCAGGCCAGGAAGCCCTTGGTCATGAAGCCCATGCCGCACGCGAAACCCAACAGCGCCCATGACCACAGTCGGCCGCGCCGCGTGCTGCTGTCAAAGCAGAACCACAACGCCACGCCGGTCAGGTTGACCCAGAAGGTGAACTGCGGGTCCAGGTTGGAATAACCACCGAGGGCCGCCACGCTGACGAAGCTCATGTACAGCAGGGTGCTGACCAGGCTTTTGTGCGGGTCGTTCCACAACCGGCGGGATACCAGGTAAACCAGCACAATGCTCAACGCGCTGCTCAAGGCCGAGGCAAACCGCACGCCGAACAGGTTCTGCCCGAAAATCGCCTGGCCCAACGCAATCATCCAGTAGCCCGCGGCGGGTTTTTCGAAGTAACGAATGCCCATGAAGTGCGGTGCGGCCCATTTGCCGGACAGCAGCATTTCCTGGCTGATCTGCGCATAGCGGGTTTCATCGGGAATCCACAGGCCATGGGTGGCCAGCGGCAGCAGGTAAAACGCGGCAAACGCCAGCAGGAGCAGGGGCAAGGCCCAGCGACGAATCATGCCTGCTGTACTCCCAACCAACCCTCGCGGCCGCTCAATGCGCCGCGCACCAGTTTTTGTTGGGGCAGGGTGGTTACATCTGCGGGCAGAAGATCACCCAAGGGTTTGAAATCAATGCCGCGCTGCCCGGCCTGGGCGAGCAACTGGCGAAAATCATTGGCCATCAGAATCCCTTCAACTTCTGCGTGGATGGTGTAGACGTTCAGCTTCGCTGCACTGAACCGGTCCAGGATGAAGCGGTTGAAATCATTGGCAGCCACCACCGGCCCGACGACTTCGTCGAAGGTCGGCAGGTCCACCGGAATTTGTGGGGTGCCCGCGCTGCCATCGGCCAGTGTCGGTCGAAACAGGCTGGTGCCCCGGCAATCACTGTTGTAGCGAAAATTGAAGCCTTGCTTGGCTTGCACCACACGTTCGTCGGCGCGCCACCCGGCGGCGGCTGAACAGTCCACGCGCTCGCCTAGGATGTCGCTCAAAGTCTGCACACCACGCCGAATCTGCTCGACCAGCTGTGCCTCGCTCCAACGCCCGGTATTGGCCTGCCAGCCATGGTGATCCCAGGCGTGCAGGCCGACTTCATGCCCGGCGGCCTTGGCCTGGCGCATCAGATGCCCCAGGTCGCGGCCGATCGGCTTGCCTGGCCAGGCGGTTCCTGCCAGCAAGATGTCCCAGCCATACAGGCCGGCGGCGTTGGAACGCAGCATCTTCCACAAAAACTGTGGCCGAATCAGGCGCCACAGATGGCGGCCCATGTTGTCCGGGCCGACACTGAAGAAGAACGTCGCCTTTACCCCGGCTTCATCCAGGGATTCGAGCAGCCGCGGCACACCTTCACGGGTGCCACGGTAGGTGTCGACGTCGATGCGAAGACCTGCCTGCATTACTTTTTATCCGCGATTTCAAGCATGGCTTCACGCAGGAAGAAATCGAGCGTGTTGCCGATGGTTTCGCTCATCTGCACGCTCGGCTCCCAGTTCAGCAGGCGCTTGGCGTTCTCGATGCTCGGCTTGCGGTGCGCCACGTCCTGGTAGCCCGTGCCGTAGAACGCCTTGCTTTCGACGTCGCGGAAACCGGCGAACGGTGGGAAGTTGTGGCGCAGTGGGTGAGCCTCGAACTGACGCAGCAGTTCTTCGCCCAACTGGCGGATGCTCGCTTCGTTTTCCGGATTGCCGATGTTGATGATCTGGCTGTCGCACACGCCATTGTCGTTATCAATGATGCGCGCCAGCGCTTCGATGCCGTCGGCAATGTCGGTGAAGCAACGCTTCTGTTCACCACCGTCGAACAGACGGATCGGCGTGCCTTCCACCAGGTTCAGGATCAATTGGGTAATGGCGCGGGAGCTGCCGATACGCGCAGAGTCCAGGCGGTCCAGACGCGGGCCCATCCAGTTGAACGGACGGAACAGGGTGAACTTCAGGCCCTTGTCGCCGTAGGCCCAGATCACGCGGTCCAGCAGTTGCTTGGACACCGAGTAGATCCAGCGCTGCTTGTTGACCGGACCGACCACCAGGTTGGAGGTGTCTTCATCGAAATACTGGTCCTGGCACATGCCATAGACTTCGGAGGTCGAGGGGAAGATCACGCGCTTGTTGTACTTGACGCAGTAGCGCACCAGCTTGAGGTTTTCTTCGAAGTCCAGTTCGAACACACGCAGTGGGTTACGGGTGTATTCGATTGGCGTGGCGATGGCAACCAATGGCAGGACCACGTCGCATTTCTTGATGTGGTATTCGATCCACTCGGTGTGGATGCTGATATCGCCTTCCACATAATGGAAATTCGGGTGGCTGCGCAGACGCTCGATGGCGTCGGAGCCGATGTCCAGGCCATAGACTTCGTAACGGTCGTCACGCAGCAGGCGCTCGGACAGGTGGTTACCGATAAAGCCGTTTACGCCCAGGATCAACACGCGGGTACGACGTGGCTTGCGGCCAGACTCGGCGCCGCGCAGTACGGAGCCATCCACCAGGCCCAGTTCATCGGCCAGGGCCGGACCGGCCAGGTACAGGCCGTTTTCGTTACGCTGGCCAAACTTGATGACCAAGGAGTCTTCACCGCAGGCAATACGCAGCGGGTTGACGCTGATCACACGGCCTGGCGCCAAACCGTCGTTACCCTTGACCACGTCGGCTTGCCATACGATCAGCTTGTGCTCGCCCACTGCGCAGAAGGCGCCCGGATACGGCTGCGTCACCGCGCGCACCAGGTTGAACAGTTGTTCGGCAGGCTTTTTCCAGTCCAGCTTGCCATCGGCGGCAGTGCGGCGGCCAAAACAGGTGGCTTGGCTTTCGTCCTGGGCGGTTTCGGTGAGCTTGCCCAGGGCCAATTGTGGCAGCGCGTCGCGCAGCAAGGCTGTGGCCGCATCACGCAACTTGGCGTGCAAGCTCAGGCCGGTATCGGTGCGGTCGATGCTGACTTTCTGCTGGGCGAGGATGGCGCCGGCATCGGCACGCTTGACCATGCGGTGCAGGGTGACGCCGGTTTCGGTTTCGCCGTTGACCAACACCCAGTTGGCCGGGGCGCGGCCACGGTATTTAGGCAGCAACGAACCGTGCAGGTTGAACGCGCCTTTGCGAGCGGTGGCCAGCAGCGGTTCGCTCAGCAGGTTGCGGTAGTAGAAGGAGAAGATGTACTCCGGGTTCAACTTGGCGATGCGCTCGACCCACAGCGGGTGGTTGGCGTCTTCCGGGGCGTGCACCGGGATGCCATGGCGTGCGCAGAGCTGGGCGACGGAGCCGTAGAAATTGTTTTCCTTGGGGTCATCGGCATGGGTGAACACGGCAGCAATGTCGTAACCCGCACCGAGCAGGGCTTCAATGCCTGCACAGCCGATATCGTGGTAAGCGAAGACAACAGCTTTTGAACTCATGACTGAACCTGATCCGAAGGAGAAGTAGAAGTAGAAGTATGGGAAGACACCAGGCCGTCAACGACGACGACTGGAGTCGGTGCTGCCGGCTGGTTGCGCAGCACTTTTTCAATAAAGAAGCGCGGGCGGGCGCGTACATCGCTGTACATGCGGCCCAGGTATTCGCCCAGCAGGCCCATGCCGATGAACTGGCCACCGGTAAACACGAACAGCACTGCAAACAGCACGAACAGACCATCACCCGCCCAATCGGCGCCGAAGGCCAGGCGCATGACGATCAGCGCAAAGGCGAACAGCACGCCCAACGCCGCGAGGCTGAAACCGACGATGGACAGCAGGCGCAATGGTGTGGTGGTCATGCAGGTCAGCAGGTCGAACATCAAGCTGATCAGGCGCATGGCGCTGTATTTGGACTCGCCGTGCTCACGCTCGGCGTGGTGCACGAGGATTTCCGTGGTATGGCGGGCAAAGCCGTTGGCCAGGATCGGGATGAAGGTGCTGCGTTCACGGCAGGCGAGCATGGCGTCGACGATGGTGCGGCGGTAGGCACGCAACATGCAGCCGTAGTCGGTCATGGCCACGCCGGTAGAGCGCTGCACGGCCAGGTTGATCAAGCGCGACGGCCAGCGACGGAACGCTGAGTCCTGGCGGTTGTTACGCACCGTGGCGACCACGTCGTAGCCCAGGGCAGCTTGCTCCACCAGGCGCGGGATCTCTTCCGGCGGGTTCTGCAAGTCGGCGTCGAGGGTGATTACGACTTCGCCACGGCACTGTTCGAAGCCGGCCATGATCGCGGCGTGCTGGCCGTAGTTGCGGTTGAGGATCACCGCTACAACATGGCTGCCTTCTTCAGCGGCGGCGTCTTCGAGCAGTTGGGCCGAATTGTCGCGGCTACCGTCATCCACCAGGATGATTTCGTATTCGTAGGCCAGCTGCTTGCAGGCTGCTGTGGTACGACGCAGCAGCTCCGGCAGGCTCTCTTGTTCGTTGTAGACCGGGATAACGATCGACACGCAGTGAATAGGGTAGGGTTTCAAAGTTTCATGACCTCGGCTGGAGCAACTTGACGCGTGAAAACAGCAGCAATCATCGGGCAGAACTACAGCCCGCAGATGACAACGCGGCGCTAAAGATAAAGCGTAATCAACAGGTTAGTCGATAAACCACGGAATGCCCTGAAGTACTGCTTACAAGGTTAAGCGCAAATGTGTGCAACGAATATGAAAGGCGGATGAAAAACTCGTTTATTTGACAGGTAGACAGCTAGGGTTCAGCTAAGTAATCAAGGCGTTACATGTGCAGGCCGGATGGTCAGATCGGAACGCTGTGCCGGGCGTTTGGTTCAATCCGGGCGCTCCCGCTCGGCCAATGCCGGTGATTGAACAATCTTCTCTGCATTGGCGCTCAAGTGCCGGTAAAGTAAGCCATCTCTTGCCAGGGTACTCGGATGAATAGCGTGCAGCTTTTGCGCGGCCAGTTGCGGCCTGCGTTGATGGGATTATTGATGACGATGGCCTGTGTCACCAGCGTACGCGCCGATGAAGGGATCGCACTGACCAGCATTGAACAGGTGCCGGAAGGTGTGGAAGTGCCCGGCAAGCAAGTCGGTGCTTATACCTGGGATGACCTTCAGGGCAAGAACCTGCTGGTACTCGCCGAGCAGGTCAGCGAGCGGGAGGATGATGGCACCCAGTCGGCGTTTGTCTACGCAGCGCAGTACCTGCTCACGGGCGATCGACCCAAGCGGGTCTGGATGCTGCACGACGACGTGCAACACTGCGAGTTCGACGCCAGCCTGCGCTTTGATCAGGCGGCCACCAAAGTCACCGACCTGCTGCGCGACGGCAATACCCAGGTCACGGTCGGTTATTCGCGCACCTGTACCAGTGATGTGAGCCCCAATGAGTTCAAGCTGATCATGCGGGTCGGCAAGTCCGGCAAGTATCGCCTGCGCGGCCTCGATCGCGTCGGCGCCAGTTGGTGGGACGAAGATGCCGGTGCCCTGCGCGGCATGCCCTTGCCCACTGACTGCAGCGTCGAGGCCCAACAGAAGTTGGTCAGCCAGTACAAGGAGCAGGGCACCGAACTGCCACTGCCAGGCTGCTATGGCGACGAGAAGGACTTTGCCAAGGCCCCGGCTGGCTACCTGACGTTTATGCGTGGGCATTGGTTTGCGCTGATGCAGCGACAGGACGCTGACTGGAGCCAGTCCCTGGCGCAACCGCAGGAACCGGCAGAGGAAGTCGAATTAGCGCCGTGATTTTGTGCCAGGGCCGCGCCTGGGTTAGACTCAGTCTTCGCCAACCCACTAAATACATCGATTAATCAACGAGTTGATTGATGTATTTAATCCAAAGGCTGATCCCTTGACCGAGACTATCCGCAACCCGCTGACCCTCTACCTCACTCGCCTGGCGCCCTCCAGCCAACTGACCATGCGCTACGTGCTGCAGGATGCCGCCGACCGCCTGGGTTTCGAAGACCTCAACCTCGAAGACATTGACTGGCATCTACTGCAACCCGAACACGTCGTCGCACTGGTGGCCGCATTGCGCGAGGACGGCTATGCGCCGAATACCTCATCGCTGTACGTGAATGCGGTACGAGGAGTGATGAATGAAGCGTGGCGCATGAGCTTGATCAGCCAGGATCACCTGTTGAAGATGCGCTCGGTCAAGGCTGCCGCCGGTACGCGCCTGGGGCAGGGCCGCAACCTGCGTCGTACACTGATCCGCGAGATGCTCGATGTATGCGCCGCCGATCCTCGGCCCCAGGGCCTGCGGGATGCCGCAGTGATCGGCCTGTTGTATGGCTCCGGGATGCGCAAGTCGGAGTCGGTCAATCTCGACCTCGAGCAGATCAATTTTGATCAGCGCAGCCTGCGGGTGATCGGCAAAGGTAATAAGGAACTGATCAAGTACGCGCCGGACTGGGCGTTCGCAAAACTGCGGGCGTGGCTTGAGTTTCGTCGTGAACAACTCAAGGAAGGTGAGCAGGACGACACCTTTCTGTTCAACCGTATCCGCCGGGGCAGCCACATCACGCGCGAACGCATTACCAAACATGCGATTTATTACATTGCTCGGCAGCGCGGTGATCAGGTGGGTGTGAAAATCATGCCCCATGATTTCCGCCGTTCGTTCATCACCCGAGTGATCGAAGAGCATGATTTGTCGATTGCCCAGAAATTGGCGCATCACACCAATATCCAGACCACCGCCAGCTACGACGTACGCGACGACAATGAGCGGCGCAGGGCAGTGGACCGCTTTGATCTGTGAGCTGGGCGGGGTAGGGCAAGCCTCAGGAGGAGGGCAGGACGCTTGAGGCCAGGTGCGCCGGCAACCGGCGCAAGGTCCACAACGTGGTGAGCATCGCGGCAAGCGCACACAGCGCAATGCCAATCAACATCGGTGCAGGAGTATGGTCGGCGAACACGCCCACCAGGGTCATCGAAACGGCCGCAGTAACCATCTGGATCGCGCCAAGCAAGGCAGACGCAGAGCCTGCCACCGCGCCATGATCTTCCAGCGACAGCACACCTGCCGCCGGCAGCAACAGGCCGAGAAAACCGAACCCGATAAACAGCAGGCCCATCATCAAGGGCAGGCTATCACCCCAGAATGTGGTGGCTGCCAACAGGGCCATGATCGTGGCTACTGCGACCACCGACCAACGAATAAGCGGCGCCAGACCAAACCGTGCGCTCAGGCGTGCGGTCAGTTGGCTCATGGCAAAAAACGAGGCGGCGTTGAGGGCAAAACACAGGCTGAACTGCGTCGGTGTCAGGCCGAAATATTCGATGTATACGAAGGGCGCGCTGCCGATAAATACAAAGAAGGTCGCAAGGCCAAACCCGCACACCACCGATAACCCGGTGAATACCGGGTCGCGCAACAGCGCTCCATAACTGCCGAATGCATTGCCCAGGGTCTTGCCCAAACGGCGTTCGGCCGGGTGGGTTTCCGGTAGTTGCACGATGGTCATGACCAGGCACAGCACGGCGACCACCGCCAGCACAGCAAATACTTCGCGCCAACTCCAGATCGAAATCACCAGGCTGCCGGCCAGCGGCGCGAGGATTGGCGAAACACTCATCACCAGCATCAGCAAAGCCATCAGGCGCGCTGCCTCATGGCCGGTGTACAGGTCGCGCACGATCGCCCGCGGGATCACCATCCCCGCACAGGCACCGAACGCCTGTATGGCACGAAATCCGATCAATACTTCGATCGTCGGCGCCAATGCGCAGCCGATACTGCCAACGGTAAAGATCACCAAACCCGCATAAATCGGCAGTTTGCGCCCGAACACATCGCTGATCGGCCCGTAGAACAACTGGCACACACCAATGACCATGAAGAACACGGTGAGGCTCATCTGCACCGCCGCCGGTGAGGCCCCAAGGCTTGCGCCCAGGGTTGGCAGCGCGGGCAGGTAGATGTCGATGGCAAACGGGCCGACGGCGGTGATCAAGCCCAGCAGCAGGGCGAGATGGGCGATACTTCGAGACATTTGGGAGGTCCGGCTGGAGCAAAGGACGGTCAGCTTAAGTGAAACGCGCAGATCCGCAAACTTAGGCTTCACTAACAAGGAGTTGTTGCCGATACAGCTAGTGAGCACTTGAACGGTTGGATTCCCAACCGATGGTCCTGGCACGGGGATACCAGCATGACGATCAAATTACGCTTGATGCTGTTGATTGGGACCGGATTGCTCACCGCCTTGATCATGAGCCTGGCCAGCTATTTGGGAAATACCCGGATGGGCGATGCGGTACAGGACAATGACGTCAGCATGACCGTGCTGCGTAATCACATGGAGGCCGACATGATGCACGACGCCCTGCGTGCCGACGTGCTATCGGCCATGTTGGTGGGGCTAGGCAAAAGCACCAGCACACCGGCCCAGGTCAACAGCTCGCTCAAGGAACATGCCGAACACTTTCGCCAGGTGCTGGCGGACAACTTCAAGCAACCGTTGGACGATGCAATCAAGGCGAGCCTGGAAAACATCAAGCCCAGCCTGGATACCTATATCAGCGCCGGTGAGCGTATCGTCGCGCTGGCCCTGGACAACCCCGAAGCCGCCCGTGGTGAGCTGGAGACCTTCAATGCCGCGTTCAGTCGGCTGGAAGATCAAATGGCGGCCTTGAGCGAACTGATCGAAAACAAGACTCAACTGACCAGTATCAGTACCCGACAAACCATCAGCCACGCCAATTGGACCCTGGCCGTGGTACTGATCGCCAGCCTGTTACTGCTGCTGGCACAAGGGCGCTGGGTGATCCTGAGCATCATGGGGCCACTGCGTACCGCCAGCCGCATTGCCGACAGCATTGCCCACGGCAACTTGAGCGAACCGATTATCGAGCCCAGAAATCACGATGAAGCCAGTGCGCTGATTCGCAGCCTGGCCACCATGCAGCGGGATTTGCGCGGCATGATTGAAGTGGTTCGCAGCAACGCCCACGGCGTCAATGGCATGAGCGAACAACTGAGCCAGGGTTGCCATGAAGTCGCAGGCAGCAGTCAACAGCAAAGCGCCGCCGCCAGCACCATGGCCGCCGCCGCTAGCGAAATGACTGCCAGCATCGAGGAAATCACTCGCCACGCCCAACGCGCCCTCGACATGGCCAACCAGGCAGAAACCCTGGCCAAGGACGGCGGCCGCGTCATCCACCAGGTTGTCAGCGACATGGATGGCATTGCCCGTTCAGCGCAGCAATCGGCCCAAGTGATCCGCACACTGGACAAGGAGTCCGAGGCGATCTACAGCATTATTCAAGTGATCAAAGGCATCGCCGACCAGACCAACCTGCTGGCCCTGAACGCCGCCATCGAAGCCGCCCGTGCAGGTGAGCAGGGCCGCGGCTTTGCAGTCGTCGCCGATGAAGTGCGCAGCCTGGCCGGACGCACCAGCGCATCCACGCAGGAGATCGCCAGTATGGTCGGGCGCATCCAGCTGAACACCCGGGAAGCGGTGACCAGCATGGAGGAGGGCGTTGCTCAAGTGGACAAGGGCATGGCCGTTACCGCCGAAGTGGAACGCGCCATTCGCGAGATCCTTCAGGCCACGCTCAGCACCACCGAATTGGTCAACGATATTTCCCGCACCATCAGCGAGCAAAGCCTGGCCAGCAATGAAATTGCTCACCAGGTGGAGATGATTGCAGGTATGTCGCAAAACAACAGCCGCGTGATTGGAGACACGGCGTCAACGACGGATGAATTGTCGAGTTTGGCGGGGAAGCTTTCGCAGTCGGTGGATCGGTTCAGATTGTGAACCGATCTATCTATATATAACTCAACTAAATAGTCATTTAGTTTAGTTATAGTCAGTGATTATATAATAAGGGCAGAGCTAGCTCATCCTTCACGCTAGTGCGGGTACGTGCACGATACTCTACATTTGAGCATCATAAAGGGACGGTCTATATGCGGGGAAGGCTTACGTCAGGTCTATGGGTGGCATGTTTCGTGACCAGTGCCACGGCGCTGGCGGATGAACTGCCGCGTAGCGAGCAGATAAAAGCTTTCCGCGCTGCTGGATTTAACCAAGAGACGTCGGAGTGCGAAATCGAGACAACAGGTAGCTACACGCCGGCAACCATGGAGCTGATCAAGGACCTGAACGGCGACGGTCGGCCGGATGCGTTGATTACCGAAGGCAGCACTGACTGTTATGGGCAAGCGGGTACTGGATTTTATCTAGTCAGCCAGCAGACTGACGGTCACTGGAAACTCATGCTCAAAGAAAGCGGCGTCGCTGAGTTTCTCCCTGGCAAAGGCAGTAATGGTTGGCCTGATGTCGAGGTCGGCGGCCCGGGCTCTTGTTTCCCAGTACTGCGTTATGACGGGCAACGTTATCGATTTCACCACAGCGTTGGTGAACAGTGTGCTGACTCGCCGTAAATGCCCGGTGGCCCAAGGGTCAAACGGAGGCAGGTCAGCGAGGGCAACGATGGCTGCTTATGAATCTGGCGCGCGGTGGTCTAGGTCGCTTAGTGAAATGCGCCGAACAGAGCCCCTGAAGGATGGTTCAATGGTTCGCATAATGTATATTATGTTAAACGACAGGCTATGTTGGAAATGTTCATGAGCCACGTAAGCCTAGGTAACCATCAGAAATGAGAGCAAATGCATTAGAATCGAGAATTTTTGAAGAGCATGCTCAGGCCTTGCTTCGGAACAGATCTGATAAACAGAACAGGTTTCTGGGCCGCGTCCTGTTAGACGGATGCGAACTAGAACCGGTTGGAAGGCTCGCCGGTTGATCCACGCATCTAGGGATAACGCTTCAGTATGAAATACCATGGATCTTTTGACCCTCACCAAGTCAATGGATGTTTTCAAACACGCAACCAAGGACCGCTGATGGTGGGCGATGTTGGCTATTTGTCGGGTTTTGGTGGCTTCACTTCGGGCATGGCTAACGTGTTCTGCACAGGAATCCGTTGCGCAGCATAAAGCCGGATTGATTTCGTCCAAGCACTCACGCATGGGGGGCCTTAGCCTAAGGAACCGAGTAGCATGATCTCTGTGTGGCCGATACGGCACGTCGACTAACTGTAGGTCAAGACATCATGGGAAGCACTCGCCAAGCGTGAGCACCTAATTACGGCAGCACGATGACTAAGAGGGCCTAAACATGACCATGCCGATTGAGCGTACCCGGGCAGTCATCCAAACGGGGGAGTTTCTGCTCGAGCTCTCCCGAGACTTATCGATGCCAGAAAGGGTACGCAGTGACGCCAAATTCCTCCTGCGTCACTATCCATCTCAGTTTCAGGTGCTTCTGGCAGGACGGATTGAAGAAGCGTCAGATACTGACGTGTCCCCGATGGGCCCAGTCTTCAGCTCCGCAATCGATAGCAGCTACAACACCCCGTTCGTTTGCGCTGCAGCCGACAAAGCTTCCAGATGACATGCCGGTATCGCGCCATCAAAGCCGTGACTGCCGCTCGAAAGGTTGTTTTTTTACCGGCGCCGGTATGTCTGCTGAAAGTGGAATTCCGACTTTCCGCGACAAGCTCACAGGCCTTTGAGAAAGGTACGATCCTGAGCGGTTGGGAACGGCCCAGGCTTTCCGAACATCCTCTCGCTATTTCTGTTGGCTCTGCCGAGAAGCTATCTCGGGTTGCTCAAGCGTTCGAAATATCCTGATGATGCCTGAACCCGTAGGCGCGACTGGATGCTCATCCCACCATGCAGCTATCAACTGACAGATGAACTCAGGATTAACGTTTAACCTTCAAAAGAACAGCAACACCGAGGACAGCGGAAAGAATAGAGCCCATAAGCACTCCAACTTTCACCTCATCGACCAAATGCGGGTTATCCGGGAAGGCGAGCGCTCCGATGAACAGGCTCATTGTGAACCCAATGCCGCACAGCAGCGCTACACCGTACAGCTGAGACCAATTACATTGCTCAGGCAGCTTGGCCAGCCCTGCGCGAATCGCCAGCGCAGCCAAACCAAACACACCAATTTGCTTGCCTAGCAATAGCCCAAGCGTTACCCCCAGAGGTACCTGGTCGATCAGGTTATTGGGAGATATACCGGCAAGAGACACTCCAGCATTGGCAAAACCGAAAATGGGCACAACAGCGAAAGCGACCCACGGATGCAGCTTTCCTTCCAGGTGGATCAGCGGTGATTTGCGCTCGCTGCTCGCCGCCCGCATCGGAATGCACAGTGCGAGAATGACACCGGCCAAGGTCGCGTGGATACCCGACTGAAGCATAAAGAACCACAGCAGACCGCCCGCTATCAGGTAAGGCCAGAGCCTGGTCACACCGAATCGGTTGAGCATCACCAGGAACACAATAACGCCCAGTGAGGCCAGCAACATACTGATCGACAAGCCGCTGGTGTAAAACAGAGCGATGATGAGCACGGCACCTAGGTCATCAAGAATCGCAAGCGCAGACAGAAAGATTTTCAACGAGATGGGCACACGTTTACCTAGCAGCGACAGTACGCCCAAGGCAAACGCAATATCGGTCGCAGCCGGAATAGCCCACCCTCCCAAGGTTTCGGCGTTACCCCAGTTGACCGCAATATAGATCAAAGCAGGTACAAGCATACCGCCTAACGCGGCGAATCCTGGAAGAGCGCGCTGGCTCCAGCTCGATAACTGGCCGACCAACATTTCGCGCTTGATCTCCAACCCCACCAGCATGAAAAAGACCGCCATCAGTCCATCATTGATCCAGTGCTCAATCGAGAGGCCAACGACTTTTACATGCAGTGACAAGAAGTAAATGTCTGCCAACGGAGAGTTAGCAACGAGTAGTGCTATCAAAGCAGCGGCCATGAGTATCAGGCCACCAGCTGATTCCGCGGCCAGGAAACGGGAGAAAAAAGCACGCGTGGCGGGAGATTCACGATGGCCGTGGGTTTTATCCGGACGTGAGGATTTCAAGCTCATAGGCGCAGTCACTCCGCGCGGCGGCCCGACCTGCGCTGAATTAAACCTGCCCTCCCGCGTTTTGCGGTGACACCCGCGGGTATTCTACATGATAGGTTCCTGCAAGACCGCCTATCGGTTGTACGAGTGCGCTACGGCCGGTTATTATCCAGTGGTCTGTATACGACACGCCGAAGGACTTACCTTGCCACGCTCGAACTGGCTGCCTACGCCGCCATAGCGCTCCGCCTCCTCGCACGCCCCTGACCGCCTCCTAGCTGCGGTCGCGTTTTTTTGCGCCTGCTTTTTTGGCCGCGGCCATTCCACAACTCAATTGAAGACACAAGCACACACGGCTCAGTGCTAACCGCTGCGCGGGACGTGGTGCCTGCCATGGGTAAATAAATGTTCCAAAAAATCAAAGTTGCTTGGCTGTCAAATATCCGAGCCGATGTCCTCGCGGGCCTCGTTGTTGCACTGGCGCTTATTCCAGAGGCTATTGCCTTTTCTATTATTGCCGGCGTCGACCCCAAGGTTGGCCTTTATGCCTCTTTCTGTATCTGCACTGTGATCTCGTTTGTTGGGGGGCGTGCGGCGATGATCTCGGCGGCCACCGGCGCCATGGCATTGCTCATGGTCAACCTGGTCAAGGATCATGGCCTTCAGTACCTCCTCGCCGCCTCGCTGACGTGCGGCGTACTTCAAATAATCGCGGGCTATCTGCGGCTGGGCGAGCTGATGCGCTTCGTATCGCGATCAGTCGTCACGGGATTCGTTAACGCCTTGGCGATCCTGATTTTCATGGCGCAGCTGCCAGAACTCACCGGGGTAACCTGGCCCGTTTACGCCATGACTGCTGGCGGACTGGCGATTATTTACCTGTTCCCAAGGCTGCCGGGCGTAGGAAAACTGCTCCCCTCGCCGCTCGTATGCATCATCGTGCTGACGGCGATTTCAATCTACATGGGCCTGAATATACATACGGTGGGCGACATGGGCTCGCTGCCTGATAGTCTGCCGATATTCTTGTGGCCAAGCGTGCCACTAAACCTTGAAACACTGATGATCGTACTGCCGTACTCTGCCGCGCTGGCAGTGGTCGGTTTGCTGGAGTCGATGATGACGGCAACCATCGTCGACGACCTGACAGACACGAGCAGCGACAAGAATCGTGAATGCAAAGGCCAGGGCATCGCCAACATCACCAGCAGTCTCATTGGCGGCATGGCGGGCTGCGCGATGATCGGGCAGTCGATGATCAACGTTAAATCTGGCGGACGAACCCGCTTGTCTACGCTGAGTGCAGGAGCTTCACTGCTGATCATGATGATCTTCATGGGCGACTGGCTCGCCCGCATACCGATGGCCGCGTTAGTCGCCGTGATGATCATGGTCTCCATCAGCACCTTCAGTTGGGACTCCATCCGCAATCTCAAAGACTATCCGCTCTCAACGAACATCGTGATGTTGGTCACGGTGGTCGTGGTCGTCGCGACCCATAACCTGGCCTACGGCGTTGTCGCAGGCACCTTGCTGGCCGCCATGTTCTTCGCCAACAAGATCGGACATTACCTGGAGGTCACTTCTCAGCATGAACCCGCACATGCCCATCGCACTTACTACGTCACAGGCCAGGTGTTTTTTGGCTCAGCAGACAGGTTCACTCGTTCGTTCGATCTTAAGGAACGACTGGAGACCTTGACCATCGATCTTCGAGAGGCCCACTTTTGGGATATAACTTCAGTCGCTGCGCTCGACAAGGTAGTGCTGAAGCTGCGCCGAGAAGGGGTTCACGTAGATGTCATCGGGATGAACCAAGCTACGTCCACGATCGTGGATCGCTTTGGCGTTCACGACAAACCCGATGGCATAAATAAGTTGATGGGGCATTAATCTGGTCCGCGCAAACCTATTCATTGCACTCAATGGAATAGATTGCTGCCCACAAAGACGTCATGTGACGGTGACATATTCGATCGAAGGGCTATGCAACCAGCAGGTTTTGCCGGTTTTGTTCTCAAAGCTTGTTAGGATAAAGGCACTTACATCTCGTTTTGCCATAGGAACAGCGGGGATAATGACAACTGCACGTTAAGACGTGCCAACAACAAGGAGATTCTCATGGTTGAAAAGCCTACGGATGCTCGGCCTAACACCCCTCACGTCCCCAGTGAGGACGGTATTCCTGCTCCTAGTGGAGCTGCCAACCTGATCGACACTGACTACGTCATCGGTCAAGACAATATCAAGGGAGAGTTTTCGTTCTCGCTCGATATCCACGGCAAAGTATTTATCATTTCAGCCGCCACAATTTTACTGTTCGTGATTTTGACTTTGGCACTGCAGAATGAAGTAGAACCCCTCTTCAGCGCCATCCGGAACTGGTTAACTAGTCACCTCGCCTGGCTCTTCATGAGCATTGCGAACGTTTTTGTGGTGCTGTGTATTGCGCTGATTTTCTCCCCGTTGGGAAAGGTGCGTTTGGGCGGCAGAGATGCCAAACCAGACCACTCTTACGTCGGATGGTTTTCAATGCTGTTTGCCGCGGGCATGGGCATTGGCTTGATGTTTTATGGCGTCGCCGAACCCATGTCGCATTACGCGGCGTCCATGGGAGGCGTGACAGTCGATGCGAGCGGCGTGCGTACGGACTGGGCGCCGTTGGGCGGTGCAGCAGGCGATATGAAAGCATCCGCCGACTTGGCAATGGCCGCTACGATCTTTCACTGGGGACTTCATCCCTGGGCGATCTATGCGATTGTGGCGTTGTCCCTGGCGTTGTTTTCTTACAACAAGGGCTTACCGCTTTCGATACGCTCGATTTTCTATCCACTGTTGGGTGAGCGCGTTTGGGGCTGGCCGGGACATATCATCGATATCCTGGCGGTATTCGCCACGCTATTCGGGTTGGCAACCTCACTGGGCATTGGTGCAGAACAGGCTGCCGCGGGGATTGAATATCTCTTCGGGATACAATCGACGAATCTCAGTAAAGTCGTGCTGATCGTTGGCATTACCTTGATCGCGCTGTGGTCAGTCCTTTCCGGTTTGGACAAGGGTGTCAAAATGCTTTCCCAGATCAATATGGGACTCGCATTGCTCTTACTGGTGTTTATCATCGTCGTGGGACCGACCTTGGCCATCTTCACAGGGTTCTTCAAGAACCTGGTGACGTATGTTGAATACCTGCCGGCACTGTCGAATCCATTCGGCCGCACTGACACCCAATTCACCCAAGGCTGGACGGCCTTCTACTGGGCGTGGTGGATCAGTTGGTCGCCGTTTGTAGGCATGTTTATCGCGCGCGTCAGTCGTGGTCGAACGGTCAGAGAGTTTCTGATCTCGGTCTTGCTCGTTCCCTCAGTGGTGTCTGTGCTGTGGATGACAACGTTCGGCGGAACGGCCATTGACCAAACGACCTTACAGGGCCTGGTGGGCGTCAAGGACGCTGTGCTGGAGCTGAAGTTGTTCGCCATGCTGGGAGAGCTGCCGCTTAAAGAGATCACCTCCTTCCTGGGCATCGTTCTGGTCATTGTGTTTTTTATTACCTCCTCGGACTCAGGCTCCTTGGTAATCGACACGATCACCGCCGGCGGCAAGGTGGATGCGCCTGTGCCTCAGCGTGTATTCTGGGCAGTCATCGAGGGCGTGATTGCGATTGCCCTTCTGTTGGGTGGGGGGCTGGTGGCACTGCAGGCAATGGCAGTATCCACAGGTTTACCTTTCGCAATCGTCCTGATGCTCGGGTGTATATCGCTGGTGAAAGGACTGATGTCGGAGCCTCGTTAGCGAATCGGGCTTTCGCTGTCAGCGCACAGCAAACAACCCCTGACGCCATCGCCTGGAGCGATGGCGTCAGCCTGAGCGGCCGACATTTACGACGAAAAAACCCTCTCCGTAAGAATTTGGTACATGCCTGCATGACCGTTCACGTTCCGGTTTCCAGCAGAGTTCCATATTAGAAACTCAAACGTAGAAAAGCACTGTCGCACTGGATATCAGCAAATGCATCACCGGATGCGCGCAGGCGACTTAGCAGAGCAGTTAAAAGCGAGAGGCCTGATTAAGTTTATTAACGTCAGGTCGATAGTCTAGATACCTAGATCATTCCCTCGCAGTCAGGAAGCTCGCATGCACCTTAGAAATCTCAACGTAGCTCCACGCGCTTCCTTGTTTTTTGCGTCAATCATTCTGTTGGTCTTTGTGCTCGGCGCAGTTGCTGCTGTGCAGATGGGCAAGCTGCGGGACGCCGAAAAAGATGTAGAAACCAATTGGCTTCCAAGTGTCCGACAAACGGCACTGATGAACGTTGGAGTAATGCGGCTCAGACTTGAAACTCAACGTGCACTTGCTGACCCTCAAGCACTTCAATCGACGGTTGCGTCCTTCGCAGGTTACCGGAAGACTTTCGCGGATGCGGTTCTGAATTATGAACCGCTAATCGCTAACAACGACGAACGCACGCGTTATCTAGTAGTGAAAGCATCCGCCGATGCGTATGCCAAACAGCTGGATATCCTAGAACCTTTGATGGCGCGCGGTGACATACCTGCCGCTGTCAACCTGGTGAGTACAGGTATCCGGCCGTTGACTAATAGGATGGAGGGTGAAATCAAAGCCCTGACTGACTTCAATAACGACGGCGCCACAGCGGCTGGGCAATACGCAACCAATACTTACTCCGACGGTATCTGGGTAATCATTGGCCTTATTTCAGTTGTCGTAGTCCTAACTGTTGCGTTGGCAACACTTCTGACCAAGAGCATTACGACCCCAATCGGTGCAGCGTTATCTGTGGCAGAACGCATCGCCGGCAGTGATCTCTCCAAAGAAGTGCACGTCAGCGGGAAGGATGAAGCCGGACGCCTGTTAAAAGCGCTGGCCCAAATGCAAGAGAACCTTCGCAGAACCATCATGCAAATCGGCGACTCATCTACACAGCTGGCCTCAGCCGCCGAAGAAATGACAGCGGTCACTGAGGAATCCAGTCGAGGTCTCATCTCCCAAAATGATGAGGTCAACCAAGCTGCCACTGCGGTAACTGAGATGAGTGCGGCGGTTGATGAGGTGGCCCGTAATGCGGAGTCGGCCTCGGAAGAGTCGCGTCGCACCCAGGGCTTTACTGAGACCGGTTTAGAGCGAGTCTCTCAAACGTTGACGTCGATTCAAAAACTCAGCGGCAATGTTGAAGCCACGAGTGACAAGATTCAGGTTTTGTCACAGCGGGCTCAAAGCATCAACAAAGTCGTCGAAGTGATTCGTGCAATCGCAGAGCAAACTAACCTTCTGGCGTTGAACGCAGCGATTGAAGCTGCCAGGGCTGGTGAGCAAGGCCGCGGCTTTGCAGTCGTTGCTGACGAGGTCAGGGCGTTGGCGCACAGAACGCAGTCTTCCACTCAAGAGATCGAACAGATGATCTCCGCAATGCAGAGCGATTCAGCTGAAGCAGTCGAAGCCATGAGTAAAAGCAAAGAGCTAGCAACCCAATCCCTCGATGTGGCACAGGAGGCCAGCAGTTCACTGGATCAGATCGCCAAGGCCATTACGCAGATTAATGAGCGAAATATGTTGATCGCAACTGCGTCTGAAGAACAGGCCCATGTTGCCCGAGAAGTTGATCGTAATCTCGTCAGCATTCGAGAGCTTGCCGTGCAAAGTTCTGCAGGCGCCAGTCAAACAGCCAGCGCATGCGGGGAAATGTCAAAGCTGGCGGTTGATCTTAATAAGATGGTGAATCGCTTCGTTGTTTGAAAAAAATGACGCAGTACACGCGATGTGTGCCTGGCGCGATGAGGGCTCTCAAACGGATCATGAGACACGCTGAGTGCTTGACCGGAAGTCTTTTGAAAGCTCAATGGCCGAGGTAATGGCAGCCCGCGCTTGCGGGCTATTCCTCCCGCACATCGATCCGGTTACGGCCGATGCCTGAGCCAGGATGTCACAAGCATTCACCATACTGACCGCTAGTGAGTCAATGCCTACAGGAATATCGGTCGGACAGGCGCTAACGTTTCACTATCAAGCGGTGACTCAGTTCCATAACTCGCCAACAGGCGTTGACGCTGAGTAATAAGTCGCTACCTGCGCCTGCAACAGTTCTGCGGTTGCCAGGGCATCGGTTAATGCATGGTGAGCGTGATAAGCCGGAAGACCAAGGCGCGCCCGGCTATCCGCCAGCCTTATGGACGGTTGTGAGCGCCCCATAAGTCGGGCGAACCATCCACGTTTTTGCCGATGTAGTCGGGCTTCCAGTTGCATCGTATCAATGACAGGGAACTCAAACCCCTCCCCTAAATGCCTACGCACTGCCTGATCCAAAAAGGCTCGCTCAATATTCCGATAATGGACGACCATCACCTTGCCTGCCATGGCCTCCAGCAATGGGGCCAGTACCTGCTCAAAGGTGGGAGCATCTGAAATTTCAGCATGGGTTATGTGATGAAACGTCACCGACTTTTCATTCAGCTCGGACGCTGGTTTTATCACCCAGTAAAGCGAACTCCCACAATAAATGCGCTGCAGCGTGAACGGCATTACCCCGATGCTCACAATACTGTCAGCCTGTGCATCAAGGCCGGTGGTTTCCACGTCCATGGCCAGCAGTTGCAAGCTGTCAATGGAGGTCTGTGCCGAGACCGCGCCGGCTTGATAGAACTGTCGCAAGCGACTGTTAACGGCATTGTCTGCCAGGGTGTCGAACCTGGAAGACCACTCCAGCACTTTATGATTGGGCTGCGCTTTCACGTGTTTCATGACGACAGGCGACCCTTTGACGGATAACGGAAGCGCAAGAAATTCTGGCCATTACTCAAGACCTGAAACGCCTCTTTGAGATTATGTCGTTCACTGTTGGAAAAGCGTTCCGGCTCAACATAATTATTGAGCGCCGCTCCCTGCTCCAGTGCGTCAACCTGATGCCGAATTCGCACCATCGACAGGAACTCCAGCGCGTATCGGAGTTGCTTTAATGCTTCAGGCGGAATGACGTTGCTCTTCGCGATGGCGTCCATACGATCAAATGAATTCTGCGCGGTACTGCCACACGCGAGCGCGTGGATGCGGATCAGGTCTGTCAGCGGTGCAGTACCTCGCCCCTTCAGGTTGATGATCCGTTTGTGCTGTCCGTCTGTCTCAACCACAAAGGTCCGGAAAAAGCCCAATGGCGGCGTCCGGTTAAGGGCAATTCGAGCCATGGCACTTAGAAAAAGAGGATGTGCGCTGGATTTTCGAGCACACAGAACTTTCAGTTCCTGAACAAGCTCGAGCTCGCCAAACACACCATCCAGATCGAAAAAAATACAACTATTGAGCAACGTCTTGGGGTTTGGCTTTTCGATCCACTGATCAAAATAACTTCGCCATACCTTCAACGGCTGACGCCATTGATCGTTCGTCGCCATGATTCCGCCTTTGCAATAGCTGTAACCGCATGCGGCCAGGCCATCACTCACAAACGTCGCCAACGCTCGGAAGTAAGCATCGTGCTGGATTGGATCGAAGCGGTCGTCGAGCACCAGAGCATTATCCTGGTCCGTCACCAACAACTGCTCATCACGCGCCATGGAACCCAACACCATAAAGCAGTAAGGCACCGGAGGCGGCCCCAGTTTTTTCTCTGCGAGCTCCAGCAAACGCTGGGTAAAGGCCCGGCCAATACCGGAAATCGCGCTACCAATCATGTGCGCCGTCGCGCCGTCACGCACCATGCGAATGTAGGTTCCGCGCAGGTCACGCAAAAGCGATTTAAGGCCGTCGACCGAAGTCTGGTTAGAAATTCTGTTTACCAGATACAAACTGCTGTGTGACTCGTAGCGGATGATATCCGACAGGTTGATCAGCCCAATCGGATGGCCATGATGGACCACCGGCAGATGGTGAATATTACGGCGCAACATCACCAGCATTGCTTCAAACACTGAGTCGTCTGCGCCTATCGTTACTGGCTCGGCCGTCATGATGTCTCGGGCAGCCGTTTCGTCAGCGTTTCGGCCGTCCGCGACAACGCGTGTGCGAAGGTCCCGATCCGTCACGATCCCTTGGATTTCAGCCGCCTGCAAGCCCGCTGATGACATCACTAGAACGCAAGAAACGCTTTGTTCTGTCATGATTTTTGCCGCGTCGCCGACGCAGGTATCCGACGTGACCCACACCAAGGGCCGAGAGATAAGGCCTCGGCATTTGAGCTGAATAAGCTCACTGGCACGCCCCTGCGCCTCAACGGCAGTCTTGAGCCTGGAGTGCCCCTCAGCTTCAACGAAGTCGGCGAAAGCATCATGCTGCGCGCAAAGGTCAGCGAACACGTCGGCGGGTATGTAATAGATCAGGCTATCTTCCAAGGCCCGGGCGGGAAAACGCACCTTGTTACTGCGCAACAAACCGGCCTGACCGAAGAGGTCGCCTTCGACAAGTCGGTTGTAGAGCTCGCCATTGCGCCGGTAAATCTCCACCGCACCGCTACGCACATAGTGCAAGTCATGAATGATCGCGCCCGCTTCAAGGATGTCGCTGCCGGCCTTGAAATAACTCACTTCTACCCGCCGAGCGATGGCGTCTACCGATTCCTTTGGCAGCGTATCAAATGGAGCAAAACGATAGAGGTGGTCGCTGATCTCCTGTAACTCGATTTGCATGAAACCTCGAAATGCTGAAAAGAATTAAAGTTACGAGCGCCCTACATCGCAAAGGGCAGTGGCCTTTCTGTGTCGCCCACCACATCACATCCCGATACGAGGATCAAGCGCCACGTCTGATCTACGCTATGAGTGGCAACAACTGCTGCGTAACGGCGGGCCGTCATATTTATAATCCCGGCAGGCGCGGCATTCACTGAATGCACAGCGCTGGCGGCGGTTATTTCTGAACGGTCAGAAGCATTTGCGATCTGCATTGCCGAGGGTGCTTTCCTCATCCTGTGTTATTGGAGCGGGTCAATGCTGGACATTATTGCGATCTTCCTTTGCATCACGGCAGTACTTGCCTATCTCAATCGGCGCTACGTCGGCCTGCCATCCGCCATCGGTGTGATGGGCATTGCCTTGGGCCTGTCACTGTTGAATATGGCATTTGATGCGCTGGGCTTTCATGCCTTGCATACCCTTGAGCAGTCGCTGGTGGAGTCCATCGACTTTTCCGAACTGCTGATGCAAGGCATGTTGTCATTGCTGCTCTTTGCTGGGGCGTTGCATGTGGACCTATCGGAGTTGCGGGCCTACAAATGGCAGGTTGCATCCTTGGCGGTGGTAGGGACAACGCTCTCAACATTGTTCATCGGCTTCGGGCTCTGGGCGTTGTTGTCCCTCACAGAACTGCAGCTACCGTTGTCTTATTGCCTGGTGTTTGGCGCGCTGATCTCCCCCACCGACCCCATCGCCGTGATGGGTATTTTGAAATCTGCCGGCGCGCCCCATAGCGTGGAACTGGTCATTTCCGGTGAGTCACTGTTCAACGACGGCGTGAGTGTCGTGCTGTTTTCGCTGATCGTCGCAATGATCGCCAGCGGGGAGACACCGTCGGTTATCGGTGCATCGCATCTGTTACTCAAGGAAGCCGGAGGCGGTGCTCTGTTAGGCGCCTGCGTGGGCTATATCACTTACAGAATGCTCAAGAGTATCGATAGCTATCAGGAGGAAGTGCTCATCACCCTGGCCGCGGTTCTCGGCGCCTATGCACTCGCCACTCAGTTCCATGTTTCCGGCCCATTGGCGATGGTGGTGATGGGACTGATTGTGGGTAACCAAGGGCGTTCCCATGCGATGTCCGAGCAGACTGAAAAAAACCTGGACATGTTCTGGGAACTGATCGATGAAATACTCAATGCGGTGCTGTTTGTATTGATCGGGTTGGAAGTCGTTCTGATCCAGTTCTCCAACCCATTGCTCACCACGGGCCTGCTGGTCATATTGCTGACCTTGTTATCACGATTGTTGACTGTAGGGGTTCCCATCGCGGTATTGGGTAAACGCTTCCGCCTACCGGAAGGTGCCTGGAGTGTGATGACCTGGGGCGGCCTGCGTGGCGGGATATCGGTGGCATTGGCGTTGTCGCTGCCCTCAGGGGCGGCTCGCGATATCGTGGTTTCCATGACGTACCTGGTGGTCGTTTTTTCTATCCTGATCCAAGGCATGTCGATCGGTAAATTGGTCAAGCGAGTCATTCCGTGTGCGGCAACCAAAGACGAGGGATGAACCCTCGGCCCGACAAAACACTCCATTAAGGATAATCAACTCACCGCTTTCGTTTCCCTGAATCCTTGCGGTGGGTCCCATCGTGTTATTTGCAGAAGGTATAAAAAATGCTCGCACGCTGGCGCTGGGTGCTACACCAAATGACCAAACGGCTGTGGTTCAGGGCGAGCTTGTTTTCCGTGCTGGGTATTGCGACCGCGTTACTCGCCGTTTTCTTCAAGGACTACATTCCCGAGTCGTTGCCCGCCCGCATTGGTGCCGACGCCGTAGATAAGATATTGGGCATCATTGCCTCAAGCATGCTCGCGGTGACGACCTTTTCGTTAAGCACCATGGTCAGCGCCTATGGTGCGGCGAGCAGCGGTGTGACGCCCCGTGCCACCACCCTGGTGATGGAAGACACCACGACACAAAATGCCCTGGCCACCTTTATCGGCTCCTTCCTGTTCAGCCTAGTTGGGATCATTGCGCTGAGTACCGGCGCCTACGGTAAACAAGGGAGGGTTTTGCTATTCGCGGTAACCATTGTCGTGGTCATTCTGATTGTCTACACGCTGCTGCGCTGGATCGATCATTTGTCCAAGCTTGGGCGGGTGGGAGAAACTATTGACCGTGTCGAGCAGGCAGCCATTGATGCCATTAACAATCGAGTCCAATGGCCGCATTTGGGGGCAGCCGCCTACCCTTGCGAGTCAGTGATCCCCAGTTCTGCGCTGATCATCACAAGCCTTCACACGGGGTACGTCCAGCACATTGACGTTCAGGCGTTAGGCGCGATCGCCAACACAGACGAGATACAGATATTTATGGACGTCTTGCCGGGAAGCTTTGTGCATATCGGCATGCCGCTCGCAAGAACCGTTAGCTTGAGCAAGGCACGCGGGGAGGAACTGGCGTCGAGCAACGAAAAAATCATTGCTACCCTGGCTATCGGCGTGCGTCGAACGTTCGAACACGACCCCCGGTTCGGCTTGTCAGTGTTGTCGGAGATCGCCTCCCGCGCCTTGTCGCCGGCCGTCAATGACCCCGGCACCGCCATTGACGTCATTGGGCGCGGCGTCAGAAGCCTGACATGTTGGGGTACACCTAAAGAACCCGCCGCGAAAATCGACGCTGACTGCCAGCACGTTTACCTGCGCGGTTTGACCGTGGATGACCTGTTCGATGACTTCTTCGCACCGATTGCCAGAGATGGCGCGGGTCTAGTGGAAGTCGACCTGCGCATGATGAAGGCCCTTGTAAGCCTGGCACAGATAAATCCGGCGATGTTCAGGGGGGCCTGTACCCGGCACGCAGAACTGCTGCTCAAGCACGCGAACACTGCACTTGTACTCGAAGAGGACCGGCACAAGCTCAGAGCAGCGGCGCGACCGCTGCTGCACTGACCCAATCTACGTGTTGGCTTTTTGCGCGGCGGCGCCACTGCCGTCCGATTGCAGAAAGCCACGCGCCAACTGCTGATAGAGCTCGGGGCCCATCCTGGCACTGACTGCTTTGGCAATCAGTGCAACAGCCATCAGACTAATAACCATGCCATGGCTGTCGATCATTTCCATCACGATGATTGCAGAGGTGATCGGCGATTGCGTGACTGCTGCCAGAAACCCCACCATGCACAGTGCAATGATGGGCTGTGCCGCCAAGGCGAAGTATTCAGCGACATTGGCACCGACAGCGGCGCCTACCGCCAAAGAGGGGGCAAAAATACCGCCCGGCATGCCGGAAAAATAAGTCACAACGGTCGCAAGAAAACGCGTAATCGGCGCGTGCCACGGCAAACCAACATCGGACACGATGATCTGGGAGGTGATCCCGTAACCGCTGCCAAAGGACATCCCACCGCTGAGCCAACCGAGAATCGCCACGATCATGCCGCAGCCACCTGCGAACCAGACTGGATGCAGGCGGCGCCATTCCCAGACGACAAAACTGCGATACCGCTGTGGCCATAGGAGCATCCGACTGAACAATCCCCCCATAACACCACAGCCAATACCAATCGCCAGTATCGGAAGAACGAAATCGAGATTGGCCTCTTGTACGTCGAAATGTCCGAAATAGTTGTAGTTGCCCTGCAAGGCTATCGCGACCATACCCGACAAAATGATCGTGCTGAGCAACACCCCGCTGGTGCGGGTTTCCAACTTGCGCCCCAGCTCCTCCACTGCAAAGGCCACACCGGCCAAGGGCGTGTTGAAGGCAGCAGCAATACCCGCCGCGCCACCGGCCAGGATGAGGTCTTCAGGGCGAATGATGCGTGCGTTGGGCAGGTAACGGTGAAAGAAATGCATGATCGAGGCGGCGACTTGCACCGAAGGGCCTTCACGCCCCGCTGAAAAACCACCGGTCAGGGCCAGAGTACCGAGTCCTATCTTGGCGAAGGCCAGACGCAACGATACCAACTTGTTCACGGGCTTGCCCTGGTGGGCCAATCGCGTAGCCGCGATCACCTGGGGAATACCGCTACCTTGAGCCCCTGTAAAAAAACGCGAAGTCATCCACACCACAAACATGCCGACCAGCGGCGTGTAGATAAACGGCAGCCACGGCCGGGCGGCGGCCTGTTGGGCGAACTGCATCAGCGCTAGGTCAGCCAACCGGGCGAACATCACTACCAGCAACCCTGCGAGGGTAGCAGCGACCCAGAGTGTCACCCGAGTACGCCATCGGATCGAGGCAAAGCGACGACGTATCAGCAATATCGGTTTGATCACCCGAGCGGATTCCCGTTGTTGAGGTTCAATAACATGCAAAAACAAGATTAACGGGTTAAACGGTCACGTCCAACCGACGGTGACCAGATAACTATAGCTATTCACTCCCGGCTCAGGAGCCCCACCACGTCGATTTTGTTTTGTGAGTAAGCCAATTTGTGTGGGCGCATACCAAGGCGAATGTCAGCAAGAAGAAAGCCAGATAGGTTGTCACTATTTACCCTCATGTCAGTCAGCTCGTTCGGCTCTTATTACGAATATATCCGTGCAGGCGAGATGACCGGGTTAAGGTGGGTTAAAAAATAGTTAGTATTCGCGCGCAGCTTGGAGCAATAAGGTTCGCTTGCACTGGATGTCGGCATTGAGTCGGGAGCGCTGAAAAACATGCACGAATGGAGGAAATTATGAGTAATGCGTTGGTCATTGAAGATGATCAGGTGACGGCCGAAATCATTGTCGCTGAACTCCAACGCCACGGTTTCAGCTCAAAGTGGGCTGCCACTGGACGCGACGGACTGGCCTTGGCGATTGCAGGCGGTTACGACGCGATTACGCTGGATCGCATGTTGCCGGACTTTGACGGGCTGACGATTGTCAGCACCTTGCGCAGTCTCGGGATTCAGACGCCGGTCCTGATGATCAGTGCTCTGTCAGATGTGGATGAGCGCGTCCTGGGACTTCGTGCGGGCGGCGATGACTACCTGACCAAGCCATTTTCGGCCGTCGAGATGATCGCGCGCCTTGACGCATTGCTCAGACGCACCGCCGCAGACCCCAGCAACCCACACCTCAGTTGCGGCAACCTGCGACTGGACTTGGTGGAGCACAAGCTGACGCGCAATGACGAAGACATCCAGTTGCTGCCCACCGAGTTCAAACTGCTCAACTGCCTGATGCGCAGCGCCGGCCAACTGGTCACTCGCACCATGCTGTTTGAAGGCGTCTGGGGCTATCACTTCGATCCTGGGACAAACATCATTGATGTGCATATCGGTCGACTGCGCAAGAAGTTGGAAAGCGACGAAAAATCGCCTGTGATCCATACAATACGCGGTGCCGGCTATGTCCTCGCTACCAAAAAATGAGGAATGGCGCTCATCCGGTAGTCGATTGATCGGGTTTTACGCGGTGTTCTTCGTGGCCTGGGGAGCACTCTTTACCGGTGTGCTGTACTGGGAAATCTCCCACTATCTGGGCACGGTTGCCGAGCGTACGTTGTTGCAACGCGCCCACTACTATCAAAAGGTCGACGACTCAAACCTGCTTGCTGAGTTGGCGGCGAGTGAGGCTTACTCGACCCCCGGGATCGACGCCTACGGTTTATTTGCACCCGATGGCACCCATGTCGCCGGCGACCTGCTGAAACTGCGCTCCAACCTACCCGACGACGGCCAGGTTCACTACCTTGAGCGCGGCCTGAGCATTGCGTTACCCAGCACCGAAACCCGAAGCAGCTATGCCTTGCTGGCACGGCGCCCTGACGGACATATCCTGATTTTGGCACGTGACGGCGGGTCGATTTCCGCCGTGGGCGGCATTATTGAGCAGGCCCTGATGTGGGGGTTGTCATTAACCCTTATCCCCGGTTTGATTGGCTGGCGCTTACTGCGACGTCGCCCATTGCGTCGTGTCAAACGCCTGCAGCTGTGTACCGAAAGTATCGTTTCGGGCAACTTGGCTGAGCGTTTGCCGTTGTCAGCACGCCGCGATGAACTGGATATGCTGGCCAACGCCGTCAATACGATGCTTGATCACATAGAGCAGTTGATGCATGAGGTGAAAAGCGTCTGCGACGGTATTGCCCATGATTTGCGCACACCCTTGACACGCTTACGCGCACGGCTCTATCAGCTCCAGCAGTTACCGCTGGCCCTAGAACATAAGCAGACCTTGAATCAGGCGTTTGAGGAGAGCGAGTCGATCATGGTGCGCTTTCAAGGACTGCTGCGGGTCGCTGAGCTAGAGGATATTCGTCGCCGCTCTGCCTTTGCGCCCTTCCCGATCATGACGTTGTTGAAACAGGCGCATGAGTTTTACGAACCGATGGCACTGGACCGCGCCCAAACGCTTTCGCTAGACACTCCCAGCGATTGTCCCCAGGTGTATGGCGACTCTTCGTTACTGTTCGAAGCGCTGGTCAATCTGCTCGATAACGCCATTAAATTTACCCCGGAGGGCGGCCATATCGAATTGCGGGGGAGCATCAAGGACTCAACTGTCATTATTGAAGTAGTGGACGATGGTACCGGCATCCCTGAAGCGGACCGTACGCATGTCATTCGCCGGCTCTATCGCGGCGAGGGAAGCCAGATAAACCCAGGCCACGGCCTAGGCCTGTCGTTAGTCGCCGCCATCGTGAAATTGCACGGATACACACTGGATATCCACCCCGGTGCCTCGGGTAGGGGAACACGCGTATTGATTCACTGCCCGATGTTCAGCGGTCAAGCCACGGATCGATCTGTACCTGAACATTAAATTTAACTTAATACTGGTTAATTTGAGCGCCTCGGCGCCCAGGCCTAGTTTGGCAGCACATATTGCTGACCCAAGGCCTTTTGCTTGTGAGATATCTGTTGTTCCTGCGTGCCTTAACCGTGCTCTGTGTAACACCACCGCTTCTTTGGGCGAATGCCGCTCTGGCTGCCAACGCGACCATGGGGACAATGATCCCCGCTGCGCCGAAGCTGGGAGCCGAAGCCTGGATACTCATAGACGCGAAAACGAACAGGGTCATTACCAGCCACAACAGTGATGCACGCCTACCACCGGCCAGCCTGACCAAGTTAATGACTGCGTATATCACGACGCATGAGCTTAAGTCTGGCCTGATAAGCGCAAATGATGAGGTCGTCGTGAGCGAAAATGCCTGGCGTACAGGTGGCTCACGGATGTTTCTCAAGCCCGGCAGCTCTGCTTCGGTTCACGATTTGCTAAGCGGCGTGATCATCGACTCAGGCAATGACGCGAGCGTTGCGCTGGCCGAACATATCGCTGGAAGCGAAGCCGGGTTTGTCGGGATGATGAACTCAACCGCTTCAACACTGGGAATGCTCAACACCCACTTTATGAACTCCACCGGCCTACCGGACCCGGAGCACTATTCTTCCGCACGTGACATGGCGACCCTGGCTCGAAAAGTCATCAACGAAGGGACCACCTACTACCCTCTTTACGCCAAGAAAACCTTCACCTGGAACGGCATTCAGCAATCCAACCGCAACGCGCTTTTATGGCGTAACTCCACCTATGACGGCTTGAAGACCGGGCACACAGAGGCGGCGGGCTACTGCTTGGTCGCCTCCTCACAGCGGGATGGGCAACGTTTGATCAGCGCAGTTCTGGGCGCCAGTAGCGCCCATAAGCGTACGGCAGAAACAGAGAAACTGATGGGTTACGGCTTTCGCTTCTACGACACCCAAACCTATAAGAAAGGTGGCGAAGTACTCTCGCAGGTCGCGCTCTGGAAAGGCATACAACCCTACGTGAATGTGGGCTTGCTTGAAGACATGACCCTCACGCTGCCCAAGAATAAAAATCGTGACGTCGAGATGCGCCTGGCGTTTGATGGCCCCATCGAAGCCCCTATCACGGCAGGCACGGTCGTCGGAAGACTCGACCTGTTCGACGCCGAGCATAAGCTGGGGAGTCGGCCATTGGTGGTCCTCGTGGACGCGGAGCAAGGTCATTGGTGGCGACGCTGGTGGGATACCGCGCATTTATTTTTTACCCAGACGGTCCGCAGCTGGTTCGATGAAGCCCAGGTAACGTGAATAGTGAGGAGAAGGTCATGAACTCCGATGATCTACGCAAAGAGCTCGCGCTATCAAAATTCTTCGAAGGCGATTCATCCCTCAATGACGCTGTACAGGGACTGAGTCAGGCTGAAAAGAAACTGTGTATTGAATCGGCCTTTGAGCAAGAGGCCGCAAGGCTTGGGGTAGAAGTGTGGGAGCTGACGCTGACAATGATTTCGCAGTCCCCCCAAGAGCTGAAACGCCTGACCCTCGCGTTTCATCGGGAAGTGTCAGAAATGGTTGAGATGCCATGGAAGGATTACTGCACGCTGAATGGGATCACCGAGTAGCCTTTGGGCCGCACATGCATCGGTGCTTCGCGTCGCGACGGCCCTGAGTGCTGACCGTCTATCCTGGCTCCAGCCTCTCAACAGTGAGCACTCAATATCTCCAGAATACCGGCGTGACGAGCACTAACACTGTCAGGATTTCCAGCCGTCCAAGTAGCATGCCTATGGTCAATAGCCATTTGGCGGCTTCCGGCAGTGATGAAAAATTACCGGCCGGCCCAATGATTGTGCCAAGCCCAGGCCCGACGTTACACACCGCCGTAGCGGCACCGCTCAACGCCGTTGTCCAATCCAGCCCAATCAGACTCAAGCCCAAGGCAATCACAGCAATCGTGATGGTGAAAAAGAATGAGAACGTCAAAAGCGAACGTAAGATCTCTTCGTCGATGGGGTGGCCATTGTACTTTTTCTGAATCACTGCGCGCGGGTGGATCAGTTGCTTCAAACTGCTCACCAGCAAAGTTGCCGCCACTTGAAAACGGAAGATTTTAAGACCCCCCGCTGTGGAGCCTGAACAGCCCCCCACAAAGGTCAAATAGAAAAAAAGCAACACGGAGAAACTGCCCCACACGGTGTAATCGCCGACGGCGACGCCGGTGGTGGTGACAACCGATGTCACATTCACCGCCACGATACGAAATGCATCCCACCATCCATAATCGCTGTGAAGACAAAGCCAAGTACCTACCGCCAGCCACGCGAAGACCAAGAACCCAATAAATCCACGAACCTGGTGATCCTTCAGCAGCGCGCGCCGATGGCCGCGTAATGTCGCGACGTATAACGTAAAAGGCAGGCTACCCAGAATCATGATGGCAACTGCCACCCAGTGAATAGCAGGCTGTGTCCAATGCCCAAGCGAGGCGTCCGACGTCGAGAAACCACCGGTAGAGATCAACGACATGGCGTGATTGACGGAATCAAATGGCGTCATCCCGGCAATCCAGAGCGCGAGCGTTCCGCCCCCTGTGAGTCCCAAATAGAGAAACAGAATGTATTTGGCTGCCACATGGGAGCGCGGCGTCACTTTTTCCGACCAGTCTGAAGACTCTGTCTGGAATAGCCGCATGCCCCCTACTCGCAGCAGCGGTAGAATCGCCACGGCCATGCCGATAAAACCGATCCCACCCAGCCAGTGAAGCATCGATCGCCAGATCAACAGCCCGGGCGAGGCAGTGTCCAAACCACTCAACACCGTTGAGCCGGTTGTTGTGATGCCAGACATCGTTTCAAAAAAGGCGTCGGTGTAACTGATATGACTGATAAACACCATTGGCAACGCCGCGAAGATACACACCACCACCCAACTGCCGGTCGTCAGCAGGTACATGTGCCTTGGGCGAAGTTGAGCGGTCTCTGGGCGCCCTCGCATGACCAGCAACAGGCCGCAGATGAATGTAATCAAACTGGACCAAAGAAAGGCGGACAAATCGTCGCTGCGCTCATAGATCACCAAGGTGATCATGGGGATGGCCATGCTGATGGCCAACGTAATCAGAAACAGACCTAAGACAAAGCCGATGAGTCGTATTGCCGCGTAGGACATAAACAATAACCTGGCAAGTTAGCGCCGCGCAGTATCGCGGCGCCAAAACGTCTCCACCCGTAAATTTTCCGTAATTTTTTAGGGCCGACTGGTCGCTTCGTCAACATTAGCCTATTCCAAAGACTGCGCGGTTAAGGAACGCTACCTCAGCCTTTTTTCAAACCGCCATTGATCACACGCTTACCGGACTCAGAGTCATTGAACAGCTGCCGTAATGCAGCAATAACGCCCGTCCTGCCTGCTCCATTCTCACAGACCAAGACGTTGAAGCCGTCCTGGAATTCGATGGTGAAAGCATCACCGAAATACTTGAAACCACTGATATCCAATGTTCGTAGGTACATGAGAGTCCTTTCTTCCTCTATCTGGCGTATTCGTTACTAGAGAGTGACGCCAAGCTAAAAAATGCCATATAGCCTGCATGCCTGGCCTTCAAAAAGACCGTGCTATAGGCTTTTTTGCAGCACAGAACCGATGCGAATTCCTGTGGAACTTACGCGCGCAAGCCACCGTACTACACCACCTGTTGAACCTGATCAGCTTCAAGCTCTAGCGCAACCTCTGTCGCCACATGGTTGGTGATGCCGAAAGGAATGTGCACGGATGGAGCAACCGCGCTAGTCGATTTGAGGTGCCATGATTGGTCATCGAAGAAAATGTGCGGCTTCAACACGCCCAAAATTTTCCCTTTCTCGATGCCACCCAGAAAGAAGGCGTCATTGGCCATGACACCCCAACTCTTGAGTGTATTCATCGCACGCTCATGAGATGGAGCATTGCGGGCCGTAACGATCGAAACGCGTATGCGGTTTTCGTATTTAGAATTGAGCTTTTTGTGCTGCTCCTCGACCGACTGGATCTTGGATATCCGCACCATGAACTACTTCAGCGGCCCAGGGTTATGGGGTTGCATAAAGCCGCAGGTACCCGCGCCAGAACGGTCTGGCCGTGGCCTTGCGCGAACTGGGCCGGATTGAGCGCACACTGTTCATCCTCGACTGGCTGCAAAGCGTAGAGCTACGTCGCCGCGTGCATTCCGGACTGAACAAGGGCGAGGCGCGCAACTCCCTGGCCAGGGCGGTGTTCTTCAACCGCTTCGGCGAAATCAGGGATCGGAGCTTCGAGCAGCAGCGCTACCGGGCCAGCGGTCTCAACCTGGTGACGGCCGCCATCGTGCTGTGGAACACGGTGTACTTGGAACGCGCCACCCAGGCGATGGGCGAAACGGGGAAGTCGGTGGATGGCGAGCTGCTGCAATACCTATCGCCGCTTGGGTGGGAGCACATCAACCTGACCGGCGATTATGTCTGGCGGCAGAGCCGCAGGCTGGAGGACGGGAAGTTTCGGCCGCTAAGGCTGCCCGGAAAACCTTAGCGTACGATTTTTTCCGTTTTCTCTATTCGCCCCTTAGACGCCATATGCTGACGATACGGCTAGGCGCGCTTACTTCGCAGGCTTGGGTCCGGGCTTTTTCCTCGCACGAGTCTTACCTTCGCTGACCGGTGGTGAGCGCAGTTGCACTAACTGCTGCTCCAGGGTGTCGCCACGCGCCTGCTGTGCTGCGGCGTTCTGCAGTGCTTGACCCAGCGCGGCCTGCGCACCTTCAATCCTTTGCTGCAACTGCTCCAGTTGGTTGCCTGCTTCCTTCACTTGGGCGGTCATGCGCTTGCTCTCTTCCCGGGCACGATCGACTTCACGATGCGCACGATCCTCGACCCCGCGCAGGTAGATCTCCTGCTCGACGCGTTCCTGCTCGACCTTGAGTCGCAACTCCTGCAGCTCCTGCTGCAAGGTCTGGCTGTGCTGCCGCGCGTCACCGCATTCCCGCAGCGGGCTGTCGCGCTGCTGTTGCAGGTCTTGAATCTGCGTCGAACGCTGTTCCAGAAGCAGCTCCAGGTCAGCCAAACGAGTCTCGCTCAATTGCTGTGCTGCCTGGGCGGCCATCACATGTTGCCGAGCGAGCGCGGCGTCCTGACGAGCCTGGTCCTCGACGGAGGCGACTTGTTCGCGCTCGGCGGCCAAAACCTGACGTTGTTCGGACAACGCCTGCTCAGCCACGGCCTGTGCCAGATGAGTCGCCTGCTGCCAAACCGCGACAAACGCCTGTGCCACGTCGGCCGGCAGCGTTGGCAGACGGGTCTCACCGTTCAGCCGTTCGGCCAGGCGCGCCCACCATTGATCCAGTAACCCACCGACCCGCGCCGGGCTGCCACGACCCAGTTCTAGGCGTACCCGTTCCACCGTCGGCCGTTCACCGCGGGCCAGCACCGCATCCGCAGCAGCAAACACGTGATTCTACCGGACAAAGGAAGCGAACTCAGCTCAGCGCAACCCCTATCTCAACCGCATCAAGGCCCGGTGCAGCAAACTTCGTCTACAGGTCGTCGAAGGACTCTATAGATCTCCGAAACCACCTGCGTCGTTGCGTCTTGGATTGTGCCTTCATTCCGACACATCACCCACCCCTGCCCCACAACCGCCCGCTCAAACGCCTCTGTACACACAACCTGCTCCTCCAGCTTATGCATCACCGTACTGCTCAACCCGCGCCGTCGTGTCGCTGCCCTCGCCCAGGATATTTGCGCTGAGGTGACAACCCCCACATGCAGATCCGGCACTTGCACCTGTCGATCAAGGTTCAGCGCAAGAATGTGTTTAAACGGTATCAACCGCCGAAACGCCGCATCGGATGGGTACCAGCGATCCATCAGGATGATGCTGTCAGGTGGCTGTGCAGCCAGTACGTGCCGGGTAATCCAACTACGGCTGTCAGCAAAGCGTTCACACACCTCAAGTTCCAGATCCCGGCTGGGGTCTCTGGCGAATCTGTTAACCAGAGCCATCGTTTGCGCTCGATAGGGATCGCTTTTGCGTTCGCACAATCGGACCACCTTCTTGTTGTCGGCCCTCAATGCTGTCGTAACGGCCTCCAACAGCGTGGTTTTGCCGGTGCCCTTGGGCCCATCCAACGAAATAAACAGCGCACGATTCATACGAGCGCTGCGTTATCGTTCAGGTTGTGCAGTTCCATGGGGCCTCTGGTCTGAGCGTTTGGGCGAATTGGCCTCCATTATGGGGAACCCTATTGCCCAATGCGAGGCTGTGCCCTCCCCACGTCGACCGTTGAGGATTGGTCAGCCATTCAGCATTCCGGGACTTCGGCCTCGTACGTCACCGCCCAGGGCGCGATCAAGCGCTGCGGGGTCCGGCAGGTTTTGCGTTTAAACACGAAGTTGCGGCACTTTTCGGCAAACTGTTGGCGGTTTTGCACCATATCCAACTGCATCTGTACCAGCTCATGTTCGCGGCAACGTTCAACCTGCTGAATATCCAGCGTGGCTTTACGGGTGCGTGCGTACAGATACTTCTCATCGGTCAGCGCGCTTTGGGCCTGTTGAGAGAGCCACAGATCAAAGGCGTGTGGGCAGCGTGGGCCGATGTCCTGAACCATTCCGTGCTGCAAGGCCTGGACGGCACTGACGGGCAGGCATTCTTCGGTGAGCTTGTGCGCGATCTCACTGCCGACGGCCCGTGGCAGGCTGTAGGTCCAGTACTCGGAGCCATAGAGCCCCATGGTTTTGTAATGCGGGTTGAGCACTACACCCTCACGGGCCAATACAATGTCAGCGGCCAGCGCGAGCATCACGCCGCCTGCGCCCGCACTGCCGGTCAGGCCGCTGATCACCAGTTGCCTGGCGGTTAGCAGCTCCCGGCACACATCGTCGATGGCTTGAATATTGGCCCAGGCTTCCAGACCCGGCACTTTGGCGGCCTGGATGACATTGAGGTGTACACCATTGGAAAAGCTCCCTCGCCCGCCCTTGATCAACAACACTTGGGTGTCTCGCGCCTTGGCCCAGCGCAATGCTGCCACCAGCCGTTGGCATTGTTCGGTGCTCATGGCGCCGTTGTAGAAATCGAATGTCAGTTCGCCGACGTGACCGGCCTCCCGGTAGCGTATCGGTTGATAGGCCAGCGCATTGAAGCTTTGTTGCGCGATCGAGCTGTTCAACACCGGAATGTCAGCCAGTTGTTCAGCCAAGACATGGCGAGCCGGCAGCTTGAAGGTCTCCTCCCCTGGCTGGGCCTTGCGTTTGAGCGAGCCTATCCACAGGCTGTGATCCCCCGCTGCCACCAACACGGCGTCGTCCTGTACCGCGAGGATGTCTCCCGGGGTGCCCTGGCGAGAGTCCAAGTGCGCGTCGTACAGGTAATATTGCCCACCCAGCAGGCTTGCCAACACACCGGGTTGGCCGTCGGCGGCGTCGATGCTGCGCTTGATGAAACTTGCGCAATCGAACCAACTGAAGGTGCGGTCAGCCTGGGTCATGTTCGGCTGCAACCGCCCGATAACGCTAGGTTGCGTGTAGTCGAGGGGCTCCGGGACGAAGCCATTGGCGAATTTTTCCACCACGTCGCGGATGCAGACTATCGCCGCGTCACTCACCGGGCCGTTGTACAGCTCGGATTTGCGTACATCGGCGGGCATGTCGAATTCACAGGTCGACCAGATCGGCCCGGCGTCCATTTCCTCCACGGCCTGCAGGGCCGTGACGCCCCAGCGCTTGACCTGCTGGGTGATGGCCCAGTCCAGTGCGCTGGCGCCACGGTCACCGACGATGCCGGGATGGATGATCACCACCGGGCGCTGCGGGTGGCTCCATAGCTGCTGTGGTACACGGTCCTTCAGGAATGGGCAGATCACCAGGTCGGCGCCTGACGCCTCGACGTGGCGACACACCGTGGTTTCATCGGTGAATACCACAACGCTGGGGTCGTGACCCGCCTGGCGCAAATCCAGCCAGGCCCGCTGGGTCAAACCGTTGAACGCCGAGGATAACAACAGGATCTTCAATGATCGCATGGCTGACTCTTCCTTGAGATTGGGCGACCAGAGGTGCTCCTTGAGCCGTCCCTGGCCTTTGATGGAAGCCCAAGGTTATAGAGCGTGGCAGCAGCGTTACCTGACCAGGATCAAGCTTGTGCCAGCAAATGACGATAGTTTCGAGTTGACAGCGCCCTGCAAACTTCAACAACCTGCCAACTTTCCTGCCCTGCCCCGAGGCTGTCCTTGGACTATTTCAGTGCCCTCACCGCCTTCGTCGAAGCTGCCGAAGGCAATAACTTCTCCCGCGCAGCCGAGCGTTTGGGGATCAAGGCGTCCACGGTTTCACGCTATATAAAGGATCTTGAGCAAGACCTGGGTATCGCGTTGTTCAACCGCTCCACGCGCACCTTGCACCTGACCGAAGGCGGCCAGACCTTCCTGATGCACGCCCGCAGGGTGCTGGATGAACTGGAACACGCCAAGGCGGCGACGTCTGCGTTGAACCAGCAGCCCAGGGGCTTGTTGAAGCTCAACCTGCCGCCGGCATTCGCCCGCCATCACATCCTTCCAGCCTTGAAGGACTTTTGCGCGCGCTACCCGCAAATCAGTGTGGAATTGGTATTGGATAATGCTCAGGTCAACCTGATTCATGCCGGCGTCGATCTAGCCATACGCATTGGCGCGCTGGCCGATTCGACGCTCAAGGCCCGCAAACTCTGCGATGGCCATTACCGTGTGGTGGTCAGCCCGGCTTTTGCCAGGCAGCACCCTGCACCCTCAACCCCCGCCGACCTCGCCGGTTTGCCCGCGGTGTTGGGTACGCTGCCTACGGGCGCTATCAGCTTTGTCTGCGGCGATCAGGTATCACCGCTGCTGCACAACGGCTGCATTCGGATAAATGATCTCGACGCACAACTGATCGCCGCACGCCAGGGGCTGGGCTTTGCCCTGTTACCGGATTGGTTGGTCGCCCAGAGCATCCAGGCCGGCGAGTTGCTCGTGTGGCTGCCGCAATGGCGAATACGCGATGTCGAGCGCGACTTCGCCGTGCGGTTTGTCTACCCGCCCAAGCGCATCGTGTCATCCAAGGTCAGGTGCTTTATCGACTTTATCGTTGAGCGACTGGGCGAAACGCCTGAGTGGACATGACTCAACTGAAGCGAATATCCAGGGAGCGCAGATAGGTTTGCAGCCCTGCGTCCTGAATCGGAATCAGGAACGCCTCAGTGTCCGATTCATTGAAGTGCGCGTGCCAGTACCCCGGCGGCGTGACAAATGCCAGGCCAGGCGACCAGTCCACCCGCTGCGGATTGCGGATCTGCCCGTCCGCGTCCAACTCGGTGCCCACCAGCGAGTAACAGCCCGGCGGGCAATCAATGATGAAATCCAGCGCAATCGACTGATGCCGGTGAGGTTTCTGTACCGAGCCTGCCGGCAGGATCCCATACATGGCCCACAGCACATGGGTCACGGTACGCGTCTGGGGGAAATTGCGGTTGCCCAGCAAAATGCTGATGCGGCTGCGGTCTTGCGCACGAGGATCGTCGGCCGCTTCACGCAGCTTGGCGTTAGCCAGTTCTGCGGGGTACAGCGTCGGTGCGAAGCGGTCTGCGCTGCGTGCCACCCCCAGGTAACGCAATAACGGTTCATCGTGCACGTAGTAAAGACGGGCATCCTGGCGGGCGCTGAAGTGTGCTGCCTGCAAGCCAGGCAAGGCCATAAAGCAACCTTTTGACCATTGAATCTCATGTTCGCCCTGAACCACGCTGCCCTCGCCCGCGATCACGTAGAACACCTGGGACGTCGCATTGGGTTGCACGGTCAGCGTGTCGCCACGGTTAAGGCGCATGAAATTCGCGCACAGCCCGGGGCCTGTCGCAGGGCCTTCGCAGCCCAAAGCGTCGCTGAGGTCCAGCGGTACCACGCGTGAAGGGCCACTGTCGTATAACGAGGCGGGAAAGCTGTGGTAGGGAATGCGCGCAATAAGGTTGGCACTGATGGGGTTGGCCGCTTTGCTGTACTCGAAGTACTCGGCGTCCATTTGGTTTATATCCGTCGGCGCAGGGTTGAATTCGTTCATCAGGCTCATCTCAGTTTTTGGCTGGAGCCCGCAGCGCTTTTAAACGCTGCGGTGTGTGAATGAACTATAGGCAGTGCGCGCAGGCGGATTAATCCCTGGTACTGCACAGCAGTTATGCGAAACGGGGAGGTTCTTGGCGCCCTGTCGACACCGCTATCAAACCTTAAACCGTGGTATCGCCAACCCCAGACTTTCGCGCAAAGTCGAGCCTTCATACTCTGTGCGGTAAACCCCACGCTCCTGCAACAACGGAATCACCTCCCGGGTGAATCGATCGAACTGCCCGGGGTGGCCGATGTAGATATTGAACCCGTCCACAGCCCGCGCCTGGAGCCAGGCGGCCATTTTCTGCGCCACCGTATCGGCGCTACCCACGAAGGCGCCAGGACACAGTTGCCGACCAAACTCAATGGCCTGGCGCAAGGTGAAACCCTTCTCCCGCGCCTGATCGGCGATGCGTTTGGCATTGGTGAAAAAACTGCTGCGCGCCGCTTCCAGGCTCTCTTGCGGGAATGGCGCATCCAGGTCGTACTGGCTGAAATCATGCCAGCCGAAATTACGCCCGAACTCCTTGAGCGCCAGTTCAAAACTATGGTCGAGTTGATGGTAGTGCTGCTCGATTTCCCGGGCCTGTGCATCAGTGTCACCCACATAGACTTCCGCACCGGGCATGATCAATAACTGCTCCGGATCGCGCCCTCTTTGTGCCGCCCTGCCCTTGATATCCCGGTAAAACGCCTGGCCCTGCTCGATGCTGGCCGCATGGGTGAAGATCACGTCCGCCGTGGCTGCGCCCAGATCGCGGCCTGGCTCGGAATCTCCGGCCTGAAAGATCACCGGTTGGCCCTGGGGTGAGCGTTGGATATTCAGCGGGCCGACCACGCGAAAATGTTCGCCCTGGTGGTTCAGGCTGTGCAGCTTGCTGGGGTCGAGAAACTGGCCGGTAGCGCGGTCGCGCACAAACGCATCGTCTTCGTAAGAGTGCCACAAGCCCTTCACCACCTGGACATGTTCGGCGGCGCGGCCATAGCGGGTGGCGTAGTCATAATGTTCATCGCGGCTGTAATTGCCTGCGGTGCCAGCATCACCGCTGGTGACCACGTTCCAGCCGGCGCGGCCTTTGCTGATCAAATCCAGGGACGCCAGGCGCCGCGCCACGTTATACGGCGAGTTGTAGGAGGTGGTCAGCGTGCCAACCAGGCCGATATGCCGGGTACTCACCGCCAGCGCCGATAACAGTGTCAGCGGCTCCAGGCGATTGAGGTAATGGGACGGCGAGCCGGGGGTGATAAATTGGCTGTCGACGATAAACATCAAGTCGAACAGCGCCGCCTCGGCCTGGCGCGCAATCTCGATGTACCAGTCGACGTTGACGCTGGCATCGGCCGGCAGTTGCGGGTCGAGCCACAGGTTATGCCGGCCCGGGCCACCGCTGCCCATGGTCAGGGCGCCCAGTTTGAGCTGTCTTTTAGTCATGACGAGACCCCCTTCAGGGCTGGCGGGTGGCGACGGCGGGCTGCAAGGACGCCGCGAAGGACGGGTCAAACAGTTGGGCGGCCGGGTAAGCCTTGATCAGGCCCTGGCTGGCGAAAAAGTCCACGGTCTTTTGCGCCTCCACAGGCACCTGGGCGGTCAGTGGCTCGACGGTGGTGCGCGCCCGAGCAAACCACACACGGGCGATATCGGCGTCAGCACGGGTGCGCTTGGCCCAGGCATCGGCATAGGCATCGGCGTTGGCCGGGTTTTGGCGAGCCCAGTCACGGGCTTTTTTCAGCCGCTGGAGAAAGTCGCTGATAGGCTCACGCTTGGCCTCTACCGCATTGGCGTTGGCGGCAATGAAGCTCTGCGCCGGGATCAACCCCTCGGCGGTCGCCAGCACTCGCGCACCCTGGCGTTCCTGTTGCGTGACATACGGCTCCCAGGTGGCGATGACGTCAACCGCGCCGCCCTCCAGCGCATGGGACGCATCCAGCGCGCTGAGGTAGCGCAACTCCAGAGAGTCCCGTGCAACCCCGGCTTTATCCAATGCAGTCAGCAGCAGTTGCTGGCTCCAGGAGCCCTTCCAGATGGCCGCGCGCTTGCCCGCAAGATCGGCCAGGCTGTGGATCGACGAATCCTTTTTCACCAGGATCGCCACGCCCGCAAGATTCTGGCGGCTGACGGCAATCACCTTGATCGGTGCGCCCAATGCGCCCAGGAACAATACCGGCGCATCGCCCAGCAGGCCGATATCCAGGCTGCCGACGTTGAGCGCTTCGGCCACCGGTGACCCGGCGGTGAATTGCTTCCATTCCAGGGTATAGGGCAGATCATCCAGCACCCCCGCCGCTTCCATCACCGCTTGGGCGTTATAGCTCTGGTCACCCACGACCAGGGTTTGTGCCTGTGCCGTCAGGCTTAGCAAGGTGGCGGCCAACCCGGCCGCCAGTGTTGTCAGGTAACGCACGCTCGTCTCCAGATGCCGTGTTGGGCAGTCAAGTCGATCCGCGCGTGCGGTCTCGGCAATGTTCGTAAGGATCAATACGATGCGGTTCTAAGAGGCGCGTGTAAAATACCTATAACGCATAACGTAATGCGCAAATAATGCGCGCACCGCATCAGGCTATCGAGGCAGCTCGACCCGCGCCACCAAGCCTGAGCCACGCAGACGGTTGCTTAGCGTCAGTTCGCCGCCCTGCTCGCGCACAATGGCGCGCGCTGCTGAAAGCCCGAGACCTACGCCGCCGGTATTACGATTGCGCGAGGTTTCGAGGCGAAAGAATGGATCGAATACGCGCTCAAGGTCAGCCTCGGGAATCCCCGGCCCCTGGTCATGAACCTCAATGCAGATGCGCTGACCGTCCCCACTCAGAGAGAGGCCAGGGTGACGCGCATATTTGGCGGCGTTCTCCAGCAGGTTGACGATCACCCGCTTAAGTCCCAGTGGGCGTCCGTGATAGACCAGGTGGGACGGCCCAATGAAATCCACCGCAAAATGCTGGTCGCGATAGTCATCGATGATGGTTTGCAGCAGCTCCGACAGATCGAATGCAGTGCGTTGCTCCAGCACCGTATCGTCGCGAAAGAACGCCAGCGCAGCGTTGATCATCGACTGCATTTCCTCGACATCGCGAATCAGTTTGTGCTGATGGTCCAGATCCTCCATGAACTCGCAACGCAGGCGAATCCGCGTCAAAGGCGCGCGCAAGTCGTGGGAAATCGCCGCGAGCATATGGGTGCGTTCGCCGATGAAATGCTGGATCTGCGCCTGCATGGTGTTGAAGGCGATGATGGCCTGGCGTATTTCGTGGGGGCCTTCGCTGTCGATGGGCGGAGCGCGCAAATCACCACCAAAACGCCTGGCGGCACTGGCGAAACGCTGCAACGGTTGGGCCAATTGCCGGGTCGCGAGCCAGGCCACCAACAAGGTCGCGATCAACCCCAGGGTGATGATCACCGCGATGCGCGTGGGCGCGCTCAGCCCCCACGTGCGTTCAGGCGGGACGAATGACAGCCAGCTGCCATCGAGCAACTGCACGAGCGCAACATAGTGCGCTTCGGGGCTGCCACGCGGCCAATCGTTGGGGCTGAACACCTGAATTTGTCGCCCAGTGCCAAACAGTGCTTGTATCCCCGGGACTTCGCCCGTTTGAAGCGCCGTGTTGCCGTCGGGAAGGCCGAAATCCGCAGGGTCGTTATGCCAGGCCACATGCAGGCGGGCATCGCTGGCCGCTGCCGCCAGTTGCGAACGCAGCGTTGCAGGCGCGGCTTCGATGACTTTGGTGGTGGCGGCCATCTGCTCCAGCAACCCCGTGCGCTCGATCGGCGGGCGCGCCCAGACCCCGGCAACCTGGACGAACAAGGCATTAAGCGCCAGCGAAGCGAGCATCGCGGCGAGAATGGTCAGGGCGATGCGCCGGTTCAGGGTGTCGCGACGCAACAGGTCGCGGATCATGACCGGGTGACCGGGGCGGTGAACAGATAGCCGCCATTGCGTACCGTGCGGATCAGGTCCGGGCGTTTGCAATCGGGCTCGATCTTGCGCCGCAGCCGGCTGACCTGCACGTCAATGCTGCGGTCGAAGGCGTCGTGGTCCCGGCCGTGGGTCAGGTCGATCAATTGGTCGCGGGTGAGGATGCGCTGAGGATGCTCAAGAAACACCACCAGCAAGTCGAATTCGCCACCGGACAGCGGAATCATCACGCCCTCGGGAGAGCGCAGCTCGCGGCAGGTAATATCCAGATGCCAACCGGCGAACGCGATGATTGGCCGGGAATGCTCACTGGCAGCGCCGACGGGCTGCCCCGCCCGCCGTTGCACCGCACGCAGACGGGCCAGCAATTCGCGGGGGGCAAACGGTTTGGTCAGATAGTCGTCGGCGCCCAGCTCCAGGCCGACGATGCGATCACTGAGCTCGCCCATGGCCGTGAGCATGATGATTGGAATGCCCATCTGCGCCCGGACTTTCTGGCACAGGCTAAGACCGCCTTCACCGGGCAGCATGAGGTCCAGGATAATGGTGTCTGGCCGCTGCCGGGCGATGGCTGCCCACATGGCTTCTCCGTCGGCAGCCACGTCGACTTCATAGGCGTGCTGCACGAAGAACTTCTTCAGCAATGCCCGAATTTCTCCGTCGTCGTCGACGATCAGCAGTCTGCTCACGTTCCCAGGTCCCCTGGCAAAAAAGGAAAACATCTAAAACCATTCCGGCGCCGGGGTCATTTATTTCAATCGAGCAACATTCCTTCGCCACGGACACAACCCGGACATCTTCGGGAAAAACCCGTCGGGCATCCTGCACGCCTTCCATTCAAGGAGACGTTCATGAAGGTTTCTAGCAGCAGGTATACCGAGCAGGCACAGGACACCGGGCGGCCATTGGTGCTGAGCCAGCGCACATCGTCCCCCGCACAGGACAGCCCCATGCTGTTCCAGGAATCCTGCCTGGGCCTGACGGCGGACCAGGACCGCATCGTATTGCGCCGCTACTTCGAACATTACAGCGCCGACGCCGGGCGCTGGGTCGAGTATGCCCACTCCATCCCCATCGCCGAGCTTGTCCATTGGATCATGACCCATGGGCAGTTGCACATCGAATGCTCTCATGACAACCCGAACGAACAGGCAGCCCACTGATGACCTGCAAACGTTCACTGCCGTTATTGATGGCGGCCACCTTGAGCCTGGCGGCCTGCAGCAGCAACCGTATCGAGCCCGAAGACGCGGGTTTTCTTCACGATTACAGCCTGCTTAAAGAGCACCAGAGTGCTTCGGGTCAGACCGTGCTGAGTTGGGTCAGTCCGGCCTTGAAGCGTGGCCGATACAAGCAGGTGTACCTGGCGCCCAGCCAGTTTTTCCCGGCCGTTGAACCCAGCGCCCAGATACCGCAAAGCACCCTCTTCCACGTCACCGGATATTACGACCTGGTACTGCGGTCGGAGCTTGGCAAACACATGTATCTGGCCGCAAAGCCCGGGCCCGACACGCTTACGGTACGCCCCGCCATTACCCGGATCACCACCAGCACCCAAGGCTTGCGCCTGTATGAATGGCTGCCGATCACCCTGGTCGCAGCGGGCGTGAGCACCGCCGCCGGCATCCGCGACCAGGACAGCGAGATCGCCACGCAGCTGTCCCTCGAAGACGGCTCGACCGGCGATGTGGTGGCAGCCATCGTGAGCGAGGGCATCGGCATTCCCCTGGATAACGACAAGCAAGTGATGACCGCCGACAACGTAAAAGAAGTACTCGACGGCTGGGCCCGCGACCTGGGCCAGTCATACAGCGCCGTCGCTCAATAGCACGGCCTCGCTCAAACGTCATAATTCCCTGCCCGTCTGCGTGGTAATCTCCCGGCACCACGAATAGACATTGATCGTCACTTGACGATGACCAAAGCCAGGAAAGAACATGCCCAAGATTTCTCACTCAGCGCTACGCCGTAACTTCCGTGACCTGCTGGCAACGCCCATCTGCGTTGAAACCGCCTCCGTATTCGACCCCATGTCTGCCCGCATCGCGGCCGACCTGGGTTTTGAAGTCGGAATCCTGGGCGGTTCAGTCGCCTCCCTGCAGGTGCTGGCGGCCCCCGATTTTGCGTTGATTACCCTGAGTGAGTTCGTTGAGCAAGCCACGCGCATTGGCCGTGTCGCCCAGTTACCCTTCATTGCCGACGCCGACCACGGCTACGGTAATGCGCTGAACGTGATGCGGACCGTCGAAGAACTGGAACGCGCCGGTGTCGCCGCGCTGACCATTGAAGACACCCTGCTGCCGGCGCAATTCGGGCGCAAGTCCACCGATCTGATTTCGGTAGAAGAAGGCATCGGCAAGGTCAAGGCAGCCATTGAGGCGCGTGTCGACCCCGCATTGTCGATCATTGCCCGCACCAACGCCGGCGTGTTGCCCACCGCCGATGTTATCGCCCGCACCAAAGCCTACGAAAAGGCCGGCGCCGATGGTATCTGCATGGTTGGCGTCAAAGACTTCGAGCACCTGGAGCAAATCGCCGAGAACCTCAGCGTGCCGTTGATGCTGGTGACCTACGGCAACCCGCAACTGCATGACAGCGAGCGCCTGGCCAGCCTGGGCGTGCGCATCGTCGTAGCCGGGCACGGCGCCTACTTCGCCGCGATCAAGGCCACCTACGACAGCCTGCGTGCGCAACGCCAGCTTACCCATAGCACGTCCAATCTCAGCGCCACGGAGCTGACCCACACCTATACGTTGCCGGAGAGCTATGTGGCGTGGGCTGAAGAGTTCATGGACGTTAAAGAGTAATTGCCCTGCCGGTGCTGATTCGCCTTGTCAGCACCGGACTCATCCAACCGCCAAGGCTCACCGCGTTAAAAACTGTGACGGCGCAAAACGGTTGTTTTACGTCATCACAATGAATCCCAGGTACTCGCTGATGTTCTGCATTTCGAAGTATTTTTGCTGAGCATTGAGTACAGGGGCAGGACCATGCAGAAACAGCCTTACGTGCTGACCTTTGGCCAATTGATTGGCTACTGGATCACTGCGCTTCATTTTTACCCTGATCGGCACTGGTTTGTTTTGTGTATCGAACTTGAGCCAGGTTACGACTAAAACTACGTTATCCAGCAGCGACACCGTCGCCTGAGCATGGGTGATGAGTCGATCACATCCCAGGGACGCAATGTTCTTTTGAGCGGCAGTAAGCTGCGCAAACGCATCGAAATAGGTCAGTTGCTGGCCCGCGATAGATAGCGATGTTCGCTGACGGACGTTTACGGTCATAGCAGACCATGCTTCAACAACTTCAGCCAATGTGCCTGGCTGTATAACCGGGGACGTCGACGCCCGGAGCGACGAGACCAGATCTTCCATCTCGGTAACCGTTGGTTTGGCGTTTTTGCGTCGCGTGGAGAGTTTGCCCAAATGGCTTGGGATAAGCGGCGGAGCAACGTAGGCCGCCTTCGGGGCTGACACTCCTGGAAACGCGGACTCGTGAGACGGGGCTTTCTCGTTCACGCAGCGCGGTTTGTGAGAATTCAGCGCCCTGAAATAGAAGTTGCCCAGAATTGAAATGGCCGCAACGACCTCCTCAAGGCAACAAGGGCAAAAATAAAACAGGTCCTTGGGGGCCGCGTGCGCAAAACTGGCCGACACATTCGCGTCCATGTCCCAACACACTGCCGTCGTCATTAACTTAACCATCGTTCAATGTCCCTATCGTCGTTCACCGACAAGCAGGCGCAAGCTTACCTGTTAGAGGGAACTGCAACTACACCAGGAGGCGCCGTGACCTTCGAGCGGGCAGTGTTTAAACTGTTCGCCAACCTTCGATCCGCACTGCATATGAGAGCTACATGGCCAATCACGATCTTTCTTTCACTCCCGACCCGGATGCCGACTCCATCTCCTCCGATGTCATCGGCTTCAACGGCATTCTGGTCTCGACCCAAATCCCGACCCACGCCGACGGCAGCCTGGAGCTGGGCGACATCACCCTGCAAAGCGAATGCACCCTGCAAGCACTGAAAGTCGCGCTGGAAAAAGCCGGCAGTTCCATGGACCGGGTGATGCACCTGACCATCTACCTCACCGATATGGCCGACCGCGCTGCGTTCAATGAAGTCTACAAGCGCTTTTTTGCCAAGCCATGGCCGGTGCGGGCTGCGGTGGGTGTTGCTGCATTGGCGGTGGACGGAATGCGTGTTGAAGTAACAGCGATGGCTGCCAAAGCCTGATATCTATGACGCTACAGCAAAAGTGGGAGGGGGCTTGCTCCCGATAGCGGTGGGTCAGAACAGTTTTAATTACTGACACACCCTCATCGGGAGCAAGCCCCCTCCCACACAGGGCCCTGGGCCCGACAGCCCTGCGGTAGATGCCGGCCGGGCATTTCACGGCTACAATGCGCGCCTCGACCGTGACAAGCCTGACTAAAAAAACTATGTCCTTGCCCAAGCATCACCTTGAATTGCTCAGCCCTGCCCGCGATGTCGCCATTGCGCGCGAGGCCATTCTGCATGGCGCCGACGCCATCTACATTGGCGGCCCAAGCTTCGGCGCCCGTCACAATGCCTGTAACGAGGTGAGCGATATCGCGCAGCTGGTGGAATTCGCCCGTCGATACCACGCCCGCGTCTTCACCACCATCAACACCATCTTGCATGACAACGAGCTGGAGCCAGCGCGCAAGCTGATCCACCAGCTGTATGACGCAGGTGTAGACGCGCTGATCGTGCAGGATCTGGGCGTGATGGAGCTGGATATTCCGCCCATCGAGCTACACGCCAGCACCCAGACCGACATCCGCACCCTGGGCCGGGCAAAGTTTCTTGATCAGGCCGGTTTCTCGCAGTTGGTATTGGCCCGTGAGCTGAACCTGCAGGAAATCCGCGCGATCGCCGACGAAACCGATGCCGCCATCGAATTCTTTATCCACGGCGCCCTGTGCGTGGCGTTCTCCGGGCAGTGCAATATTTCCCATGCGCAGAATGGGCGCAGTGCCAACCGTGGCGATTGCTCCCAGGCCTGCCGTCTGCCGTACACCTTGAAAGATGACCAAGGCCGCGTCGTGGCCTTTGAAAAGCACTTGCTGTCGATGAAAGACAACAACCAGAGCGCCAACCTGCGCGCGCTGGTCGAAGCGGGTGTGCGTTCGTTCAAGATCGAAGGCCGCTACAAGGACATGGGCTATGTGAAGAACATCACCGCCTACTACCGCCAGCGCCTCGACGAAATCCTCGAAGACCGCCCGGACCTGGCCCGTGCCTCCAGCGGGCGTACCGCGCACTTCTTCGTGCCCGACCCGGAAAAAACCTTCCACCGTGGCAGCACCGACTATTTCGTCACCGATCGCAAGATCGACATCGGCGCGTTCGACACCCCGACGTTTACCGGCCTGCCGGTGGGTGTGGTGGAAAAAGCCGGCAAGCGTGACTTGCAGGTAGTCACCCATGAGCCGCTTTCCAACGGCGATGGTCTGAATGTGCTGGTCAAGCGTGAGGTGGTAGGGTTCCGCGCCAATATCGCCGAGCCTAAAGGCGAGTTCGAAGAAGACGGCGAGAAGCGCTATCGCTACCGCGTCGAGCCGAATGAAATGCCGGCCGGCCTGCATCAGTTGCGCCCCAACCATCCTTTGAACCGTAACCTGGACCATAACTGGCAACAGGCACTGCTCAAGACCTCCGCCGAGCGCCGTATTGGCCTGGCGTGGGTTGCGCGTCTGCGTGAAGAGCAGTTGCACCTCACCGCCACCAGCGAAGAAGGCATCAGCGCCAGTGTCACCCTGCCCGGCCCGTTTGGTGTAGCCAACAAGCCGGAACAGGCACTGGACACCCTGCGCGATCTGCTCGGCCAGCTCGGCACCACGGAGTACCACGCCACCCGCATCGAGCTGGACGCGCCCCAGGCGTTCTTCATCCCCAACTCGCAGCTCAAGGCGTTGCGCCGTGAAGTGATCGAAGCACTGACCGCCGCCCGCATCCAGGCGCACCCTCGGGGTGGACGCAAGGCCGAGACCACCCCGCCGCCGGTGTACCCGGATGCGCACCTGTCGTTCCTGGCCAACGTCTATAACCAGAAGGCCCGCGACTTCTACCACCGTCACGGCGTGAAGCTGATCGATGCGGCCTTTGAAGCCCACGAAGAAACCGGCGAAGTGCCAGTGATGATCACCAAGCATTGCCTGCGTTTCTCGTTCAACCTGTGCCCCAAACAGGCCAAGGGCGTCACCGGCGTGAAGACCAAGGTCGCGCCGATGCAGTTGATCCACGGCGACGAAGTGCTGACCCTGAAGTTCGATTGCAAGCCGTGCGAGATGCATGTGGTAGGCAAAATCAAGGGGCATATCCTTGGGTTGCCGCAGCCGGGCAGTGCTGTAGAGCATTTCAACCCGGAAAACCTTATCTATCAGGGCACGCACTAACCGCTCCTGTAGGAGCGGGCTTGCCCGCGAAAAACCTGAGGACGCCGCGTTTTAACCAGAAGCGCTGCGTTATCGTTAGCCTTCTTCGCGAGCAAGCTCGCTCCTACCCAGGTTGCGGGGCCACCACCAGCCCCGCTGCAACCCGGCAGCGGCCAGCAGAATCGCCGCCACACCCAGCCATTGCAGCCACCCCAGGCGATGCCCGAACGCGATCCAGTCCACCAGGATCGCCGCAATCGGGTAGATGAACGACAACGCGCCGGTCATCGCCGTGGGCAGCTTCTGAATGGCCCCGTACAGCAACACGTACATCAAACCGGTATGCACCACGCCCAATGTCGCGAGTGCCGCCCAGGCAGTGGTCGACACGGGCAAGCTGTGCCAGGGCACCAGCGGCGCCAGCAGCACGGCGCCGGTGGTCACCTGGATCAACGCCATCAAATGCGGCGGTACGTCCTTCAGGCGTTTGATGATCAGCGCCGCTACCGCGTACAAAAATGCCGCGCCCAAGGCCAAGGCAATGCCAGCCAGATAATTCCCGCCGCTAGATTGCTCACCATGGGCGGTCACGATCGCCAACATGCCCAGGAACGCCACACTCAGCCACGCCATTTTTTGCACGGTGATCTTCTCACCGAGAAACACCGCCGCCAGCATCACCAGTATGAACGGCTGCACGTTGTACACCGCCGTGCTGATCGCGATGGACGCACGGGAATAGGACTCGAACAGCAACAGCCAGTTACCGACGATCGCCACGCCGCTGAGCACTGCCAGCCCGAGCTTGGCCCAGTTGAGTAACTCAAGGCGCAAATACCCCAGCAACGCGCACACCAGCAGCAGTGTCAGCGCGCCAATCACGCAGCGCCAGAACACCACCTCAAGCACCGACACGCCCGACACCAGCACAAACCAGCCAATGGTGCCGGAGATCAGCATGGCGGCGATCATTTCCCAGGTTCCGCGACGGATCGATGTATCCATGATTGAGGCTCCTCAAGTGAGGCTCAATTATGGCAATCTGCTCGACACGGCTACAGCGACTAAAAAAGGCAAAACCCAGGATTCACCTTTTCTTATTAGGCAAACCTCATGATCGACACTATCGACCAGCAATTGATCGCCGCCTTGATGGACGACTCGCGCCTGTCCCTCAAGACTCTGGCGGGCATCACCGGCCTGTCCTCGCCGAGCGTTAGCGAACGTCTGCGCCGCCTGGAAGAGCGCGGCGTGCTGACCCACTACACCGTCGACATCGACCCCAGGCACTTCGGCTACCTGCTGCAAGCCATCGTGCGCATCCGCCCCCTGCCCGGCAAATTGCAGGAAGTGGAACGCCAGATCCAGGCGATCCCCGAGTTCACCGAATGCGACAAGGTCACGGGTGACGACTGCTTTATCGCACGCCTGCATGTACGCACCATGGAGCACCTCGACACGCTGCTGGACCGGCTGAATACCTATGCCGAGACCAACACCGCTATCGTCAAGAAAACCCCGGTGAAACGGCGTTTGCCGCCGTTGGCTGACTAACAGGGCTGCGTAGCCTGTGGGAGAGTTGGGCAAGTACTCACGCCCAGTGCACGGCCCGCTCACTGGCAAGCTGTTCAACAAACAGCACAATCCGCCGACAGGCTTGCGCCAGACGCTCCTCGCCCAAGGTAAAGGAAAGCCGAACGAAGCCCTGGGCCGGCTCGCCGAAGGCTGCCGCGTCCAGCACCGACACGCCAGCTTCACGAAACAGGCGCCAGGCGAAATCCAGGGACCCCAGGCCCGTGTCGCGCACATCCACCAACACAAACATGCCCGCTTGCGGCGCCTGCACGCGGATGCCCGGGCAGGCGCTCAAGGCAGTCACCACCAGGTCGCGTCGGCGTCGGTAAGTCTCACGCATGCCTTGCGTGACTTCGTCATGGGCCAACACCGCAGCCGTCGCCGCCTCCATCACGAAACCGGGCAAGCCGTACATCATGCTCAACAGCAGGGTTTCAGCGTGCTGCACCATTTGCGCTGGGGCGATGAGCCAACCGATACGCCAGCCGGTCATGGCATGGGACTTGGACAAGCTGCCAATCACGATGCAGCGCTGCGCCATGCCCGGCAACGCCGCGAGGCTGTGGTATTGACCGTCGAACACCAGGCTTTCGTAGACCTCATCCACTACCACCCACAGGTCATGTGCGATCGCCAAGTCCGCAATGGCTTGCAGCTCTTGCCGGTTGAGCACCACGCCAGTGGGGTTGTTCGGATTGGAAAAGAATATCGCCCGGGTGCGCGGCGTGATCGCGGCGGCGAGCAATGGTGGATCCAGTCGAAAGCCGGACTGCGCACTGCAGGGCACCCGCACCAGAGTGGCGCCGCTGGCCTTGAGCGTGGCTTCGTAGGTAACGTACATCGGGTCGAGCACCAACACTTCGTCGCCGGCCTGCAACAGGCATAGCGAGCTGATGAACAGCGCGTTCTGCGCACCGGGCACGATGATGACGTTGTCAGCCGCCAACGGGCGGGCCAGGGTCTGGCGGTAACGGGTCGCGATCGCCTCGCGCAAGGCCGGGCGCCCGGCGATCTCGGTGTAGTGGGAATCTCCCGCGTGCAAGGCATTGACGGCGGCGTCAGTGATAAAGGCCGGCGTGGCGAAATCCGGGTCGCCGACGCTGAGGATGATGACGTCTTCGCCCTGGCTGGCAGCGTCGAACGCAGCGTGGTGGATGTCCCAGGCGGCGACGCCCTGCCCTGCAACTCGCTCAACGAAGGGAGAAAACCTCATGCCAGAGCCTCTGGTGAAAGAATAAAGACGCAAATCCATAAATATGCGCGCGGCAACAATCGGTCAACTTAGTGCATAGCAAACCGTCGTTCAATGGATAAATAGGGCCTTGTCCCCGTGGCAGACAATCACATTGAACCCCCTCCCGGTCGCTGTTCTCAAACCTGCATAGACCACGGCCCTGGAACACGCACGATGACTTTCATTCTATGGTTGGCCGTATTGGGCGCCGTACTGCTCACCCTCGCCCTCACCTCCTCCTATTTGCGCTGGATGCCGGTGACCACCTCAGCGGTGTGCTTGTTGCTGGGCATCGCCATTGGCCCGCTGGGCGTGGACTTGTTGCACCTGGACGTGAAGGGCTCAGCGCGCTGGATGGAGCACCTGACGGAAGTGGCGGTGCTGTTTTCGCTGTTTGTCAGCGGTTTGAAATTGCGCCTGCCGCTCAAGCACCGCACCTGGCGCATCGCCTTTGGCATGGCCGGGCCGGTGATGCTGCTGACCATCCTCGGCACCTGCCTGTTGCTGCACTACCTGTTCGATTTAACCTGGGGCGTTTCATTGCTGGTGGGAGCGATGCTGGCGCCCACAGATCCGGTGCTGGCCGGCCTGGTGCAGGTCAACAATGCCCAGGACTATGACGCATTGCGATTCGGCCTGTCCGGCGAAGCAGGATTGAACGACGGCACTGCGTTTCCTTTTGTGATTTTTGGCCTGCTGTTTATGCAACATGGCGGTTTCGACGGCGACTGGTTCGGCGGCTGGGTGCTGAAGAACCTGCTGTGGGCGGTACCGGCCGGGCTGTTGATGGGTTACTGGATGGGCCGCGGCATTGGCCGTATCACCCTGCGCCTGCGCTTGATCAATGCCGATAGCACCCTGTCACCGAATGACTACCTCACCCTCGCGCTGATTGCCCTGGCGTATGTGACGGCTGAAGCGGTCGGCGGCTACGGCTTCTTGTCGGTGTTCGCGGCGGGCCTGGGGCTGCGCCAGGCCGAGGTCAAATCCACCGGTTATGCGCAAACGCCGGCCGAGCACCTGGCCCAGCCGGTGGTGGGCCATCTGGAGATCGAGCCCGAGCAGGCGCTGCACGGTGACATCAGCCAGTTGAAGGACACCCAGATCGCCGCCGGCGTGATGATGGGCGACATGCTGGCTTTCGGCAGCCTGGTCGAGCGCTCGATGGAGGTGTTCCTGGTCAGCGTCTTGGGCATCGTATTGGTCAGCCATTGGGATTGGCGCGCGCTGCCGGTGGCGGCGTTGCTGTTCTGTGTGGTTCGCCCGCTCAGCGTGTTTGCGATGCCTTGGGGCAGCCTGCTGGATCGGCGGCAACGCAGCCTGGTCAGTTGGTTTGGTATTCGTGGGATCGGCAGCCTCTACTACCTGTTCTATGCGCTCAACCATGGGCTGATCGGTACCAGCAGCGCCGTGGCGGTGAACCTGACCCTCTCGGTGATCGCGCTGAGCGTGATGGTGCATGGCCTCAGCACCCAGCCCTTGCTGGCGTGGTACGAACGACGCGCCGCGCACAAAAAATGAATCCTGCGCCGCGCTTGGCGTGACGGATAACCGCGTACCGGGCCAGAAGGTTTCACTGGATCAAGCACAGTAAGAAGACCTACTGTTCAAGCTCACCGATCCCTCTGGCCCGTCGCCGGATCAATCCTGACTGTCGGTATTGCCGACGTCGGCCGCTTCATCCAGATCGTTGAGCGGCACTTGCGCATCATCCATCAGCGAACCCGGATCTTCATTGCCGGGGTCGTTGAGTTCTTCGTCGAGTTCTTTCGACATGACCGTCTCCGCTAACCGCCTTGGGTATCGATATCGGCATCGGTTTCAGGCTTGTGCTCGCGCTCAGGCTTGAAGTCTGGACTGTAGTCGTTTTCCCTGGCCTTGGGGTCGCTGGCAGGCGTCGGGTCCTTGGGCGCATCGGCAGCGGTGCCCGGAGCAAGCTCGCCACCATCGATGGCAGGGTCATTGCGGTTGCTGGTTTGGGGATCGTTGGATGTAGACATGGCATACCTCTTCACAGACCGGTGATAAATCTTTACCGCGTAAAGCTAAGGCGCCACGTGCCCCAGTGAAGTTCCGTCCGATTGCTCAGCGCAGTGGATTGTCCACCTGGATATAAAACGCATAGATGCCCAGCACCAGCCAGAACACCATGAACAACCACGGCGCGCGCATGGAAAACAGCAACGACTTGCGATAGCCCTTGTGACTGGACTCCATTTCGGAAAACAGCGGCGATTCATCGTAGGCCAGGCCCATCACCGGCTCGCTGCGCAGCAATTCGCTTTGCTTGTAGTGCCAGTGATCAATGATCTGGTAGGCCGCGCGTATGCCAGGCCAGGCGTTGAGCGAGCTGAGAATACCCAGCGCGGCGAGGATCACCGGCACCACCAGCGTGAACAGCTTGCCCCATTCCGGGTTGAGGTTGCCCATGCCGGACACGAAGGCGATCACCAGAAACGATTGCGCAGTGAGGTAAGCGTCGGTGCGGTTGGCCAGGATGCTGGTTTCGTACTGGATCTCGCGCCGGTAGAAGTCGAGGCGATCCTTGGGCGAGCCGAAGATCTTGGCGTTGTGTTCGCTATGGTCGGTCAGGGCCGCTTCCGGCGTGTTTGGGGAGATGATTCGGGGCACAACGATGCTCCACAAAGTGACGGGACTCATTAGAAGAATCGGACGTGGATGAAGTTCAAGTTTCTTGCGCACCAAGTCAGGGCGCCCTCTGCCCCCATGTGGTGAGCCCGCTTCTGTGGCGAGCGAGCTTGCTCGCGCTGGGCTGCGCAGCAGGCCCCCACAAAAGCGCGATCGCTGCGCACTCCAGCGCGTGCAAGCTCGCTCGCCACAGGTAATCGCCACCTTGTGTGCGTTCCGGCACATCCCTTGCTTTATCCATTCATCTACCCGAAAACAGGAGCATTCGTTACCCCGCGACCCAGAGCCGACTCCATAAGAAAGTAAGGACCAGGCCTGTTGGCACCCTCAGCCACGGGCTCATAAGAACATGCGTTTTTCAAGCGGCAGTGCCACCCAGGAAATCCTCGGCACTGACAAGGTACTGGAATGGCTCGAACTTTCTTCGATGAAATGAATGACGCAAACGGCGTATGCCGTGCCCACTATCAGGATTTTTCCCGCTGGCTGGCCAACACGCCGCCGGAACTGCTGGCCCAGCGTCGCCGTGAAGCCGACTTGCTGTTCCATCGCGCCGGGATCACCTTCACCCTGTATGGCGACGAGCAAGACACCGAACGCCTGATTCCCTTCGACATCATCCCCCGCAGCATCCCCGCCAGTGAGTGGAGCCTGATCGAGCGTGGCTGTATCCAGCGGGTCAACGCACTGAACATGTTCCTCGCCGACATCTACCACGACCAGCGCATTATCAAGGCCGGGATCATTCCGGCAGAACAGGTGCTGGGCAACGAGGGCTATCAGACGGCGATGGTCGGCCTGGACCTGCACCGCGACATTTACTCGCACATCTCCGGCGTCGACCTGGTACGCGACGGCGACGGCACCTATTACGTGCTCGAAGACAACCTGCGTACCCCCAGCGGCGTGAGCTACATGCTCGAAGACCGCAAGATGATGATGCGCCTGTTCCCGGAAGTGTTCGCCAAGCAACGCATTGCGCCGGTGGACCACTACCCCAACCTGCTGCTCAAGACCTTGAAAAGCGCCAGCCGCCTCGATAACCCCAATGTGGTGGTATTGACCCCTGGGCGCTTCAACAGCGCTTTTTTCGAACACGCGTTCCTGGCGCGGGAAATGGGCGTGGAGCTGGTCGAAGGCGCCGATCTGTTCGTGCACGACCTCAAGGTATTCATGCGCACCACCGATGGCCCCAAGGCGGTGGACGTGATCTACCGGCGCATCGACGACGCCTTCCTTGACCCCGAGGCGTTCAACCCCAAGTCAATGCTCGGCGTACCCGGCCTGGTGGCGGCCTATTGCGCGGGTAATGTGGTGCTCGCCAACGCGATCGGCACCGGGGTGGCTGACGACAAGTCGATCTACCCCTATGTGCCGGCGATGATCCGCTTCTATCTGGACGAGGAGCCGGTGCTGCAAAACGTACCGACCTTCCAGTGCCGCAAGCCCGATGAACTGTCCCATGTGCTGGCCAACCTGGAACAACTGGTGGTCAAGGAAACCCAGGGTTCCGGCGGCTACGGCATGTTGGTGGGCCCCGCCTCCAGCGCAGCCGAGATCGAAGATTTTCGCCAGCGCATCAAGGCGCGTCCCCACGCTTATATCGCCCAACCGACCTTGAGCCTGTCCACTTGCCCGACCTTTGTCGAAAACGGCATCGCGCCCCGGCATATCGACCTGCGCCCCTTCGTGCTCTCGGGCAAGGAAACCCGCCTGGTGCCGGGCGGCTTGACCCGCGTGGCGCTGAAGGAAGGTTCGCTGGTCGTCAACTCGTCGCAAGGCGGCGGAACCAAGGACACCTGGGTGGTGGAGGGCTGAGTATGTTGAGTAGAACCGCTGCTGATCTGTACTGGATGTCGCGCTACCTGGAACGCGCCGAGAACCTGGCGCGCATGTTGGAAGTCAGTTATTCACTGTCGTTGATGCCCCAGGCCGGGCGCAGCGATGGCCTGGATGAGCTGGCAATGTCGTTGCTCAGCAGCGGCACCCTGGACAGCTACCTGGAGCGTCACCAGACCCTGGATGCCGAGCGCATGTTGCACTTCTTCGCCCTGGACGAAGAAAACCCGGCCAGCATCTACAACTGCCTGCGCGCCGCCCGAGGCAATGCCCACGCCGTGCGCGGGCGCATCACCGCCGATATGTGGGAAAACCTCAACGCCACCTGGCTGGAAATGCGCAGCATCGCCGCCGGCGGCCTGGCGCGGCATGGCATCAGCCACTTCTGCGACTGGGTCAAGCAACGCTCGCACCTGTTTCGCGGCGCGACCTCGGGCACCATCATGCGCAATGACGCCTACCGGTTTATTCGCCTGGGCACCTTTGTCGAACGCGCCGACAACACCTTGCGCCTGCTGGATGCGCGCTATGAGATGTTTGGTGAAGAGTCCGAAGAAGTCAGCGACTTGTCGGCTCGCGGTTATTACCAGTGGAGCGCCCTGCTGCGTGCGCTGTCCTCGTTCGAGGCGTACACCGAGTTATACCCCAACGCCCTGAATGCACGCTCGGTCTCGGAGCTACTGCTGTTACGCAGCGATGTCCCGCGCTCGCTGCACGCGTGCATCGAAGAGTTGAGCCATATCCTCGCCGACTTGCCCGGCAGTTACGGACGCACGGCGCAGCGCCTGGCGGCGGAGTTCGAAGCAAGGCTGCGGTATACCGGGATCGATGAGATTCTGGAAGATGGACTGCACGCCCGGTTGACGGACTTTATCGACACCGTGCGCGAGTTGGCGCGGGCGATACACAGTTCTTACCTGGAAGTGGTCTAAGCAACACCACCGCTCAAATGTGGGAGGGGGATTGCTCCCGATAGCGGTGGGTCAGCTACATACTGGCTGGCAGATACGCCGTAATCGGGAGCAAGCCCCCTCCCACATTTGAATCGCCGTAATCTGTCAAACATTGATCGCCCACCACCTCGGCAGCAACTGTCGAACCCGTGCCTCGCCAAAGCGGTCATCAATCAACATCACCACGCCGCGGTCGTGCTGGCTGCGGATCACCCTCCCCGCCGCTTGCACCACCTTCTGGATGCCGGGATACAGGTAGGTGTAGTCATACCCCGCGCCGAAAACCTCGCCCATGCGTGCCTTGATCTGTTCATTCACCGGGTTGAGTTGCGGCAAGCCCAGGGTGGCAATAAAAGCGCCAATCAAACGCGCCCCCGGCAGGTCGATACCTTCGCCAAACGCGCCGCCCAATACCGCAAAACCGATGCCTTGGCTGTGCTGGGTGAACTGGTCCAGGAACGCCTGGCGCTCGGCCTCGGCCATGCCGCGTGACTGTAGCCACAGTGCAATCTGCGGGTGTCGCTCGGCGAGTAACTGCGCCACTTGCTGCAGGTAATCGAAGCTGGAGAAAAACGCCAGGTAGTTGCCCGGCTGCTCGGCAAATTGCCGGGCGATCAATTCCACAATAGGTTCCAGCGACGCCTGGCGGTGCACAAAGCGTGTAGAGATGCGCTCAACGATGCTGACCTGCAATTGCTCGGCCTTGAACGGCGACTCTACATCGACCCAGGCAGTATCCGCCGGCAACCCGAGTAAATCGGCGTAATAGTGGCGTGGGCTCAGGGTCGCGGAAAACAGCACGCTGCTGCGAGCCGCCGTCAATCGGGGCCGGATGAATTCGGCCGGCACCACATTACGCAGGCACAGGGTCGAGCTACTGCGCTTGCCACTGAACTGGCGCTTGCTGATGTCGAAGATGAAGTGTTCGTTGAATAGCTCGGCCACCTTGGAAAATTGCAGTGCTTCAAAGTAGAAGGCTTGCAGGTCTCCATTGAGGGACTCGGGGTGATCGTTGAAGTAGTCGCCCATGGCGCTGGTGCACAGGCTCAGGGCCTGTAGCAGTTTGTCGGGCCGGGTGGCATAGGCCTGATACGGCGCGACTTGTTCCTTGTGCAACGCGTTCCACTCGCGGTTCAGGCGCTGCAAGGGTTTGTTCAGCGGCTCGGGCGCGGTATCGCGCAAGGTCTTGAGGCTGTATTGGTCGAGGCTGGCGCTGTACATCGAACGGGCGCGTTCCACCAGGTTATGGGCCTCGTCGACCAGCGTCGCAACACGCCATTGGTTCAACTGCGCCAGGCCGAATAACAGGGCGCCGAAGTCGAAAAAATAGTTGTAGTCGGCGACTACCAGGTCGGCCCAGCGCGCCATTTCCTGGCTGAGGTAATACGGGCACACGTCATGGGCCAGCGCCACACTGCGCAGCCTGCGCTGATCAAGCAGGCGAACCCTGGACGCGGCCTGGCGGGCGGCGGGCAAGCGGTCGTAAAAACCCTTGGCCAGTGGGCAGGAATCACCATGGCAGGCTTTATCCAGGTGTTCGCACGCCTTGTCCCGTGCAACCAGCTCAAGTACACGCAGCGGCAGATCCGGACTGCTGTCGTACAGCACCTGGGCGGCATCCAGAGCGAGCTTGCGCCCCGGCGTTTTGGCGGTAAGGAAGAACACCTTGTCCAGCTGCTGCGGCGCCAGCGCCTTGAGCATCGGGAAGAGGGTACCGACGGTCTTGCCGATGCCCGTGGGCGCCTGGGCCATCAGGCAACGGCCGGTGCTGACCGCCTTGTAGACCGACTCGGCCAACGTACGCTGCCCGGGACGAAAATCGGCATGGGGAAATGCCAGGGCTTGGGCGGCCTTGTTGCGCTTATCGCGGTGCTGCATTTCCAATTGGGCCCAGTCGAGGAACAACGCACATTGCTGATTGAAAAAGCGCTCAAGCTGCGCCGCCTCGAGACGTTGGTTCAGCAGCGTCTCGCCTTCGCCAACGATATCGAAGTACACCAGCGCCAAGTCGATTTCGCCGAGGCCGAGCTTCTGGCACATCAGCCAGCCATACACCTTGACCTGGGCCCAGTGCAGTTGCCGATGGTTGGCGGGCTGGGCAGAGAGGTCGCCGCGGTAGGTTTTGACTTCTTCAAGGCGGTTGGCGTCGGGGTCGTAGCCGTCCGCCCTGCCCCGCACGTTGAGCTGCTGGTATTGCCCCTCCAGGGCGACTTCATTCTGGTAGTGCGCGCTGCGCCGGGACGCCACCGTACGGTGGCCGACGATACCTTCCTGGGCGCTGGGCGACGGGGTAAAGCGCAGGTCAAGGTCGCCGACCTTGGCCGTGAACTCACACAGCGCCCGTACGGCCACGCTGTAACTCAAGCGGGTTGCTCCGCCCAGCGCACGTAACAGACGGTGACCGGCATCTGGTACTCGCCGCAAAATTGCAGCCAGCGCAGTTGGTTGTCTTGCAGGCGGTCGCCCGGGCCCTTGACCTCGATCATGCGGTAGGTTTTTTGTGCAGGCCAGAACTGGATCAGGTCCGGCATCCCGGTGCGGTTGGCGCGGATATCCAGCAGCAGGCGTGTGAACCAATGGCGCAGGTGCTCGGCGGGCAGGCAGGCCAAGGCTTGCTCCAACAGCTCTTCGCTGAGCAGGTTCCAGAACACGAAAGGTGATTGGATACCCCATTTGTCCAGAAAACGTTGGCGGATGGTGGCCTTGTAGCGCTCATCCCCCAGTTGCTCGAAACACGCAGCAAACAACGCCTCGCGGCGTTGATGGAAGTCTTCGCTGTGCAGGTCCGCCGGCCCACGCTGGAACGGATGGAAGAACGCGCCCGGCAGCGGCGCGAAAATCGCTTCCCAGCACAACAGGCCGAACAGCGAGTTGATCAACCCATTCTCGACGTAATGCACCGGTGCCTCGGGCTCGTTCAGGTGCGCCTGGACGCAGTATTCCACCGACATCAGCGGCGCCTGGGCGAGTGCCAGGTCAAGGCGTGCAACCGCTTGCGGCTTGGCCTTGGGCAACGCCGGTTCGCCGAGTTTGCGGCGCAGGCGCGGCAATACACGCAGCAAGTGCTGTTGTTCAGCGGCGCTTTCCGGGGCCTGCTGGGCTGCAGTGGCCAGGGCCAGCGCTCGGGCGTAATCCTCTTGACGCTCAACGACCCGGATCAACCGCGCACGTGCACCGGGATAGGCGCAGGCAAGGTAGATCTGTTCAGCCAGCGCAAGCTCGGCGCAGCGCTCGCAATACTGGCCGATCTGGAACAACAGCTTGGCGCGGCGTTTTTCCAGCCAGGGGTTGTCGGTGCGCAGGCCGGCGATCTGCACCAGCAGCGTGTCCAATGCCTCACCGGCTTCAAACGCTTGCTGGCACTGGTGCAGGAACAGGAACCCCACCACGTCGTCACGCGTGCGTAACCCGCGGGACTCGGCGCAAATCTCGACTTTTTCATAGGTGTAGATGCCCAGGTCTGCCAGCACGAACTCGGACCAGTCCTGGTGCAGGTTGCCAAAGAACATCAAGCGCAGGCGATCACACAACGCCATGACCGTAAGGCTATAGAGCACATCATCCAAGCCCGGGCACCATTGAGCAAAACTGCGCGGCTCGCTGAACTGCGCCGCCAGCGGTTCGAGCCAGGTGGCCTTGTTGCCCTTGGGCTGATCGATCCAGGGCCTGAACGCGCCGAGGATTTCGCCCTTTTGCAGCAAGGCGAACAAGGTGGCAAACGGCAGCGGGCTTTGGTCATCCACCCATCCCAGTTCTCGTAATGGGCCCGCTGCCGCATGGGGGCAGCCGATTTCCACATAATTAAGCTTGGCGCCGCGAAAATGCACACCCTTGCGCATCACCATGCGCACCAATAACGCCTGGGACGCCTGGGGCAACCTGTCAAATTGCTGAATGAAATGCTGTTCGTCCGCATCGAGCAGATCGGCATAGCGTTGCCCCAGCCAGGCCAGGACCTGGCGGAAGTTATGCAGGTAATACAAGGGGTCTTCGAGGGGGTTGGCCATGGCGCAAGGGAGTCAAATACTGGTTATGCATACAGAGTGCCGATGCAAAGCCGTTGTTGCAATCGGTAATAGATAAATGGCGCCTGCAACTTTTTGCAAAAAAACGATCAGATGAGGGAGTTGATCGCGTAACATTTATAGCCCACAGCCAGACGCTGCGGGACTTTTCAGGGTTAAAGGTAAGGGTTATGAACATGAAGAATTTGGGTCTGCCGCTGGTTGCACTCACTTTTCTGGTATTGGCCGGTTGCTCCACGCAAACGGTAGTGACATTGCAAAATGGCACGCAGTATTTGACCAAGGACACGCCCAACGCCAAGACAGCCGACGGCTTCTATGAATTTACCGATATCGCCGGCAAGCGCATTCGCATCAAGGCCGATGATGTAGCCACGGTGCGCAAGGAAAACTAATCTTCGAATCAACACCGATCAAATGTGGGAGGGGGCAGGCCCCCTCCCACAGTTTTCAACCGCATTCCAACTTAAGCGATAACAATCCCCTCCCCCGACAGACTGCTCACGCCCACCAACGTCACCGAATCGGCGCCAAAACTGATCACCGTATCCCCGCCCACCACCTTGGTGTGATCGCGATAATCGGGACTGCCCTGCACATCGTTGAACACCAGCTTGTCTGTCGACTGATAGCCAACCACTCGATCATTACCAAACTGCCCACTGAACAAAAACGTGTTATGCCCGCTGCTGTCGCGGATCGTGTCATTACCCTTGCCGCCTTCGATAAAGTCCGCTCCCCTGCCGCCCTTGATCAGGTCATCGCCGTCGCTGCCGATGATAAAGGTATTGCCCTTGTGCGCCTCGGCATTGCGGTTCAAGTCCTGTACCCAGGTGTTGGCCCGTGCCGGATCGGACAGGTTGGCGACGATCACTGTGGAGTCACGGGTCATCTGCTCGTAGAAGCCGGACTCAAGAATGCGTGTCATGCCGTCACCATAACCGGTGGGCAAGTGCGAGACCCAGGTCGGCAGGTTGAGGATGGAAAACGGCAGCACGTTCCACAGTGCGGAAGCGTAGTGGTCGTTGAAGCTGACAATATTGTCGGTGCTCGACTCGTGGGGTTTGTCGTGTACGCCCAGGGACGACAGGTTGAATGAGGAACCGTCCAGCGCCCGGAATACCGGGTCGTTTTCGTAGCCGACGTTAAGCACCTTGTCGCCGGCGCTTTGGGTGGGCGACGCATAGGCTACGTAATTGGAATCGGTGTAGAACCCTGACCATTTGCTCCCGCTCAGATCCGCCATGCTGTTGACCGCAAGGCCGCCCAGGCTGTGGCCGCTGACCACCACATCCTTGCCGCTCAGGCCCTGGGCGCTGGCATAGTCAGCGACGTTGCCGAGCAAGTTGCCAAACGCCTCGCCAGCGTAATTTTTTGCATAGTCCTTGGGACCGAATGCAGCAAGCAGGTCACTGATCACATCCCCGATGGAATCGGTGATCAGGCTTTCCCGTGGCCCCGAGGTGCCACGAAAGCCGATGCCGATTTCCAGCAGTTTGCCGGCGTCATCGTATTTGCCCAGTACTTCCACTTGGGCGGTACCGTAGGCAGCCTTTTCGCCAAAGAAGGTGCCACGGGCATCGACCTTGCCGGTATAGCCCAGGGTGCTGGCGCTGATGGGGGTCCAACCGGCCTGTTGCACTGCGTCGAGGGCGGCTTTTTCTGAATCCGGGTTCCACGGGATCCCGGGAATCACGCCTTGGGCGTTGCCGCTGCCAATCAGCGCGCTCACCAGCGTGGCCGGCAGGCCAAGGCCCAAGCCGTTGTTCTGGTAACCCACGGCAAAGCCGTTATCCAGGTTGTGGTAGGAATACATCGTGATCGCCATCGCATCGGCGAACAACGTTTTGGAGCCCTCGGTGCCGAGGTTTTTATAGTCAAAGATACCCATTGGTAGTGCCTCTCTGTTGTTGGATTTGTAGAGAAAGCCAAAACACCTGTTATCCGTTACCTACTGTAGGAGCGAGCTTCTGTGGCGAGGGAGCTTGCTCCCTCGCCACAACCAACTACACCTGACCTTTAGAACGCCCAGTCCAGGCTCAAGCCGACGCCGTGCACCTTCTCTTTGCTGGCCAGCAGGCCGTTGTAGTCAAAGTTCACCCGCGCATCCTTGCTCAACGCCAGGCTGACCCGTGCCCCAACCAGTGCGGCATCCCGCACCATCGGCGCACTTTCGACCGCGAACGACGGGCCACCCGAGGCAAACGCCAGGTGTTGCTCGGAATCGGTGCTGCTCAGGTTGTGCTGCCAGCCCAGAGTGCCGGAGACTTCCAATTGCTGGTGGTCGTTGACGTTGAAGGTCTTCAAGGCGCGCACACCCAAGGTGCTCAACACCAGGTCGCGGCTGTCGTCGCCACTTTTCAGCGCAGCGGCATCGCCCTTCTCTTTGAAGCTGTCCGTGTCCAGGTGCACATAGGCCAGGTTGGCGAACGGCTCCAGGGCCAGCGGTTGCAGGTTGATGCGATACGCCGCTTCGGTGAACACCTGGGTGCTGTGCGCATCGACCTTGGCCTTTTGCTTGCCGGCGACATCGCCGTATTGCAGATCGCGCTTCACATCGGCGCGGTGCCAGCTGTAGGTCGCCCCACCGCTCAGGCGCCAGGCGCCGATTTCATGCCCGGCATAAGCACCGAAGTGGTAGCTGTCGACCGAGGCGCGGCTATGGGTGTCGCTGCCCATGTTCAGCGAGGTATCGCTGTAACCCGCGACCAGACCAATGCGCGTGGCGTCGTCGAGGGCACCGTCCACCCCGGCAAGCATCCCGCCGATGGAGGTGTTATAGCCAGCGGTGTCGCTGCGGCTGTCGGTCTTGCCCCAGGCGCCCAGGGCCTTGACCCATACGTTGCCACGGCTGTCGATGGCTTGGCTGGTTGCGCCCATCTCGCCATTGCGCAGGCGCTCGCCCACTGCTTCGCGTACATAACGGCTGTCATTGACCAATGCGGTTTGCAGTGCCGGATAGACTTCACCGCTCAGTTGCTGGAACGCGCCCTGGGCCGAAGCGGCCGTCGGTGCCAACAGCAAGCTTTCATACACGCCATTGCCCGCACCCAATTGCTCAACGGCTGCGGCCACGGCGCGTTGGTTCGGTGTAGCAGCAACACTGGCGAAGCTGTTGGTGCGTGTCACGTCTAACTGCACACCGTTGGCCGCGTAATTCAAGGTGCCGCCGACAAACAGATAGTTGGGCAGTACAGCACCAAAACTGCCGGTGACACCGCCCGCCGCTTGCAGGATGTTGTACTGACGGCCGATCAGGCTTTGGGCCTGGGTTGCACTCAACAGTGTCGGGCTGTTTTCCAGGGCCAGGGTTACGGTGCCGCCATTGAGCGTGGCGGTACCCCCGGCGACGATACGGTCGCTGCTGGTAGGCGATAATTCCACGGCGTAGGTCGAGCCCGGGTTGAAGGTGACATTACCTGCCACGTTCAGGGTGCCAATGGAATTGCCCGGCGCCACGGCGCCGCCGCTATTTGCCGTCAGCGAGCCGATACGCCCCGAGCCACCGATTACGCCGGTCTGGCTGACGATGACATCGGAGGTGACCGAACCGTTGACCGCCAGCAAGCCCTGATTGACCAGGGTCGGGCCGCTGTAGGTGTTGGCGCCGGCCAGCACCAGGGTGCCGATGCCCTGCTTGGTCAAGCCGCCATGGCCTGAAATGTTGTTGCTCCATACATCCAGCCCGCAGTGCACGTCGTTGCAAATGCGCTGGGTCGGTTTGCCCGCGTCCACCACCGCACCGACGCCCGGCAGGTCTGCGACGAACTGGCCGCTGCCATAGGCGCCCTCAATGCGGAACTCGGCAGGAATGTCCTCGGCGGTCACAAACATCCCCGGGCCGTTGACCGCCTTGCCCAGGTTGATCATGCCCCAGCCATACAGCGAGTCGATACCCGGCGCGCCGAGGTCAGTGGCCGTGGTCTTGAGCACCGTGGAGATCTGGTCGCCGCTCATGTACTCGAAGCGCTCCATCAGCACCGCTGCTGCACCCGCCACATGGGGGGCGGCCATGGAAGTGCCGTTTTTGTTGGCCCAGTCGGTGGTCAGGTTGTTCAGGTCGGTGCCGTTGATGATCGAGCTGTAGATCTTGGTACCGGGTGCCGACACGCAAAAACTCGCCGCATAGCCGCAACGTGAAGAGAAGGTGCTGATCACATACGGATCAGGGCTGGCGGTGTCCGGGTTCTGCTGCAATGCCACCACCGACAGCCAGTTCGGCGCAATCTCCGGCACAAAGTACGCCAGGCCGGAAATCGCGTCCGGGTTGTTGCGGTTGTAGTCGTTACCGGCGGCAAAGATGGTCAGCACACCACTGCGGGCCGCGTCGATGGCGCCTTGATAAGCACCACCTGCGATCGTGCCGAGGATCGGCCGGATCGTATTGAACTGCGCCTGGGCTTCATTCACGGTGAAATTGGGGAACGCCGGATCGCGGCCGCCCTTGGCGTACTGGTCACCGATGCCGATACCCCAGCTGTTATTGATGATGCGAGCGCCGCTGGCAACCAACCCATCCCAACCGGCCTTGTACACCGCGCCATCGTTGCCGAGGATAATCCCGTCTTCCGGGCCCGGGTCACCGTTTTCGGCGGTGAGGATTTGCGCATTGAACGCCACGCCATGCATCGGCCCGCCATCGCGGTTACCCGCAGCAATGCCGCCGACGTGGGTGCCGTGGTTACCCAGCTTGCCGTTGGAGTCCTTGGACGGCGTGCCGTCGTAACGGAATGCATCGCCGGCTTTCACCGGGATATACGGGTCGGTGTATTGGCGAATGCCCTCGGTGACAATCGTCACCACCTTGTCGGGGCTGGCGAATTCCGGATGCTGGGCGTACACCGGCTGGTCGAAGATCCCCAGCTTGACGCCCTTGCCGGTGTAGCCGGCGGCATACGCGGTGTCGGCATGCACGGCGCCCAAGCCCCAGTCGGCCTTGAACTCGTTGCTGCGCCAACTGGCGGCATCACCCAGCTTGCCGGTTTCCACATAGGGTGCAGCCTGAGCGGTTCCCAGGCTTGCCAGGCAACACAGCAACGCGCCGTATGGCACGCAGCTCAGCGCCTTGAGCGGGTAGCCCGGGCCGGTGTGGATGGCGGTAGTTAACCCTGACTTGCGTTTTTTCACGGTGACCTTCCTTAGTTTTCTTATTGCACGTGTGTAAATCACTTTCTCCAGAACACCGCCGATTCAATGTGGGCGCTGGCTTGCCTGCTCCCACATTTTTTGTTCGCGGTGTCTTCAGAACTGCCAGTTCAGGCTCAAACCCACACCCTGGGTTTTCGCGCGGCCACCCAACTGGCCGTTGTAATCCAGGTTGACCCGCGTCGCGGCATTCAGCGCCAGGCTGGCTTGCAGCCCCACCAAAGCAGCGTCACGCAGCAATGGCGCACTGCGCACGGCAAATGAAGGGCCGCCTGCGACAAACGCCAAGTGCTCTTCGGATTCCACGGCGGTGAGGCTGTGTTGCCAGCCCAACGAACCAGAGAGTTCCAGTTGCTGGTGGTCATTGAGGGCCAGGGTTTTCAATGCCCGTACGCCAAGGGTGCTGAGCACCGCATCGCGACGGTCACTACCGCGTTCCAGGGCGGCGGCATCGCCTTTTTCGTGGAACGACTCGCTGTTCAGGTGCACATAGGCCAGGTTGGCGAACGGTTCCAAGGCCACCGCTTGCAGGCGGATGCGGTACGCTGCTTCGGTGAAGACTTGCGCTGTGGTCGCATCCAGCTTGGTTTTTTGCTTGCCGCTGACATCACCCCATTGCAGGTCGCGCTTCACATCCCCGCGATGCCAGCTGTAGGCACCGCCGACACTCAAGCGCCAGTCGCCCAGCTCGCGCCCGGCATACGCACCGAAGTGATAGCTGTCGATGGACGCCGATGAGTGCGTGCCGCTGCCCATATTCAAGGAGCTGTCGCTGTAACCGGCGACCACACCCACGCGGGTCTGCTCATCCAGTGCGCCATCCACGCCCGCCAACAGGCCACCGATGGAGGTGGTCGAACCGGCCGTTTCGCTGCGGCTGTCACTCTTGCCCCAGGCACCGAGCGCCTTGAACCACAGGTTGCTTTCGCCGCTCACTGGTACGTGGCGCAGGCGCTCGCCCACGGCATTGCGCAGTTGCAGGCTGTCGTTGATCAGCATCGCGCCGACGGCGGGGTAGATTTCACCGGACAGTTGCTGCAAACCCTGCTGGGCGGTGGCGACTGACTGCGACTGCAACAGGCTTTCATACACCGGGTTGCTGGCGCCCAATTGCTCGGCAGCCGCCGCCACGTTGCGCTGGTTACGGGTGGCGGCGACGCTGGCAAAACTCGCGTCGTTGCGCCCCACGTTCAGTTGTACAGCGTTGGCGGCATAGTCGAGGGTGCCACCGAGGAACAGGTAGTTGGGTAGCACTTGGCCAAACTGGCCCTGGATGCCGCCCGCGGCCTCAAGGATCGAGTATTGCCGGCCAATCAGGCTTTGGACCTGACTTTGACTGAGTAACGTGGGGCTGTTTTCCAGCGCCAAGGTGACGGTGCCGCCGCCCAGGACCGCCTTGCCGCCCGCGACAATACGGTCGCTGCTGGTAGGCGTCAGTTCCACTGCATAGGTCGAGCCCGCGCCGAGGTTCACATCTCCCGCTACCTGCAAGGTGCCCACGGAATTGCCCGGTGCCACGCGGCCGCCGTTGTTTACCGACAACGCGGCGATACGCCCGGAACCGCCAAGGGTGCCGCTGTCATTCACGGTGACTGCCGAGGTCAGCGAACCGTTCACCGCCAACAGGCCGCCATTGACGACAGTGGCGCCCCGATAGGTGCTGTCACCGCTGAGGACCAGGCTGCCGGCGCCGGACTTGATCAGGCTGCCTTCATACACACGGTTCGCCGCTGCCTGGTCGCGGGCGTTGCCAATGGCGTAGTCGGTCTGGTCCTGCTGGCTGGCGGTGGCGCTCACGCCGTTCTGCCAGCCCTTGTCGATCAGGGTTTGCTGCCAGGCGCTGTGCTCGGCGCGGTCCTCGGCCTGGCGCGCAAGCAAGGCCTGGTCGGAGATACCGTTGCTCCACACATCACCCTGCCCGGCTGCCAGGTTCACATCCATGGCTCCCAGCAATTGCCCCGGGCCGTGCATCGCCCGGCCGAGGTCCGGCACGCCCCAACCGACGATTGCGTTGGGCGCCTGGGTGATCGAACCGTCAAGCTGCGTGGCAGTGGTCAGCAACACCTGCAACGCTTGCTCGTTGGTCATATAGGGGTAGCGCTCCATCACCAGCGCCAACGCCCCGGTGGCATGGGGTGCCGACATCGAGGTGCCGGATTTGACCCCATAACCACCGTCGGGAATGGTGCTGTTGATCAGCGCGCCGGGCGTGGAAATGCACCAGTATTTGGCGATACCGCACTTGTTGTATTTCTGGTTATTAGCCTTATCCAGCCCCGACACCGCCAGCCAGTGGCCTTCCAGTTCCGGCTGAAAATACGGCAAGGCCGAGCGCACGCTGGCATTGGCATAGCCGCTGTTGCCAGCGCTGAACACGTTGATCACCCCGGCCTTGGCCACATCCGCCGCAGCGTCCAGCCAGGTGCCACGGTTGTAGTGCTGGGCGTAGGCGGCGTGCAGGTCACCGAGGGTCTGGTAGCTGACATCCTTGGGCTGGCTGCCCCAACTGTTGTTGATGGCGCGCACGCCGGAATCCACCATCGCGGTGTATACCGTCTTGAAGTACTTGGGGTCTGGCGTCGGGCCGAACAGGAAGCTGTCGTTGGCGTTGGTGTTGCCCACATAGACTTGCGCGTTGTACGCCACGCCGTGCATGCCCACGCCGTCGCGGGCGGCGCCCATGGTGCCGGTGACATGAGTACCGTGGGAATCGTTGTTGGGGTTGAGCGCGCCCGTGGTGCTGAACGCGCTGCCGTCGACATAGGTGCCGGTGGCGGTCACCGCATGAAAGCGGTCTTTGGAGGCTTCGGGGTGATTGGCATCGAAGCCCGAGTCCAGCGCGCCGATTTTCACGCCTTGGCCACTGATCCCGGCGGCGTAGGCTTCATCGGCCTTCATACGGCCCAGGCCCCAATCGCTTTGGTATTCGGCCGAACGCCAACTGGCCGGGTTACCCGCTTGGCCGGTCTCGGTGTATTGCGCCTGTGCCGCAACGGACAACAACAGCAATGAACCTGCGGTGAAGGGTTTGAAACGCGGTGAATCAGTGATCATCTGCACACTCCTGATTATTGTTATTCCCCTTATAGGAGCGAACTCCTACAGGTTTTTATCCGGGCCGAAGGCCTCGTCTACCTTGGCCAGGTCGGTGTCGCGCAAGTTGCCCGCGTAGTAGTGCAATTTGGTCCAGGCCATCAGGTAGTCGTACCGCGCCTGGGCCAGGTCGCGGCGAGTGCTGTAGAGCTGCTGCTCGGCATTCAGCGCATCAAGGTTGACCCGCTCGCCACCAAGGATGCTCTGCTTGGTCGACACCACCAGCGCCTCGGCGGATACCAATGCTTTCTGGTAGGCACGCAGCTTGCTCACGCCCGACAGACATGCACTGAACTGGCGGCGCAGCTCGATCAGGGTTTCGCGGGTCTTGCCTTCCAGCTCGTACTCGGCCTGCTCCATTGCGCGGCTGGCCTGGCGGGTGGAGGCCGAAATGCCGCCACCGGCATACAGCGGCATGCTCACTTCGACGCCAATAGTGTTGGTGTCGTAGCGCTGGTTGTAGGTGTTGCCGCTGTCGGACTCCTGTTTGCGCGACGTGGCATACGCGGTGATTCGCGGCAAATGCCCGGCACGATTGCGTTCCACTTCATAGCGCGCCACTTCCAGCGACTGGCGCTGTGAAGCCAGCACCGGGTTGTTGGTGAGCGCCAGTTCATGCCAGGTGTCGTAGTTGGCCGGGGTCAGGGTGAACGCGGCAAAGCTCTGGTTCAGCGGCGCCAGGTCGTTGATGTTGACGCTTTGCACGCCGATCAACGCGCCCAGCTCCCTGAGTGACGCATCCTGCTCATCCAGGGCCTGGATCTCTTCGGCAGTGGCCAGCTCGTAGCGCGACTCGGCTTCAAGGATGTCCGTGCGCGTGCCCTCGCCGGCCTTGAACAAGTGCTCGTTCTGCTGGAATTGCTGCTCGAAGGCCTTTTTCTTTGCCCGGGCGATGTCGATCTGATCCTGGGCAAACAGCGCCTGGGTGTAATAGCTCAACACCCGCACCAGCAGCGCCTGGCTCTTGTCGCGAAAGCTTTCATCGGCAAACAGCGCCTGGGCCACGCCCTTGCGGTAGTTGGCATAGGCTTCGTAATCAAACAACGGTTGTTGCAGGCTGAAGGTGGAGCCGTAGCTGTTGTAGTTGCGGTCGTCCCTATAGCTGCCGCCGCGCCCGTCGGGCAGATGCGCCTCGGAGTTGTTGCGGCCCTTGTTGTAGTTGTAGGACAGCCTCGGCAGCAGCCCGGCGCGGCCGATGGTGCGGTTTTCCAGGCCGGCGTCGCGCTCCTTGATCGCGCCGAGGAACACCGGATCGTTGCGCAGCGCCTGCTCGTAAACATCGAACGGGCCCATGGCGGCCTGGGCACTGCCACACACCAGCAATAGCGAAATGAACACTGGCTTCATGCTCATTCCTCAGTCAACGCGGAGCCGGCGCGATCCAGCAGCGGCTTGAACAGGTAATTGAGCAATGACCGCTCGCCGGTACGCACGAACATCTCGGCAGGCATACCGGGCTTGATCACCAAACCGTGGAGTTTTTCCATCGCCGCGTCGCTGACGCTGGTGCGCAGCACGTAATACGGCGCGCCGGTTTTTTCATCGAGCATCTGGTCGGCGGAAATCAGGCTGACTTCGCCCGGCACCCGTGGCGTGCGGCTCTGGTTGAAGGCGGTGAAGAGGATATCGACGGGCAAGTGCGTGCCGACCTTGTCCACCAGATGCACCGGTAGATGCCCTTCCACTTCCAGGCGCGTGCCCTGGGGCACGATTTCCAACAGGGTTTCCCCGGCGCGCACCACGGCGCCTTCGGTGTGCACGCTGAGGTTGACGGCGATGCCATCGGCCGGCGCGTTGATTTCGCTGTGTTGCAGGTTGAACCCCGCAGAAGTGAGTTGCTGTTCCAGGGTCAGGCTGCGCAATTGCGCGTCGGCCAATTGGCTGCGCACCTCTTTTTGATATTCCTCGCTGTGTTGCTGCAATTTGAGCCGCGACTCGACAATGCCCTGCTCTATCCGGCCGCTTTCACCGGCGTTTTGCGCCAGGTCCTGCTGCACCTGAGACAACTGGCGCTGGTAGTCCATCAACCGGTTGCGCGGGATATAGCCGTTGTCGGCCAAGGGTTGCAGATTGCTCAGTTGCGCGCGCAGGGATTGGGCCTGGGCGGTCAAGTCACTGCGGGCACGGCGCATACCGCTCAACTGCGAGGTAGCGCCTTCGATGCTGGCGCGAATCCCGGCTTGTTCACGGGCGAAGGCGTCGCGGCGGCTGCTGAACAGCTGGCGCTGGCCTTCCAGCACCAACGCCAGGGCTGGATCAGGATTGGCGCTCAACTCGGTGGGAAAGGTAATGCTCGGCAGATTGTCGCGCTCGCTCTGCCAACGCGCCACACTGGCCCAGGCCATGCGGTACTGCGCTTGCAGGGATTGCACGTCGGCCTGGTTCTGGGTCTGGTCGAGACGAAACAGCGGCTGGCCCTGCTTGACCAGTTCGCCCTCCTTGACCAGGATGCGGCTGACCACACCGGGGCTGAAGGTTTGCACGGCCTTGCGCTTGCCCGACACCACCACGGTGCCTTGCACCGGGATGCCCTGATCCAACGGTGCCAGGCTGGCCCAAAGGAAAAAACCACCGGCACCGACGACCGTCATCAGCCAGCCCATACGCACGAAGAAGCGGGCATCGCGCTCTTTGAAACGAGGTTCTACCGTAATACTGCTCATGCGCCTGGGTTCCTTGCGGCCGGGTACTGACGACTGAAACTGACACCGGTTTTCTCTTTCGGCGCTTCCTGCTGTTGCCCGGACAACGCCCGCAGCACTTCCTGGCTGGGCCCGAACGCTTGCAGATGGCCTTCGCCGAGCACCAGCAATTTGTCGGCCTGGGCCAATGCCGAGGAGCGATGCGTCACCAGCACGACGCTGCTGCCTTGGGCTTTCATCTGCACGATGGCGCTGGCCAACGCCGCTTCGCCGACCGTATCGAGGTTGGAGTTGGGCTCATCCAGCACGATCAGGCGCGGCCCGCCGTACAGGGCGCGGGCCAGGGCTACGCGCTGTTTCTGGCCACCGGACAGGCCGCCGCCGTTGTCGCCCAGCACCGTGTCGTAGCCTTGGGGCAGGCGCAGGATCAGTTCATGCACACCGGCCTGTTGCGCGGCCTTGACCACCAGCTCCGGGTCGGCCTCGCGAAAGCGTGCGATGTTGTCGGCGATGCTGCCGCTGAACAGCTCGATGTCCTGGGGCAAATAGCCGATGTGCGGGCCGAGGTCGTCGCGGTCCCAACGGTGAATGTCCGCGCCGTCCAGCCGCACGGTGCCGGCCAGGGTCGGCCACACGCCCACCAGCACGCGGGCCAGGGTGGACTTGCCGGAGCCCGACGCGCCCAGCACGCCCAGCACTTCACCGGCCGCCAGGTTGAAACTGACTTGATGCAAGGTCGCCATGTGCCGCCCCGGTGGGCCAGCACTGACCTGTTCGAAACTGACCTGGCCCTTGGGCGCCGGCAAGGCCATTTGCTCGCCCTCTGGCGGGAATTCACGCAGCAGCCCATCAAGGCGCTGGTAAGCCAGCTTGGCCGAACTCCATTGCTTCCACACCGCGATCAGTTGGTCGATGGGGCTGAGTACGCGGCCCATCAGGATGGAGCCTGCGATCATCATCCCGGCGGTCATCTGGCCCTTGATCACCAGGTAGGCGCCCAGCCCCAATACCAAAGATTGCAGGCACAGGCGCAGGGATTTGCTCAGAGAGGTAATGACCGACCCGGTATCGCTGGCGGTGTTCTGGAAGCCCAGAAACTGCGAATGCACCCCGAACCAGCGTTTGCGCAATGCACCGAGCATACCCATCGCCTGGATCGTCTCGGCGTTGTGCAGGTGGCTGGTGGCCAATTGGGTTGACTGCTGGGAAAACACACCCGCCTCGCCCAATGGTTTTTTGGTCAGGTATTCATTCAGGCAAGCCAGGGCAATCAGCAATACCGCGCCAGCCGTGGCCAGCACGCCGAGCCACACGTTGAAGAGGAAAATCACGAATAGGTAGATCGGGAACCATGGCGCATCAAAGAACGCGAACAACGCAGGCCCGGTGATGAATTGACGCAGCGCGGTCAGGTCGCCCAGGGATTGCCCGGCATGACCCTGGCCGCGTTGCAGGTTGCGTTCGAATGCGGCCTTGTACACGCGCAGATTGAAACGCCGCTCCAACTGGCTGCCGATGCGAATCACGATAAAGCTGCGGATAACCTCAAGCAGGCCAATAAACGCAAAGAAGCCCACGACCATCAGCGTCAACATCACCAGGGTGGTTTCATTCTGGGAGGACAACACACGGTCATACACTTGCAACATGTAAATCGACGGCACCAGCATCAGCAGGTTAATCAATGCCGTGAAACAGCCAACGCTGATCAAAATACTCTTGTATTCACCCAGCGCCCTGAATAAGGGCGCAACCCCTTGGGACTTCGCCATATTGTTTTATCTTCCTGGAGCGCACTGCACGTAATAGTCGCCCTGCCGATGAAGCGCATGGCCAACTACTAAATCGAGTTATATGCTTATAACTTTTAACTAAGTTGTTCGTTTCAGCTCGACAACTTTCCCGGCTTTAGTGCGGGCCTGATATTCACCTTCTTTCTGGCGATTCAAATGCGTGATTCCAGAGCCTTCGGCGTTAAACAACCAAATGCCGTCCGGCGTTGGCGACCACGTTTGTGGCTTGTCGCCTAGCCATTGCTCCACACAAGCGATATCGCCTCCCAGGGCATTGGCCTGTTCCAATAAATCCAGTGCGCATACCTGGTCCTGCTGCTTCAATTGCCAATGCCCGGCCAACTGGGCGGAGGTCGGTAATACAAGACTGCTAGCCATTGCGTGGGCTCCTGCCAAAACGAACAACACCTGCGAAGCACAGGCGATCAAATGAGAAAAACGTGGCATATAAAGCTCCATCCTGGAGCGCGGCGCCGAGGCGCCGCGCCGTGCATCAGGCCACGATGTCGCTGACGGCTGCCTGGCCAACGGTGGTGACGAGGAAATCCGCCACGCCGTGCCCGGAGAAGTCCACGGCCAAGGTGCCCAGGTTAGTACCCGAGGCATAGCTCAGCACAGCATCGCCGGCATGGCCGGTGAACGCATTGACGAAGCTCAAGCCCGCCCCCTTGGTGATGCCCGACAGATCGATCTTGTCGGAACCGGAGGTGAAGTCAAAGATCTTGTCCGCAGCCCCTGGCTTGGAATCGGAACTGGCACCGTACACGAAGGTATCGCTGCCGGCACCGCCCCACAGTTGGTCCGCACCGCCGCCGCCGTAGATGAGGTCGTTGCCGGCCCCGCCCTTGATGGTGTTGGCGACTTGGTTACCAATGATCAGGTCGTTGCCCGAACCGCCGAATGCGTTCTCGATGGTGACGCCCTTGGCGATCGACACGTTGCCGACCAGGCCGCCAACATCGGAGAACGAGGTGGCAGTGAGGTTGATCTTCTGGTTTTGAGTGAAGCCAGAGAAGTCCAGGGTGTCGTTGCCGCCACCGTCCCACACCGAGAACACCAGCTTGTCGGCGTTGGATGTGGCGCTGAGGAAATCACGCCCGGTGTTGGAGTTGAACCCGTAGGTGGTGTCGCCGGCGCGGGTGTTGAGGTTGGCACCGTAGAGCTTCTGGATCGCGGCGATGTCGTCGATCAGCGGGCCGGAAGCGTAAGCCTCGACGCCACCTTTGCTGAAGTTCTGGTTGGTGTTGCTCTCGCTCCAGTAACTCATGAGGCTATAGCCACGCGTGTCCTGTCCATAGGTCGCGTCGTTATAGGTCGGGTTGCCGTTCCCGGCGTTGTAGTCGCCAGGGTGAGCCAGGCCCAGGGTGTGGCCGATTTCGTGGGTCAGGGTCTGCCGACCATAGTTGTTCAGGTCCGGAGTCTTGTTCGGCGTGTAGCTGTTGTTGGTCAGGTACCACGAGGTGCCATCGTAGCCCGCACCGGTGCCGGGCAGGTAAGCGAAGGCCGCGGCGCCGTCCTGGCCGCTGCTGTAGTTGCCGAAGGTCATGTGACCGTCACCGCCGGAAGCCTTTTCGGTAAAGGTCACGTTGGCGACATCCGACCAGGATTGCATGGCCAGTGCGGCCTGTGCTTTCTGCTGGGCGTTGAACTGGCTGAACCCTGAGATGCCATGTTTGTTCATGGTGCTCTGGGTAGCCGAGGTGAGGAAGGTGTAGGTCAGATCGATCTTGCCGTTGCCATCAAAGTCCCGATACGCGGCGCCATCCCGCAGCAGCTGGGTCGCTGCCTGGTCCACGGTGTAGGACGGTTTGCCATTGACTGTGAGGTTACCGCCACGGTCATACAAATGGCTGAAGCTATCGATTTGCGAGTAAGCAGTGCTGGCTTGCGCGGCAGATACAATAGCTTTGTCTTTTACTTTTGACATAAACGTACTTCCTTGTTTGCAAGTGCATCAGTCTTTGTTCGATAGGAACCTCGCGGGCGAGGATAGTCCTATCACTCACCTCTTTTGAAGGCGTAAGAAAACTGACACAACTTGAAATCTTTCGTCTACATCTATTTCCACAGCAAAAATGTGACACAGGTACAACTTGAGGAAGTCGCACGCAGTGTTTACTGGGAACGCTTGCTTTTACCCGCCGAATTCGAGCGCCGCATTATTTAAATATTAAATAGCAGTAAAGCCGCTCCAAGTTGAGCGGCGCACTTGAGTAATGGATCCAATATATTGTCACGGTGTCATTAGCGGCATTAAATAGCCACTACTTGCACTATTAAAGTGCAGTGTCCCCTATTGCCGGGGCACACTCCAGCCACACTTGTGCAATGCTGCCAAGAGGGTCTCGCCGGCCAGGCCAGGCACCTGGACACCCGCCTGTGTGGTCATGTCTTCCCCTGCCAGCATCGCGTTGATGATGGCTTCTTCCACTGCCTCCGCCGCCGCGCTGAACAGTGGAGAAATATGATCGTTATTGACCATATGCAACGCGGTACGCAGCGGCAGGTCCTTGCGCCCGTAGTCCGCCTGCGGCAAATCCTGATTACCGGTGGCAAAGGCCAGAAACAAGTCACCGCTGGAATCCTCGGTGCCGCCACCGGTGCGTGCGATACCGATGGACGCCCGCTGCGCCAGGCGTTGGCACTGATGGGGCAGCAACGGCGCGTCGGTGGCGATAATCACCACGATGGACCCCATGCCGGGCGTGCCCTGCTCGGCAAAGGGCGAAGTGATGTCCATCAAATGTCGGCCCACCGGGTAGCCATCGACCCGCAGCTCCTGGCGCTTGCCATGGTTGGCCTGCACCAATACGCCGACGGTCCAGCCGCCCTGCTCCGCCGACAAGCGCCGGGATGCGCTGCCGATGCCGCCCTTGAACTCATGGCAGATCATCCCGGTGCCGCCGCCCACGGCGCCTTCCTGCACCGGGCCGGTTTCGGCATGGTCGAGTGCCTGGCGCACATGCTCAGGTTGCACATGCTGGCCCCAGATATCGTTGAGCAGGCCGTCATAGGTTTCCATGACCACCGGCATGCACCAGTACACCGCGGGGTCTTGCAGGCGTTCGCGCTCCAGGGCGATCAAGGTGTCACGCACGATCCCGACGCTGTGGGTGTTGGTGATGGCCATCGGCGTGGTCAACAATCCGGCCTCGTTGATCCACTCAAGGCCGGTGGCATCACCATTGCCGTTCAGCACGTGATACCCGGCAAAACAGGGTTGATGCCGGGCCTCACCGGCGCGCGGCTGGACCACCGTCACGCCGGTACGCACCTGCTTGCCGTCGATACGCGTCTTGAGCGTGGTGTGACCGACGCGAACCCCGGGAACATCGGTGATGGCATTCAATTCGCCAGGCGTGCCCAGCCCCAGCGTGATACCCAATTGACGTGCGCGCATACCCACTCCTTACAATTTCTGAAAGACCGGACTCGACCGGCCACTGATGCAATACAAAATCACCGACAGCGCCAGCAAGCCGATAATGACCATGATGTCGCGCATCGACGCCTCAAGGATCAAGGTCACCAACAGATACCCCGCGCCGAGCACCGCCAGCACGGCCGGCAACGGCCACAATGGCATGCGATAGGGATGTTCGCGATCACGCAGCAGCACCCGGCTCATCAGCGCGCTCAGCGCCACCACCAGGTACACCAGCATGATCAGCAACACGCTGAACGACGTCAGATCCGCCAGGTTCGAGCTGAAACTCAACAGCGCCGAAGGAATCGCCAGGAACAACGTAGCCAGCCACGGCGAATCCCAGCGCGGATGAATCCGCGTGAACAGCTTGTTGATACTCGGCGTCCACAGTGCATCGCGTCCGCTGCTGAACACCACCCGGCCGATCTGGATGACAATGGCCACAATTGCGTTGAACACCGACAGGAAAATCCCGGCACTGACCAACCGCGACAGGGTTTCATTACCGTGACTGGTCAACAGATAGCCAATGGGGTCGGGGCTGCTGATCATCTCACTCAGGGACGGCGCGCCGATCAAGAGTGCGGTGATTGGCACAAGTTCGATCACCACCACCAACCCCAGGGACCACAGCACCGCCTTGTGTACCCCCTTGCCGCCGCATTTCATGTCTTCGGCCAGCAATACCGCCGGGCCGTAGCCATTGAATGAGAACAGGCCAATACCGACGGCACCGATCACCAGAGCCCAGGGCGCCAGGTGCAACACGCCGTTTACGACGATCTGCGGCTGGAACAATACGCTGGCCGGCTGCACCGGGTTGCCGAAGCCGATCACCACAATCACCAGCAACGCTGCCACTTCCAACAGCAGGCAGGTGCCGGTAATCCAGGCATTGAGCTTGATATTGAGAATGCCCAGGGCGTAGCTGCACACCACGATCACCAGGGCGACAGTTTGGGAGTCGAAGTTCGTACCCAAGGCATTATTCAGATAAGTCGCCGCACCAGTCGCCAATACCGGCGGAATAAACAGCAACATCACCAGCACCGTCAGGAACGTGGCGTAGCCGGCCATGCCACCAAACACGCGCTTGGCATACACATACTCGCCACCGGCACTGTTATGGGCGCGTCCGAGTTCGGCGTAACAGAAGGCGAACATCAACGCCAGCAGCCCGGCCATCACAAACGCCAGGAACACACCGCTGCCCGCTTGCTGAATGGCGAACGGGGCGATCACAAATACGGAACTGGCCGGCGTCACCGCAGAAACGGTGATAGCCACTACATCAAAGACGCTCAAGGTGGGCTTGAGCACGCCATCGGGCGTGGGGGTAGCGCTCATATCGTTATCCTCTGTCGTTGTTTTTGGTGTGAGGCAGAAACGAAAAATGATGTGTGTGTGTGCGGGATATGCTTCCCGTTGAATAGTGACGACGTTATCGGCTGGCGGGCCGGTAGGCCAATTCCCCTATTGGCGTACTCCCCTTGACGGTACCGGCTAAAAGCCGAACCCTTGGCCGATCTTTTGAGGGGAGCCAGTGATATGAGCCTGTTCCGGGAAATCGGCATGCACGCGGGATTGGGGCGCACCCTGTCACAAATCGGCACCGAACGGTTCTGGAAACAATTGGTGCTGTTATTGCACCAATGCCTGCCCTTCGATAACGCCTTGGCGATTTTCTACCCGCTGGACGGCCCGCCCCAGGCCCTTGAGGAGTACGACGCCCAGCCCAGCAGCAAACCGGCGTCGATGCTGGTGTACCTCAACGGTCTGTACCTGCTCGACCCGTTCTACCAGGCGTGCCGCGAGAACTATGCCAGCGGCGTGTACCGCCTGGAGGAAGTGGCGCCGGACCATTTTCGCCAGAGTGAGTACTTCCTCAACTACTTCCACGACAACGTGCTGGAAGACGAAGTGCAGTTGATCCTGCAATTGCCCGGCACGGGCACGCTTTCACTGTCCCTGGGTATGCAGCGACGCTTCAGCTTTGAGGAAACCGGGCTGTTGACCACACTGGCTGCTTGGGTGCTGCCATTGATGCAGCAGCACTGGCAGCAAAGCACTCAGCGAGCACCGGCAATAGACAGTCAGATTCGGGACGCGCTGAGTCATTTCGGCAGTGGTGTACTGTCGGACCGCGAGCTGGAAATCGCTCGCCTGGTGTTGCGGGGTTTTTCCTCCAAGGCCATGGCCGAACGCCTCAATATCTCGCCGGACACGGTCAAAGTGCACCGCAGGCACCTTTACGCCAAGCTCGATATCTCGTCACAGCCCGAGTTGTTTTCACTGTTTATCCAGTCGCTGGGGCATGACCTGGAGAACCCGTAGGCTTAATCCGAATGGAAGAAATTAATATGCTGCGGCAATAGATTTACACCATCAACGCGTACGGAAAAGTTCGGCCTTTCGGCATTGACTTTGATAGTCAATGTACTCACGCCGAACGCGTGGCTCAGTTGCACATCGCCCACCTCCACAGGCGGGCCTGGTTGAATGTTGATTGCTGATATAGCGTGGTCCTTTAACATCAGGGACACATCGATCTGATCTTCTTTCGGATTGAAATTCAGGATCGTGTCCGGATCATCGCTGAGAGAGTCGGTGCTTTTTTCATATTTGAATGTATTGGCACCCTGACGCCCCACCAGTTGGTCGCCGCCTGCCCCGCCGACCAGCACTGAAGGCTCGCCGCGCCTGGCCTCCAGGCGTTCGCGCTGGTCTGTGCCACGTAATTCGGACTGGGTCCATGTACCGCCGATGGGAAGGCTTTCTATGGAAGACATATAAGTCACCTGTTGATAATCAGTTATGTGAGAGTGTTACGTGTTGCGGCCGAAATCTCTCACAGTGACACCCCTCCTTTCCATTCGGAATAGTTGACAGAAAATGTCTTAATCATGACGCCATTATTTGTTTAACCAGTGGCCGGTTAATTATCTGAAAAGTGTCAATTAACGTCCGGTGCGATATAGGCCGACCCGTTGCACAACTTGATAGCAGCCAACAGTAACCACGATGCGAAGCGAGCCGCTCTTGA